>JBNMNW010000436.1:0-3006 GCA_051278165.1 Planctomycetota bacterium | reverse complement strand
TCCGGAGCAAACCGTCGCCGAGCACGCAGATGGGGATTCCGCCGTGCTGCGAGTCGGTCGACCGGGCCAGATCATCGCCATCGTACCAATCCCAGCAATGCGGTTGCGCGTTGTGTTTGACGATGGCACGCCGGTGGCCGGCGCCGAGTGCAATTTTCGTCCGTGGCTCGTCGACGGCGATGGTCCGTTGACGGGCGCGAGGGCCGATGCAGACGGGGTCTTGGTCATGGGGATGAACCTCGACAGTATCCCGCTGCACCGCTACCTCGACCCAGCGAATCAGCCGCGCGCGATGCGCGTGGACCTTTGGATCAGTCACCCTGAAGCTGGCAAGCACCCGAAGTTCACATTCGAAATGCCAACCGGGGTCCGTTGGGCTGATGGCGGTGAGGTTGTACTGCACAGGCTCGCCGAGGTCCACGTGTTGGCGGTCGATCGCGAGAGCGCGCCGGTACGCGGTGCCGTCTTCGAGGCGACGCAGAGATCCCAGCCGACCGGTTCGGACGGGCGCACCGTCATCCACGTCAAGAGCGCGATGGAGCATGCGTTTCGCGTTGGCGCGCCCGGTGCGTTGGTTGATGTCTACGAGGCAATCGGCGGTAGCGGGGCTCCGGACGATCCACTGCGCTTCGAACTCGCATCCGAGAACCGGGTAGAGCTGCAGCTCGTATGCAACGACCTACGCGCCGAAGAGACCCGCCTTGAGATCGTTGGCCCTGAGGGTTACTTCCACTGCCCCGACCAACCCAAACACAATTACCCCTCACGACTCCATCGAGCCGCCGGCATCGGGCAGTTCAACAGCGGCGGGCGCCACCAGAGTTCGGCTACGTTTGACGACGATCTCACGTTCACGCTGGTGTCGCTTGTACCCGGCGCGCACCTTACGGCTACGGCCACCGACGGCGCGGGGCAGGCGATTGCGCAATGTGAATTCGTAGTGCCACCATTCGGCGAAGTGCGGCGCCTGCGCATGGTGGCCGACGTACCCATCTGTCGTATTGATGGCCGTGTGGTTACTGCTGACGGAGCCCCGGCGAAGGCTCGTTTGGTGGTGGGCGAAGCTCGCAAGCGCGGACATTCGATCCACCGTGCGCGCACGTCCACCGACGATGACGGTCGCTTCCGGCTCCGCCTGGTGGCCACTGGCGAAGACGTTGAAGTGCGGGTGGCCAGCGGCAGCAAGGCGCTGCTGCGCCAGCGCCTTAGTCTGGTCGAGGGCATGCAGAACCCATGGTTTACGCTGCATCCGGGCCATTCACTCACTGCTCGCCTCGTAGGCCACGATGGCGAAACACTCGACGCCGCGATCGATGTCGTGAAGCAGAACGAACTCGGCATCGAGAGCGAGCGCCTGCCGGACATGAGTACACGCTTGCGACGACTCCCGACTGGCGAGATCACGCTAGTGGCGCGCTACGCGTCTCGAACGTTTACTCAGCGTGTCGACGTCGCGAGTCAGCAGGGGCCGGTGGTATTGCATGCCTCTCGACCCGAACGCATCCCGGTGCGCGTCGCCGGGCACGTTGCTTCGGACACCGTGCTGACTCTCTCGCTTTTCTCCGTAGCCGACGACAGCGATCGCATGCATTCACAACTGCACTGCGTCGACGGCACGTGGCAACCAAGCGAGCTTGCGCTATATCCAGGAGTGTATCGAGTTCGGTGCAGTGGCTACGCGTCGAGCGACACGCGCGAGACTACGTGGACCGTGATCGAAGGCGATACCGAGCCACGTTGGCTGATGCGTTAGGCGCGCGCCCGGCGAGTTGAGCGGGCGACTGTGCAACGGACTTCGTTCACAACGTGGCACGAGGGGGCACGGTCTGGCACAACCTGGCACAGCGATTCGGGGTGGTTGCAGGGCAAAAACCTGCATTCGCGGGGCTGGGGGGTTCGTGAGACGGCTGCTCGCCGGGGCTGGCGACGTGTGCGCCGAAGTTGGAGCCCTTGGGCCAGTTCTATGCCTGAGCCTCCCCGAACAACAAGGTGCTACGCAGGGTCGTGAGTTGGCCTGGCGGGGCTTTTGCTAGAGCGTGTGGGGAGCGACGCAGGCTCAGTTCATGCATGTATCTGGCGAGCCGCAATGGCTGCCGCGGCTGTTGCGCCGTGCGCCGACGAGGCCACGAAGTTAGAGTTCGCGAATGAACGTAGCTTCTCGTTTCTTCGCATCCGCACTCACCCTACTGACCTTGCCGCTCGCGGCGCAGGAAGCGCCCGCAAGTGTCTGGTTCGATGACTTTGACAAGGCCGTTGCGTCGGCGAAGAAGCAGGGCAAGGATCTGCTGGTCGACTTCACCGGCTCGGATTGGTGCGGTTGGTGCATCAAGCTCGATGCCGAAGTGTTTGCTCATGCGGAGTTCGTCGATGCCATGAGCAAGAAATACGTGCTTGTCGCGCTCGACTACCCGCGCCAGAAGCCGGCCATGGACAAGGTGCCGAACCCGGTGCGCAACGCAGAGGTCTCCGGAGAGTATGGCGTCGGTGGCTACCCGACGATCATGCTGTTGACGTCGAACGGCGACGTGTTGGGTTCCGCCAGCTACGAGGAAGGCGGCCCCGCAAACTACGTCGCTCACCTTGAGAAGGTCGCGTCCGAAGGCCGCAGCAATCTTGAGTTCTTGGCCAGCTACGAGCGCACTCTCGCAAAGGCGAAGGGCGGTGACCGACTGAAGATCCTGCGGTCTGTCGTGGACGATCTTGGCCAGATGTCTCGCGAGTCGTACGGCGTGCGCGGCATGGCGCGACTTGCCAAGCAAGCCTTCAAGCTAGACTCACGCAACAAGAAGGGGCTGAAGCACGACGCGATTCGCGCCATCCTTTCCGCTGGTGTTGCAGATGCAGAAGTGGTCGCCGTGACCGTAGAGGCTGACAAGAAGAACAAGCTCGGATTGCGCGAGTTGGTGGCGTTGGATGCGATGCAAAAGGTCGCTTCACCCGAGCAGATCCTAAAGGTGGTGGCGCTCGTGCAAGGCATCGACAAGTTGGGCATCAAGGAAGATTCGC
>JBNMNW010000435.1:0-3037 GCA_051278165.1 Planctomycetota bacterium | reverse complement strand
TTCTTCGAGCACACGCAGCAACTTGATCTGCGTCGGCACCGGCATCTCTCCGACTTCGTCGAGTAGCAACGTGCCGCCAGCGGCGTATTCAAACTTACCTTCGCGATCGGCAACGGCCCCTGTGTATGCGCCCTTGATGTGGCCGAACAACTCGCTCTCGATCGTGCCCTCGGACATGCCGCCGCAGTTGATCGCAACGAACGGACGCTTGGCCCGCGGCGATAAGTTGTGCACGGCGCGAGCGATCAGTTCTTTGCCGGTGCCCGACGCACCGAGAATCAACACCGACGCCGCAGTGCCAGCGATCTGCCGCACCAACGACATCGTGCGCTGGATCTTCGGATCCTGCCCGATGATGCCTTCGATGCCATAGGTGCGCTCCATCTGACCCTTGAGGTCGTCGTAGGCGACGTCCTTGTCGTGGTCTTCGAGCGACTTCTTGACCTTGGCACGCAGGTCCGACAGGTTGACTGGCTTTTCGACGTAGTAGGTCGCGCCCTGCTCCATCGCTTGCACAGCAATCTCACGACCACCGTGGCCCGTGAGCATCACGACGCGGCAGTTGGCGTAGGTCTCCTTGGCAGCGGCCAGAACGGCAAAGCCATCAGAGCCCTTCATGACCAAGTCGGTCACGACCACGGCGAACCGACGCTGCGCCAACATCTCGGTCGCTTCTTTGCCGCTCGACGCCGTGGAAATCTCCACCGGCAGCAATTCGAGGGCTTCGACCAGCGCCTCGCGCAGCGCGTCGTCGTCGTCGACGACCAGAATCGGATTCGTTCTCATTTATGTTTCCGCGGTCGGCTCACTAACGTGCACGGGCAGACGCAGCGAAAACTGCGTGCCCTTGCCCGGCTCCGATTGCATCGTCAGCGAGCCGCCATGATCTTCGGCCACCCGGCGCACCGTTGGAAGCCCGAGTCCGGTACCACCTTTTTTCGTGCTGAAGTAGGGCTCGAGCACGCGGTCGATTTCCTGCTTCGCGATGCCGGCGCCAGTGTCAGTTACGTTGATCGTCACGAACTCGCCATCGCGCTGCGTCGACACAAAGATCTGGCCGCCAGTCGGCGTGGCATCCTTGGCGTTGCGCACCAGATTGCCGACCGCCGCTTGCACTTGGTCCCAATCGCACGCGACCTCGTCGACATCAACCCCCGGATAGAAGCGCAGCGACAAGTTGGCCTCCTTCATCTCGAGGTCCTGGAAGTCGACCAGCGCCTGGATCTTCTGGTTGAGCGACACCAGCTGCACCTTGGGCTCCGGCGCGCGCGCGTAGTCAAGAAACTCCTCGAGGATGGTCTGGAGCCGCCGAACTTCGCCTTCGACAGTCGACAATCGCTTGTGGGTGCGCTTATCGCGCGTTGATTCTGCCTCGCGGTAGTCCTCGAGAACTAACTGCAGATTGAGCCCAATGGTGCTCAGTGGATTGCGCACTTCGTGGGCGAATCCAGCCAGCAGCGTGCCTAGATGGGCCAGACGATGGGTTCGGATCTTCTGTAACCGTTCTTTGCGCGCCGAGTTCGCCATTCAGATGAGGCAGGATAGGGCGTGGCTTTGCGGAAAGCTCCCCCTCGCCATGGTTTCCGCTGCAAGCTACTGTTCGGCACCATGCCCCTGCGCCACGAGCGACTGGTCGAAGCCAACCACGATGCCCTGTGCAGCGATGTCGCTGCGTCCCTACAACGCGGCGAGATCTCGGTTTTGCCGACCGAGACCGTCTACGGCCTCACCGCCCTACCCAGCCACAAGGAAGCTGCTGAGCGCGTCGCCAACTGGAAAGGCCGCGATGCCAAAGAACCGCTGACTTGGCACGTCGCCGACATCGCCGACGTCAAGAAGCTCGGCGCCAAGGTCGGCCTCGCAGCCGAACGCCTGATGGAGCGCTATTGGCCGGGACCGCTGACCTTGATCCTCAAGGGTCCTGACGGCCGTTCGATTGGCGTGCGCCAGCCCGCCAATGAGTTCACCCGCAAGGTGATCAAAGCGTGTGGCGAACCGCTGTGGATGACCTCGGTCAACGCGACCGGCGAACCACCGCTGGTCGAACCGACCGACATTGCTGCGGCCTGCAACGACGACATTGCGTTCTTGGTCGATGATGGCGCCTCCCCCATCGGCGTCGCCTCGACCATCGTGCGCGCCGACCGCGGCCCGCTTGAAGTGATCCGCGAAGGCATCCTGACGCGCGAGGAAGTGCTCAGTACCGCAGCGGACCTGGTCCTGTTCGTGTGCACCGGCAACACCTGCCGTTCGCCGATGGCCGAAGCGATGGCGCGCGAAGAGATCGGCCAAGCCATGGGCATTGCCGCCGGTGAAGTCTTGGCGCGCGGCATCAAGTTCGCGAGCGCCGGCACGGCGACGGTGCCCGGCATGTCGGCAAGTGACGGCAGCCTCGAAGCGGCCAAAGAGTCGGGCCTCGACCTCAGCGACCACCGCAGCCAGCCAATCGATTCCTCGCTGTGGCAACGCGCGATGAAGATCTACTGCCTCAGTGACAGCCACCGACAGACGCTGCTGGCCGAAGCGCCGGAGTGTGCCGACAAGGTCGAGTTGCTGCGGCCGGATGGTTTGGACATCGCCGATCCGTATGGCGGGGACTTATCGGCCTACCAACGAGCACGCGATGAGATGCAAACAGCGGTCAAGGCGCGCTGCGGCGATTGGTGGCCGTAACGGCTGGGGTCGCTGTCTTCGAGTGCTGCGAACCCAACCAGCGCCTCGTCCCGTAGTTGTTGTCATGGTGCCTGCGCAACGGCAGGCGATGGCGGCGATGCTGTTCGCGTCGATGGCGGCTGAGCAGAACTCGACCTCTGGCAGCTGTGGCCAATGGTGTCGCGCTAGTAGCGGCGCACAAACACATGAACCGCATCGAGGGAATGAATGCGACAGGCTGCTGACGGCGCGACTACACGCCGGCGATCTTGCGCAACTCGCGCATCAAGCGCAGGTATTTGCGCTTCGGCATCACCGGGTGGCCCATGTAGTCGCCCGACGCAGGCAGGTTCTTGAGCACGACCGTGTCGCCAGCGAAGCGGCA
>JBNMNW010000434.1:0-3049 GCA_051278165.1 Planctomycetota bacterium | reverse complement strand
GCTGATCCGTGCCACGCTGCTGCTGACACTCGCTGGGGCGATTTGCGCGCAGGCGCCCGACAAGCGCCTTCCGAACGACCATGACGACTTCGGCCTGCCCAGGCACGACGCGACCTGGTTGCCATATGCCGCGGCAGAAGACCACGTGTGCAACCGCATCTTCCGGTTGCTCTACCTGACGCAATGCATCCCAACCGTGGTCGGCGCCGCACTGCCGAACGAACATGGAGCTGCGAAGTCGTTCTTCGTGAAGGGTTGGTACTTCAAGAAGCGCAAGGGCCAAGAACTCGACCGACGCTGGTTTGGCGGTGACGGTCGACAACTTCCGATCGAGGATTTGTCGGAATCGGCCGCGACGCAACTGAAGGCGTGGCTCCAGCAAGTTGACGGCGACGTGCTACGCGAACTCCGCAGCCGGCCGCGCGCCGCGGTGTGGTTCCAACACGACTTGCTGCGCTTCGCACGACGCTTGCTAGACGTCAAAAAGAACCCCGAACTCGTGCAGCCGCTGCTGGCGTGCGCGCAACGTCTCGCCCTGCCGCGCGAGGTATTGCTTAGCACTGCGGTGCGCACCACCACGTTCGAAGCAGTCGCGAACAAGATCCCCGACTTCGAGCCACGCAACTGCATCGAAGTCGCGCGCAATTCGAGCCGCCTGTTCGACGCCGAATACGTGCAGCTTTGGTCGACGATTCACCTGGTGATCCCCGATTTGAAAGGAGAAGCAGTCGCCGCGTGGCTAACCGCCGGTGAACGACGCACGCCACTGCCGATCTACTCGGTCGCACTGCTGATGCAGGGCATCGTCGCGGTCGATGACCAGGGCAAGCCTTGTGCAACTGACCTCGTGATCGAAGCGCGCACGCAACGGCTCAGCAATCGTGAGCCCCTCTCCTTCGACAACCTGACGACGACGCGCGACGGCATCGACTTCGCAATGTGGTCGCTCGCTCGCGAGACCGTGCGCGACACCAATAGCTCGGTGCACAGCGTGCCGTTCGCATCGTTTCGCAGCATCGACATGGAGAGCCAAGAACTGTTCCGAGACTACGGCTCGCGCAAGCACACTACCTATGCGGCGCAGTGCGCCCAGTGCCACCGACGCAGCAATACGCCAGATGAGGCGATCGCCGGCTTCAGCGCGTTACGCGTTTCCAGCAAGCCCGCCCCAGCACAGCCGGGCGCCCGAAGGCGGCTGGCCGAAGGTGAGATGTTGCGCTTCCTGGACAAGCTGAGCAGCAAGTGACCTTGGGTCTGGGCACAAGTGACGGCACAATGAACGCTATGACGCGCCACGCATCCGCGTTCTTGCTCGCCTCGTTGATTGCTGCCAGCCTACCGGCCCAAGCGATCACATGGTGGGACAAGGAGTTCGACGCCGCCCTCACCGCCGCTCAAGATAAGCCGGCCAAGATGTTGCTGCTCTACTGTTGGCAGAACGACCACGACAGGTGTGCCGCGATGTTCGACGGCACAATGGGCGATAAGAAGGTCAGCAAAATGCTGGGCGACTTCCTCTGCATGGGCGTTCAGAATAACGAGGCCGGACGGGCCGTCTGGCAGCGTTACAAGATCGCTTCGGTGCCGACGGTGTTCTTCATCGCACCGGATGGAGAGGTGGTCGACGTGCTGCCTGGCTATGTTCCGATCGAGCAATTCGTCGCCGACATCGATCGCGTTCGCGCCGGCACGGACACGATCCAAGCGCTGCGCGAGCACCAGAAGCAAAAGCCCGAAGACCTCAAGCAGGCCCTTAAGCTGGTGCAGAAACTGCGGCTAGTGAGCGACATCAAGGGTTCGCACGAGGTCATCAATGCGATGATCAAAGTCGATCCGAAGGGCAAGTCCGAAGAGGTCGCCGAAGCGATGCTGTGGAAGATCAGCGACGAGACCTTCCGCGATGATGTCGCGCCCCAAGACTACGACCTCACGCAGTTGCGCCTGTTCTTGAAGTCACAGCGAAACAAGCGCGTGCTGTTCCTCGGCTACGACCAGATGGCGACGGCCTACTACCGCAGCGAAGACCTGAAGGCTGCATCCTCGGCGGCGATGATGGCTTGGAAGAACATCCCCAAGGATCAAGTCATCGATTGGGGTCAGCGCATGTGCGGCATCGCATACCGCCGCTGGAAGGACCTCGACAAGTCGAATAAGCGCACGCTGAAGGACGTTCTCGCGATCAGCAAGAAGACGCTGGCCGCCGTTGAGGCACGCCACAAGAAGCAGCCGGATGCGACGTTCCTAGGCAACGCGATGTATCTGCACGCCGCAGTGCTGCTCGTGAACAAGCAGAGGAAGACGGCGCTGTCGCTGATGGACGAGGCGATGAAGATCGACCCGAATAACAAGAACCTGGAGCCGGCGAAGAAGCGCTGGGTCGCAGGCAATAAGTAGTTCGCGGTGCGGTGAAGATTCGTGTCACCGCTGGGTCGCGAAGATGTTGTTTCTTGTCCAGGCACCGTACTAACATTAGTCGAGTAGGACGCAGGCGATGTTGGCCTTGGTGTAGAGGGTGCGCATGGACTGCAGCACGGGGCGTTCTGGGGCGAACCATTGTAGCAATGTGTCGCCTGGCTGGGTCTCACGCAGCAGCGGTCGCAAGTCGTCACGGACGCGGTGCGTGCCGGTCATCGCAGCTGTGAATGCGCCAAGGAAGGCGCCTACGGCGAAGCCGAGCGGGATGGCGATCGAGCTTAGGCCGCTGAACATGCCGAAGCCAATGGACAGGATGGCGTTGGTGGTGGCACCAAGTATTGCGCCTCCTGCTATGGCTAGCACTAGGCCGCGCAGCCATCTCGTGGCACCGCGATCGCGGCCATCGCGCACCAAGCTGACGATGTGCTGCGCGTCGGACGCTTGCGGGTAGCTCCGCATCGTTACTCCGCTCGGTGAGGCGAGAGGGGTGGCGGGCTCGGCCTCCAAGCCGGAGCCGTCGGAGTCATTGCTTGCTGGCAGTAGCACGAACAACACGCTCATGGCGCGTCGCTCACGCCTGCGACTTCGGTCGCACCATCGATAGCAGTCGCACGGTGGCGATGACCAGGCCAAC
>JBNMNW010000433.1:0-3068 GCA_051278165.1 Planctomycetota bacterium | reverse complement strand
TTCGAGGGCTGGCGCGCGACCTGCTGCATGACAAGCATGCGGCAGAAGACGTCACGCAGCAGACGCTTACCAAAGCCTGGACCTCGCGTAACGAACTGCAGCCGGGGCCCATGGGCGGCTGGCTGCAACGTGTGTTGACCAACTTCACGCGGCAATGGCGGCGTGGCGAACGACGACGAGTGGCGCACGAAACACGCCACATGATCGAGCAGGGCGTGCAGAATCACCCGTCGCCCGCCGAGACGCTGGCCCGACGTGAAGCGCTGCAATCGGTCAGCGCCGCGGTATTGCAACTCGACGAACCGTACCAAACCGCGGTCTTCCTGCGCTACTTCGAAGACCTGCCGCCGCGCGTCATCGCGCACCGCACCATGAGCAACGTCGCGACGGTCAAGAGCCGCATCGCACGCGGGCTGACCATGCTTCGCCAACGTTTGTCGCAAACCCAAGGGGATAGCGATTGGCGCGCCGGGCTCGCGGCGACACTCGGACTACCCATCGGCACCGCTTTGGTGCCAATCACTGCTGGAGTGCTACTGATGAAAGCTTCCATGAAGGTCACCGTCGCGGCCGCCGTTCTCTGCATCGGCGGTCTCTACCTCTACGGCGGAGGCGACCCGCAACCGCCAGCCACTACGGACTTGCTCGCCAAAACAGCGACCACTGCCGAAGCGTCGGAAGCGAGCGATCATGCGGATACAGCGAAGATCGATCGCACGCCAGCATCGTCATATGCGTTCGAAGAGTCGCAACTCAGCCACCCATACCAACTCGAGTTGACGGTGCACGTGATCGACAAGCATGGGTTGCCAATAGCCGGATTCACTCCGGAACTGGCGCCGCCAGGCGGCACGTTGCGCAACGCATCCGAATCGACGGACAAGACGGGCACGGCAATCATTCGCTGGCCCGCGCGGCAAGCAAATATCACCATCGAAGTGCTCGACCCGCGCCGCCACCGTCGCTTGGTGAAACTGCGTCACGGCATGCCAAACCACATCACACTCGTTGGCAAGAGTCGCGAGGGGCCGACCTTTAGCTTCAGCATCGCCAGCGGACTATCGATCTCCAGCTACGACATCTCCTCCCAACTACTGGCCGGGAACGCGACATCAAACAAACTACAGGCGGGCATTCACCCGCACGCAGTCTTCAGCGAAAGCGGCTTGGTGCCACTCGTGAAACCGGTCGAGTCCACAGAGCCCGCCAACGTCGGCATACTCCTCGGCGAGACTGTCTCACTGGCTGACTTCAGTAACATCAGCTTCGTCAGCAGCGACGTGCAACTGAAGGGACTGTTGAGCGGCGGCGACGTCATGGAGGCCGAGGCCGCCGATTACTGCTCGATCAAGGGATTCGTCTACGGCGAAGATGGCAAGCCAAAGGGTGAGGTGCCCGTTGTCATTCTCGGCCCTAGCCCACAACCACTGCATCGCGGCAAGACGGACAAAGACGGCGCCTTCCGGTTCAATAAACTGCTCGCGAACACCTACGAGGTTCGCGCCGGCGGTACGGAGCTCGGGCTGGCGAAGGAATCGATCCGCGTCGACAAAGGCGACTACACGCAGAACCTAATTCTGCAACGCGAAGCCTGCATCCGCGGCACGTTGCTCGACGAATCCGGCAAGGCAGTTGGCAAGGCAACGATCGAATGGCTCAGCGACGACGGTCAATGGGGCGACCAGACCAAGACGGCCGGCGATGGAACGTTCTTGCTCGCCAACCTACCGAGCACTTCCGGCAGCTTATATGTGTGGCATGAAGACAACCAGCAGCGCTTCCCGATCGCGCACATGACCGGGATCCGGCCCGACAATGGCAAAGTCGGCCTCACGTGTGAATCAAGCCACACCGGCACGATCCGCGTGCAACCAAGCGCCGTGGCCGGCTGCAAGCTCAACGACCTGCGACTACGACTCCGCCACGTAGAAACCGGGTTCAGTCGCAACGTGCGCGTGCCAAGAGTCCTGCAGAAGTCGACCGACAAGGAAGGCAAGGAACGAAGTCAACTGAAGTCGGTTGCCAACGGGCCGTGGCAACAAGGCCTTCTCCCGACAGGTTTCTATGAGGTCGAGATGGGGCTTGCCGGTTGTGGCACCAAGAACCTCGGCCGCCATTGGGTTGATGGCAAAGCCGACATCGACCTTGGCACCGTGGCGTTAGCAGCTCCTGGCTTGGTGCACTTCGACGTGCCCGACCGCAAGATGCCGGACGACTTGAAGGTCGAGATCAGCGCGTTGCGCAAGCCGTTCGATGTGCGCATCGAAAGCCTGCGCACGCTGGTGAACGACGTACAACTTGCCGAGGGAAGCTACGTGCTAGCAACACAGCGCGGCGAACTGCCACCGCAGTTCCAGACGTTCGAAATGCGGAGCGACCAGACGACCACGATGCGCGTCGCTTGGTAGCTAGTTGATCGGATCGACACGAGCGACGGCTAGCAAAGCTGACGCTTGGACCTATAGTCGTGCGGAGCCAGCAAATGGCGAGCAACTATGGATCTGAAGAAGAGCCCCTCGAAGAACGTTCTCGGCACCGAACTAAAGACCTGCAGCATGGAGCCATTGACCGGCTTCTTCCGCGACGGCTGCTGCAACACGTCGAGCGAGGACCACGGCGTGCACACCGTTTGCACGGAGATGACTGAGGACTTCCTCTACTTCACCAAGGTAGCGGGCAACGACCTGTCGACCTCGCGCCCCGAGTTCGGCTTCACCGGCTTGAAGCCCGGTGATCGCTGGTGCCTGTGCGCGGCGCGCTGGGCCGAAGCAGCCGAAGCCGGCAAGGCACCGCGGGTTGTATTGGAGTCGACGCACGAACGAACGCTCGACATCGTGCCGCTAGCAACACTCCAGCAGCACGCGATTCCGGGCTAGGCGGCATGCCTCCCACCGGCATGCCGAGCCATCCCTGGCTACGCCCCCACAATTCCTGATTCGGCCCAAGGAAAGCATCACGCGTCAAGATTCGCCTGATCCTGCAGCCAACGCTAACCACCGCACCCATCAGCATGGCAAGACAAGTCGCCAAGCGCCGCGGACCAACCTGTGGTGTGAACCGGGTACAGT
>JBNMNW010000432.1:0-3078 GCA_051278165.1 Planctomycetota bacterium | reverse complement strand
CGGAGCGGTTTAAGCCGTCGCTTGCGGTGCCATAGCTCTTCATCGCGTTGTTCACCGCGACGCCACCGGGGCCGATGCGTCCCCAACCAGGTCCACCGGTCAAGATCGTGACCTGGCCCGTAAATTGATCGACACGGGACACGGTGTTGCCCGCGACGATGCCACCATTGGTAGTGCCCAGCACGAAATCTCCCCTGCTCCGGTCCATGTCAAAGGCCCACGTGTTGCGCGGAATCGAGCTTTGCACAGTCGTGATTCCATTGGTGTTCGTGCAGCCATTGACGTGTAGCGAATGCACGAAGTGGTTTTGCGTACCGTACTGGCTGGCACTCACGTGCACGGTTCCATCGTCATCGACGGCCAAGCCAACCGCACTCTGGTTTGGCCAGCTCGCCACCGTGCACCAAGTTAACGTTTGCAAGTCGAACGAGGCCAAGTCGACGTACCGGACCACTGCATTGGGCGGGGTAGACCACAGCTGGTAGATGCGCGATCCGGTCGCATCTAATGCCATGCCTCCCAACAGACCCGATGCCGTGGGATACCCAGTAATGGATGGAAGTGCGACGAGTGTCGCAGGCGACGTCGAAACATCGATGATGCCGTGGCCACTGCTCGCCAGGGGACCGCCGAAGCCAAACTGGCTAAGACCCCGAACGTAAATGTTGTCATTCGGCAACACGACAACGCGCGCGCCGCCGGATCCCGATACCGGCGTTCCGACATAAATAGTGTCCGTCGACACCACAGCGGATCCGTTCAGGTGCATCACATAAACGTTGATGGCGCCGGCGCCGCTATTCGCCGCGATCACCGCATCATCCGAGCAGCGTAGCGCAACGCTATACACCCCGTGGCTCTGGACCGTCGATGTCAGCGCCGCCGGCAACCCAGTGACACTGGTCACGCCGCCGGTACCAAGATCGACAAAGAACAGGCCCACCGCCGTCGGGGTGCCGGAACCGGCCCTCGTGCCAACGACCGCATGACCGGTGGGCACCTGTGCAGGCATTCGGTCGATCAGAACGGATGACGTCGCCAAGCAGAGGCAGGACACGAGCAGTCGGGTGGGGCAGGTAGGCATTGGGATTCTCATTTAGACTACGGCTCTCGCCGGTGTTGGGCAGACAAACCACCGCTTCGGGGCGTTCCCACTAGCGGTGAATTGGAACGGCAACCGTTTGCCCGACGACACTTGTGCGCATCGCAGCGCCCCTGTTATCGGCGTGTCATCGATGGCGCGACCCAAGTAGCGCACACGACTACCGAAGATTCGTACAAGGTTTGTCATCGAACACCTTTCGCCCGTCAGCTTGCACCGATGAGCTAATGTTGCCTGCGAACGTTCCTCCGAGGACTACCCACGGAACCACGAACGTCTCGCAGGGGTTCATTCCGAATCCAGCTCCAGCAACCGACACGGATTGCCGAGAATCTTTGCTTATGACGATTCCCCCTGGCGAGGGAGACCCCGCTGCGATCACCCGGATCCTTCGCGACGCCAAGGATCACGGCCGCCGCGCGAGCGATGAGTTGCTGCCACTCGTCTATGCTGATTTGCGCAAACTCGCTGCGGCACGCATGGCCAAGATGTCGCCAGGCCAAACGCTGCAGGCGACGGCGCTCGTGCACGAAGCATATGTGCGGCTGGTCGGTCGAACCGATCCCGGCTTTGAAGGCCGGGCTCACTTCTTCGGCGCCGCGGCGCGCGCGATGCGCAACGTGCTCGCGGACCATCTGCAGCAGAAGAACAGCCTGAAGCGCGGCGGCAACGTGCACCACCTCGGAGTTAGCACGGCCGCGCTGTCGTGTGATGGACCGAGTGACGATGTGCTCGCCGTCGAAGAAGCACTAGAAGAACTCGAACGTGATTACCCTCGGCGCGCCGAGATCGTCACCCTGCGATTCTTCGGCGGACTCAGCAATGATGAGATCGCCGAGGTCATGGAGCTATCCACCCGAAGTGTCGAGCGCGATTGGCGTTTCGCACGGGCATGGCTGAACGACCGGTTAGGCGAACGCGAGCAAACATGACGACACGTCTCACCGCCGAGCAACGCACAAAGCTCGATCAACTATTCAACGAAGTTGTCGACCTGCCGACGGCGCAACACGCCGCCTACATTGGCGAACACTGCCAAGACGACGATGCCGTGCGCGCGGCGCTCGCGAGACTGCTCGCCGGGCACGCCGGCGAAGACCACCTGGCGCAGCTACAGCCACCGCTCCCAATCGAGCGTGGCACCAAGGTCGGCGTCTACACGATCGAAGAGTGCATTGGTGAGGGTGGCATGGGCGAGGTCTATGCCGCAAACCAACGCGAGCCCGTAACGCGCAAAGTGGCCCTCAAAGTCGTCAAGCGCGGCATGGATAGTGCGCAAGTCGTGCACCGCTTCGGAGCCGAACGCCAAGCACTCGCGCGCATGACGCACGCCAACGTCGCACAGGTCTACGACGGTGGTGTGACGGCGGATGGCAGGCCGTTCTTCGCCATGGAATACGTCGATGGCTTGCCGCTGACCGAGCACTGCAGTCGCCACGAACAAACCATCAACGCGCGGCTCGGGCTCTTCCTCGACGTTTGCGCCGGCGTGCAGCACGCGCATCTAAAGGGCATCATCCACCGCGACTTGAAGCCGTCGAATCTGCTCGTCACCAAGCAGAATGAACGCACAACGGTGAAGGTTATCGACTTCGGCATCGCGCGCGCCGTCACCGGCCGACTCTCAGACCGCACGCTGCACACGATGGCCGGGCAGGTGGTTGGCACGCTCGACTACATGAGCCCCGAACAGGCCGATCCAACGGCACTCGACATCGATACGCGTTCGGACGTCTACTCGCTCGGCGTCGTGCTCTACCAACTGCTGACGGGAGAGTTGCCGTTCGACCACGCCTCCAACCCCGGCGTTCCGTTGTCCGAAATCCAGCGCATCATCCGCGACGTCGAGCCACCGACGCCAAGCGCGCGCTTACGCGAAACGACGAACAGCGGTCGCGACAACGCCGTTCGAGTAAGAACCGACGCCAACACACTGATCCGTCAGGTCACGGGCGACCTCGACTGGATCTGCCTCA
>JBNMNW010000431.1:0-3082 GCA_051278165.1 Planctomycetota bacterium | reverse complement strand
CGGTCGCGCTGGATTTGCAGCGCTTCCTGGATCATGCCTTCGTGGATAAGTCCAAGTTCCTTGAGGACCTGGCCAAGTAGTCGACGCGGCGCCATAGCTTACTCCGCTGCTCCGCCGCCCATTCTGAGCTTCAAAGCCTTCTCATCGAAGGCGCGCTCCAGGGCGGTATCTTGGTCGATGCGACCTTCGCGGTAGAGATCCAACAGCGAGTCGTCCATCAACATCATGCCTTGGCGACGACTGGTCTGGATGACCGAGCCGATCTTGAACGTCTCGCACTTGCGGATGTGGTTTTCAATTGCCGGGTTGGCCAGCATGATCTCGAACGCCGCGGCCCGACCGCCGTCCGGCGTCGGCACTAGGATCTGCGAAACGACCGCTACCAGCGACTGAGCCAGCTGCGAACGAACCTGCTCTTGCTGCTCCTTCGGATACTGGTCGATGATGCGATCGACGGTGCGCGAGGCTCCCGTCGTGTGCAGCGTGCCAAACACCAAGTGACCGGTTTCGGCCGCAGTAATCGCCGCCGAGGTCGTCTCGAGGTCGCGCATTTCGCCGAGCAAGATCACGTCGGGGTCCTGACGAAGCGCCCGGCGCATGGCTTCGGCGAACGACGTCACATCGGTGCCGACCTCGCGTTGCGTCACCATCGACTTGTTGTGCGAGTGGTAGTACTCAACCGGGTCTTCGATCGTGATGATGTGCACGTCGCGATTGCGATTGATCCAATCGATCATCGTCGCCAGCGTCGTCGTCTTACCGGAGCCGGTCGGGCCGGTAACCAAGATCAGGCCGCGATGCAGGTTGAGCAGCTCTTGCACCGATTCGGGCAAGCCAATCTGGTCAAACGTCAGCAGCTTCTGCGGGATCTGACGCATGACGATGCCGCGCGAACCCTTCTGCGTCAGGAGGCTGACTCGGAAGCGGCACTTATCGTCGAAGGCTAGGCCAAAGTCGGTCGAGCCCGTCTCCACCAGCTCCTCCCAATTGCGATCAGGAGCGAGTTCCCGCGCCAGGCGCTCGGTGTCCTCTGGCGTGATCGGCGCATCACCAATCTCTACCAGGCCGCCACCGACGCGCAGCACCGGACGGCGGCCAACAGAGACATGTAAGTCGGATGCGCCGCGTTCAAAGGCGACGGCCATCAGGGCCTTGGAGTCCATTCGAGGTGCTAGGTTGGGGTTAGGGAGCAGGTTTGCGCAGGTCGGATTGCACGGATCGGGTTGCAGTCACCGAGTTGCTACAGCGGCACTGCAACAGTCCACTAGACGGCAGCGACCACACGCAAGAGTTCGGGGATCGTCGTGCTGCCGTTGAGAACCTTGCGAACACCGTCCTGCAAGAGAGTCGACATGCCGCCCGACTGCCACGCGTATTCGCGCAATTTGGTCATCGGTTCGCTGCGGAACGTCATCTCGCGCAACGTGTTGTCCATTTGCAGCAACTCGTAGATACCGAGTCGGCCGCGGAAGCCAGTGTTGCTGCATTCGCTGCAGCCTTCTTCTCGATAGAACGTCGTGTCCGCGACCGTGTTCGGATCAATTCCGACACTGCGCAGTTGCGCACCGCTCGGCTCGTACGGTTGGCGGCACTTCTTGCACAGCACGCGCAACAGACGCTGGGCCAGCACCGCGTTGACCGACGCCGACACCAAGAACGGCTTGACGCCCATGTCGCACAGACGCGTAATCGCCGACGTCGAGTCGTTGGTGTGCAGCGTTGAGAACACCAAGTGACCGGTCAAGGCCGCCTGCACGGCAATCTCCGCCGTCTCCTTATCGCGGATTTCGCCGACGAGGATGACGTTCGGGGCCTGACGCAGCATGGCACGCAGAATGCGCGCGAAGTCCAAACCGATGCGGGAGCGTACCTGGCACTGGTTGATACCGGCGATGTTGAACTCGACCGGATCCTCAGCAGTGATGATCTTGACGTCGGAACGGTTGAGTTCCTTGAGCGCCGCATACAGCGTCGTGGTCTTACCGGAACCCGTCGGCCCGGTAACCAGCACGATCCCGTTGGGCCGCGCAATGATTTGGCTAAAGCGCTCTCGGTCGCGGCCTTCGAAGCCGAGCTTCTCGAGGCTCATCAAGCCACGCTCCTTGTCGAGCAAGCGCATCACGATCGTCTCGCCGTGACTGGCGGGCAGCACCGAGGTTCGAATATCGATATCGCGAGTGCCACCGTTTGGATCGTTGGCGCGGAAGCTGATCCGGCCATCTTGTGGCTTGCGCTTCTCGGCGATATCGAGGCCAGCCATGATCTTGAAGCGCGACGTCAACGGCGCCAACAGTGCCATGTCCAACGACGCGACTTCCTTCAGGACGCCGTCGACGCGATAGCGAATGCGCACCCGCTTCTGGAACGGCTCGATGTGGATGTCACTGGCGCGCTGCTCCAACGCCTGCTCGACCGTCTTGGCGACCAGCCGAATGATCGGCGCCTCGTCGTCGCTGTCGGTGCCAGTCGCACCGCGACCAGCCTTGCTGGCAGCAGGCTGCGAGCCGCTCTTACCGGTGTGCTTCCGGATGGCCTCCTTCAGCGCCTTTGGCGGCATCAACGCGCATTGCACCGGACAACCCGCCATGAAGGACAGATTATCGGCGACGAACGTCTTGAATGGGTCGTCGATCGCCACCCACAGTTCGCCGTCCTTGACCAACACCGGCAGGGCTTCGTTCTGCTCGATTTGGTCGGCACTGACCTTCTCGAGCGCAGCCGGCTGCGGGTTGAACTTCGCAGGATCGACGAACTTCATGCCGTGCGCTTTCGCCAGCGCACGCCAGACAATCGACTCATCCGCGAGGTTTAGCGCGACAATAGTACGCTCTAAGGGCGTACCGCGACTCTGTGCCGCAGCCTCAGCCTTGGCGAGACGTGCGTCGTCCAGAACATTGGCCTCCAATAGGAGGCGCCGGAAGGTCTCTGAGCTCAACGGCCTGCTTGGGAAAAGGAGGAGGGCACAACTGTTATGCGGTATCGCAGCGTTTGATGGAAGCCCCAGGGCCGTTAAGCGTGGCAGCCGTTTTCAGCACATCGATATCGACCGCGCCTGATTCCGCCAGAAACATCAAACAGCCGC
>JBNMNW010000430.1:0-3165 GCA_051278165.1 Planctomycetota bacterium | reverse complement strand
AGGATCGTTTTGGCTTGGCCTTCTGCCTGACCTGCGGCCTGACCTTCTGCCTGACCTTCTGCCTTGCCCTTCTGAAAGGTGTGTTCGAGCGTGCTCATGATGGTTGTGTCCGGGCGGTCCAGGATGTGTGCGAACAGTCGGCTCAGTTCGGCCGCCGCCACTTCCGTGACGGCCAAAGCATAGTATCCGATTGCGTCGATAGCGTCCGAGCCAACCGGTCCATCTTGATCTTGGTCGACCTCGATCATCAAGTCAGCCCAGCTCTCGATAGCACGGCAGACTTGCTCTGGTGGCAGGTGTGGCAGGGTCTGGAGGCTCAGCAAGACCAACGTTGCTAGCGGCGTCAAATGCCTGGCCCGAAGCGCGTTCTCGCCTT
This sequence comes from Planctomycetota bacterium, assembly GCA_051278165.1. GTDB lineage: Bacteria > Planctomycetota > UBA1135 > UBA1135 > UBA2386. Next base: position 2,789 of record JBNMNW010000430.1, on the reverse strand, counting down.
GCTTGGTCAGGTCGTCGACCAGCAGTCGTTGTCGCGGTTGATGTCGCGCCATGACCCGATCGAGTTTGCTGGTAAGCAGCCCCGCCGTGGCAGCGAACGCCGTGTCGCCGTGATGCAGCACCATGCCGACGAAGTCTTGACTGCGCGGTGCGTGTGGTTGGTCGGCTGGTTTGCGCTCGAGGCCGCGGCGCAGGTGCACCACATACTGCAGCAACTGCCAGTGCACGCCGGGATCGGGGTAGCTCTTGTGTTCGATGACAAACCAGACCTCCCCTTCCCCATTCAGATAGGGCGCGCGGAAGATGGCATCGGCAAAGTGTGCGCGCAGCCCTCCCCCAGGAATGCGCTCACCGGCCGGCTGCAGCTTGCGCCAGTCGATGCCCGCCTGCATGGCTACCGGGCACATCGAATGCACCCAGGTGACCGCGTGCCGAGCCATGCGGAACGCGAACTGGAACAGTTTGTCGTGTGGAGATTGCACGCCTTACCACTGGTGGGTCGGCGGCGTGCATTGTTGGCCGAGTTTCTCTAACGGCTCAGACCTGGACGCGCGGCACGCTGCGCTCGTTGTCGTCGTCAACTTCGAAGAACGTCGGCATCTCGATGCCCGCGAAGGAACCGACAATGCTGGTTGGGAACGCTTCGCGCAGGTCGCGCATCTCGCGCACGTTGCCGTTGAAGAAGCGGCGCGATGCGGCGATGCGATCTTCGGTGTTCGCTAGCTCTTCTTGCAGCACGCGGAAGTTGGCGTCGGCCTTTAGTTCGGGGTAGCCCTCGGCGACGGCGAACAGCGTCTTCATGCCGATTTGCAGCGCGTTCTCATCCTTGCCTTGGCTCTCGGCTGAGCCGTGGTTGCCCATCGCCTGATTGCGCAGCCCGACGACGCGTTCGAGGGTTTCACTTTCGTGTTTGGCGTAGCCCTTGACCGTCTCGACGAGGTTCGGAATCAGGTCGTAGCGGCGCTTCAGCTCGATATCGATGTCGGCCCAGCTTTCCTTGACCGTGTGCTTCAGGCGCACGAACCGGTTGTAGGTCGCGATCCACCAGATCAACGGGATGATGATCAGCACGGCGCCGACAATGAGCATGGGTTCCATTAGTTGTTGAGCTCCTTCACCAGGTGTCGCGGCCATTGTTCGCAGAACTGACCGAGGAACTTGATCTGCTGTTTGAACTGTTCCGGCTGCCAACGCCGACTGCCATCACTGAGGCATATCGCGCCAGCTTCGATGTCGATCATCGGCGGCCGCGTTGCCAATAAGAGCTCCATCATGCGCGGGTGCAGCACGTCGTAGGCGAAGCGCTTGTCGTCTGACTTGACGTAGAACTTGCGGCTGAACTCGGCCGACTCAAAGTCGATGTCGTCGAAGCCGAACGCTCCCTTGATCTTGTCGAACATGCCTTCGGGTCGGATCAATAGAGGCGGCGTATCCCACGGCGGGTGCACGATCAGGTAGCTGAACTTGTAGGTGCGCGTCGAACGGTTCTTGCCGCTGCCGCTGGTGACCTTGTAGCGGTAGTCGCCGGCGACCAGATGGCAGCCCTGATCAAATAACGTGACGAAACCGTGCAGCGTGTTGCGCGCAACGCGCGAGTGGCCGCGGCGGAAGATCTCGAACTGCTCGTATTCGTCGTCGTGGCCATGGTCGAGGCCGGGATCGAAGCGCAAGTCGAGTTCTTGCGCGAGTCCGGCAAGCGCCTCTTGCCGCTTCTTCTCGGCAAGCCAGGACATGTAGGCGATCGTCGCGACCAGCGCGATGGCGACGATGACGAGTGTTACTACGAGTGCGGGTTCCACACTACCCAAGCTAGCGTGAACCCGATCGTCGCGCCGACTACTTCTTCTTGGCGGGCTCCATTGTGGCACCCCTCTGGTGGATGTCCGCGATCGCCTTCTTTGCAACGGCCTGGATGTCGGTGTCTTGGTCCTTGGTCCAGTCGATCAGGTAAGGCAGCGACTCCGGCGCGTTCAAGAGAGCCAGCGACCGGATCGCCAGCAGCCGCTGCTGCTTGTCTTCGCTCGGCATGGCTTGCCCGATGAGCTTTGCGGCAGCGGTTGCCGGCGTCAGTTCGACGTCGCCGACGCGCGCCCAGAAGTTGCGCTGTTCTTGCTCTTCGCGCATCTGCGCCAATAGAGCCCGCACGCCCTTTCGGACATTCACGCTCTCGTCTTGCAGCAACGGTAGCAGCAAGCCGACGGTCTCAGGTCCGGCGCTGCGTGTCAGGGCTTTGCACGCTTCCAAACGGATCGATGCCTCGCTGTGCCCGAGCAGTGCTTCGACTGCTAAGCGTACGGTTGGATCGACGTCTTTGGGGATGCCGCTCAGCGCGGTCCATTGGGTCACTCGGTCACCGGACAAAGCCGCCAACCAGTCTTCCCTGCCCAGTGGTATCTTCTTGCCAATAAGCGCACCAAACCAGTTCAGGGACTTGCTCGCTCGGAACTGTTCGATCCCCGTGGTCGCGAACTCTTGCGCGACCGCGTCGTCCAAGTAGGCGAATGTGCCTGCCGCGAGTTCCTGGTGCGGGGACGTGAGCAACGCTTGGATCGATTCACGCAAGCCAGGGTTGGTCGGCAGGGACTCAGGCGTGACGTTGCTATAGGAGTAGAGGATTCGATCGAGAGGGTGTGGCGTGTTCTTTGAGGAGAGCCATCTTGCCAGTAACTGATTGCCAAAGGCGGCCAGTGCGGCGACCGGCACGCTTTGCGTCGCGTAAGCTCCGGTTGCGTTTGGAGACAGATCGCGCCACACCTCATCGCTCGCATCGCCTGTCAGTAGCGACTCCCA
>JBNMNW010000429.1:0-3234 GCA_051278165.1 Planctomycetota bacterium | reverse complement strand
GCGTTGCTCGGGATCTCGTCTTCCGAGATGTAGCCGGCGCCCATGATCGTCAGGTTGCCCCACTCGTTGCTGGCGAGTTGGCGGTAGACGCCGGTGTCGTTGACCGACGTGAACACGATCGGTGCGTCCTTGGTGCCGTTCGCGATGATTTGCGCGCCGCGGGTCACTGCCAGCGTGCTGTTGGCGGTGCTCTCGAAGCGCACGCCGGCTTCGATTGTCAACGTGGCCCCCGGCAATACATAAATATCGCCATCCAGTGCGTAGGGGCTATTGGCGAGGGTCAGCGTGGTAGACGTTACGATATCGCTATTGATCAAGGTTTGGGCGCTGGCCGTTGAAGCCAGTACCGTGCTGATCACAGCGGCGAGAAGGGACGTAGTGCGGATAGAAGGATGAGTCATGATGATTGGGTGCAATGCAGAGGACGTCAGCAGCAAACGTTGCCGCCGCGACACACAAGCAACCTAGGCATCTGTATTCAGCCAACATCAAGGCCGCATGATCGTTCGAACAACCCGTCAGGTTTCTCAGATGCGGCCACGATGACTTTGCAACAATGACTCTGCAATGCGGACTTCTCACGACACGCAAGAAGTCAGTGAAGCAGACCCGCACAACACGTCGATCCGTGGCCGGCTGCTGCAGCTTCGATAAAGATTCGCGTGCTGGTCAAACCCTCACATAGCCCGCCAAGAACCTTGGCAAAGCGTTGCTGTGATGCGCGTCATCCGAGTCACGAGGCGCACCGCTTAACGGTTCCCTATGCGACTCTTCTAAGACGAACCCCGCAGCAGACTCTCGAACCATGACGTTTCAATCCACCGCACTCGCCGTTGCGCTCGCGACGACGGCAACCCTTACCGCGCAGATTTCTCATACGCATCTCTCGACGATCCAAAGCACCAATCAGGAAGGTGAGATCGTCGCATTCGACCCGCAAAGCGGTCGCTACTTCGTGACCAACCCGGTCAGCAACGAGCTCGATGTATTCACTGCGTCCGCGACCGGTGGCCTATCACTGGTGACCTCGATTGCCCTGGCGGGCGCGCCGAACAGTGTCGCGATCAAGAATGGCCTGGTTGCCGTCGCCGTCGAAGGCCTGACCAAACAAGACCTTGGTTCGGTGCAATTCTTTGATGCCGCCACTGGCGCGCCAAACGGCGCGGCCGTCACAGTCGGCGCGCTTCCCGACATGATTGCGTTCACGCCGAATGGACTGAGCGTGCTAACGGCCAATGAAGGCGAAGCCGATGAAGCGACCGGTCTGATCAATCCAGAGGGCTCAGTCAGCATCGTGGAGATTTCGACCCGTACGGCCACGACGGTTAGCTTTGCGCCGTGGAACAGCCAAAAAGCGCAACTGCAACTCGCGGGCGTGCGCCTGTCCAACGTCAACAGCATCACGGTGGCCCAAGATATCGAGCCGGAGTATTTGACGATCAACGCAGCTGGCACGACGGCCTATGTGACTCTCCAGGAAAACAATGCCATCGCTGAGGTCGACATTGCCACCGCGACCGTCACCGCCATCCGAGCACTCGGTGAGAAGGACCACAACCTCCCCGGCAACCAGTTCGATCCTTCGAATCAGGATGGCATCGACGGCAACTTCCAGAACTTCCCGATCCTCGGCCTCTACATGCCGGATGCCGTGACGATGTTCACCGTCGGTGGCATTGAGTATCTCGCGACCGCCAATGAAGGCGACGGTCGCGATGACTTCGAAGGCTTCGCGGATGAGACCCGAGGTAACGACCTGGAAGCGGACTTCGTCTTGGACACCGAAGACCTGACGCCCGAAACCTCGCTGTTTAGCTCGGCGCAACTCAACGACAACGCGGTGCTCGGTCGCTTGAAGTTTGTAACCAGCGATTACGACATCACGCGTGGCGACACCGATGGCGACGGCGATGTCGACCAACTGTATTCGTTCGGAACACGCTCGTTCACGATTTGGACGACGGCCGGCGTCAAGGTGTTCGACTCTGGTGATGAGATCGAACGCGAAATGCTAGCTCGCGGACTGTGGCAAGAGGGTCGCTCGGACGACAAGGGACCCGAGCCCGAGTCAGTCACCTTTGGCGTAGTTGGTGGCACGCCGATGCTGTTTGTCGGCCTTGAGCGCAGCAATGCAATCATGGTCTACAACGTCAGCAACCCAAGCGCCCCGGTGCTGGCAGACGTGATCGACATCGCCACTGAGAGTGGCATTGGTGCTCGTGGCCCGGAAGGCCTGCAGTTCATTGCCGCTAGCGACAACGCGACCGGTCGTGACCTGCTCGCCGTTTTGAGCGAAGTGGATGGCGCGCTGAGCCTATTTGCGATCGACGCCGGCATCGCCTCGGCGTCGACGTTCGGAGTGGGTTGCCCAGCCTCGCAACCGCTGACTCTGGCGAGCAACCTGCCGATGCTTGGCAGCACTTGGACGCTTGCCGCAACCGGGTTCCAGCCAGGGCCGCCGCTGTGCACGTTCTGGTTCGGGGATGCAGCCCTCACCGAAGCGGTCGAACTCGACACGATCGGTGCCTTTGGCTGCTTCGCCTACATCAACGCGAACCTTGGTGCGTTCGTCGTGCCAGCAACGGCAGGCAACGCGCAATACTCGATCGTTGTGCCGAGCAACCCGGCGCTATTGGCGTTCTCCATCACGGCACAGGCCAGTGCCAATGGCTTGAATCCGGCCAGCAGCTTCCAGTCTTCCAACGGACTGGTCGGCGTCATCGGCAACTAGTTGGCCCGCGCGACTCACCGCGACGGTGAGACGCACAGCGACAGACCTGAGGCAGAACCTTCAGGCCATGCTCGAGGCCTTCAAGAACCGGTCCTTGCGCTCATGCTGGACCAAGTGCTTCGCGACGCTCGCAAGCTTGGGCGTCCGCGAGTCGCCAACCGGCAACGCATTCTTGGCAAGGGCGAGCGCACCACTACCGGCTCATGCATCAACTCCTGCAACGGCTGTCACTTGATCAGGAACCGCGCAGCAGCGTTCATATCAACCTGCCGTCGGCCGCCAGCACGACTGCCAGCGCGACCGCGAGCCGGGCGGCGTGCTTCCTAGTCAGGAGGCACGCAGCACCACAAACTATGGCAGCAGGTGCTGCTGGGCGTTCGAGAAGGTAAAGGTGCCGGGCGCAATGCAGCTATCGAATGCAGCGAACTGCGTCCAGAAGCTCGCGCCGGTCAGACCCGCCGGAATCGCAATGGCCAACGAAGCCTCGCCAGCTGTGCCGACCA
>JBNMNW010000428.1:0-3237 GCA_051278165.1 Planctomycetota bacterium | reverse complement strand
CGGACTTAGCGTTGACCCACGTGCTCTTTGATCCGTCGGGGTTCGTCATTCAGGCGAGCAATCGCACCACGGTCACGTTCTCGCTCTGAGCGAATGGCGGGCGCGGAGGGCCGCTGTTGGCCCTGGTTCGTTTGTCTTGCGGTTGCCAATCGTGGTTACACGGAGTTCGACTCTGAGACACTCGTAGCGCCCTTGTTGCCGCGGCCTGCAACGATCCACGCGATCGATGCTGGCCTTCGTCGTATCTGCGACTAACCTCAACACAGCCGTCTCTCAGGACGGTGCCGTAAACGCCGGTCAGGGCGCTGCGGATTTCGGTTCGTGACGGTTCCACCTGTTACGTACGAGGGTTCGCTGGGCTATCGCGTTCCAACGATGATTCGAGTAGTCGATCTCACCAAACGTTTCGGGCCGACGATTGCTGTCGACAAGGTCTCCTTCGAGATCGGTCGCGGCGAAGTCGTCGGTTTCCTCGGTCCCAACGGCGCCGGCAAGACCACCACCATCCGGGTCTTGACTGGTTACCACCCGGCTACGTCGGGTCTCGCCGAAGTAGCAGGCTTCGATGTGCATAAGCACTCGCTCGATGTGCGAAAGCACATCGGCTACTTGCCGCAGGAAGTTCCGATCTATCCCGACCTACGTGTTATCGAATACTTGCGGTATCGCGCCGAGCTGAAGGGCGTGCGCGGCAAGGAGCGCAAGCTCGCGGTAAGCCGCGCCATGGCGAAGGCAGGCATCGAAGATGTCGCGCGCAAGTTGGTGGGGCAGGTCAGCCACGGCTACCGCCAGCGTGTTGGCCTCGCCGACGCGCTGGTTGCCAACCCGCCAATACTGGTGCTCGACGAGCCGACTTCGGGCCTCGACCCGAACCAGCGTCGCCGCATCAAGCAAGTCGTGCGCGATCTGGCTGCCGAGCACACCGTGCTGTTCTCTAGCCACATCCTTGGCGAAGTGCAGGACGTGAGTTCGCGCGTGATCGTCATCCATCGCGGCACCATTCGCGCCGATGGTTCACCGGATCAATTGGTGCAGCAGAGCACGCGGGCGATGCTGTGTGTCACGGCACGTTGCGCGTCGGCGTTGCTGCGCGAGGTTGTTTCGGTGCTGCCTGGTGTCGTCGTCGAGACGGTTGCCGTGACAGATGGCGCTGGCGTTGCGTCGCTTTCGTGCCAGGTTGAGCCGGGTTCCGATCCGACGACCGAGCTTGGCACGCGCTTGCAGGCTGCCGCGATTGCGGTGCATGAGTTGAAGCTCCAGCTGCCGACGCTCGAAGAATACTTCTACGCGATCACCGACGGGCTCGACCATAAGGCAGAGCAGGCCGACCGGATCGAACCGGCTGGCGAGGCGGTTGCGGCAGCGGCAGCAGCAAGCGAAGCGGCACCGATTGCGACTGACGAAATGCGCGACGAAATGCGCGAAGACGGGAATGGGGACCAGCAATGAGAGGCGCGATCACCACGCTCAAGAAAGAGCTGCTCTCGTATGCGGTCAGTCCAGTCAGCTGGATCATCGCATTCTTATTCTATCTGATCCGCGGATCGGAAGTTTCGAACATCGTCTACTACTTCGCCACGTTCCGCGCCGACGTCAACCAGTTTCCGGCGGCGACCTACGGCGTCAACAGCACGTTCAATATGGTGCTGCTAGTGCCGGGCATCGTCACGATGCGCTGCTTCGCTGAAGAACGTCGCACCGGCTCGATTGAGACACTGATGACCGCGCCGTTGCGCGATGCTGAAGTCGTCATCGGCAAGTGGCTGGCAGCGACGGTGTTCTTTGGACTGCTGTGGTTGCCGAGTGTCTTCTTGCTTCACATCCTTGAATACCCGGACTACTTCAACGCCGACATCTCGTTCGGACCGGTGTTCTCGGCATACCTCGGCATGTTCTTGCTGAGTGGCTTCCTGTTGGCGTTCGGTTGCTTCGCAAGCAGCCTGACCGACAATGTGTTGCTGGCAGCGATCGTTACGATCCTGTTTAGCGGCGCGATGGTGAACGGTCGCGGCATCCTGGTGCGGGCGCTCGGTGAGTGGCGCGACAACTACTACGCCCGCGAACTGCTGGCTAAAATGGATGTGCAGGGCAATTTCAGTAACTGGTTTGCGCGCGGTTTGATCGACACCAGTCAGGTGGCGTTCTATCTCGGCGGGATCGGCTTCTTCCTGTTCTTGACGTGGACTAGCTTGACGTCCAGGAGGCTCGCATGAACCTGCGTCGATTTGGAATCTGGACCAACCTGGCCATCTCGGCTGCGTTGATGTTGTTGGTTTGGGTCTTGGTTGTTTGGGTCGCGTCGCGTCCGGCATTCCGCGTCTTGATCGACATGACGCCGCAGCAGGTCAACTCGGTCAGTGCGGCAACCGAGGACCTACTCAGCGAGTTGCGCGCCGAAGAGGCGGACGTCGAGTTTCATCTGTTCATGGGCGAACTCGGGGCACAGGTTGCCGACGAACGCAGTGCGCAGATGGTCGCCATCCGCAGGCGCGTTCATGAGTTGACCAGTCTGTTGCTACAGCGATACGCAGCGCTCGGTGGCGAATCGGTCAAGATCGTGCTGCAGGACCGCTACAACAACCCGACCGCATACCGGGAAGCTGCGCAAACGTTCGGCTATACCGCGGCGGATACGGAAGCGTTGATCGTCGCGGTCACGCAAAAGGGCAAGGAGCGTCGCTTCCGCAAGCTGTCGTTGATGTCCGACTTGGCCATCGTTGACTTGGGCGACAACCAGGGCCAGCAACCTGGCAAATCCAGCACGCTGCCGGTGCTGAAGAACTATCAGGGTGAGAAGGGCATTAGCTCGGCACTCAAGACCGTGCTCGTGCAGGGCACGCCGGTTGTCTACTTGCTCGAAGGGCACTCGGTCAGCGTCAACATTGCTCGGCGCGATCATCGCTACAACAAGCTGATTGACGCGATGACGCGCACGGGTCTCGACGTGCGGCCGCTCAACCTTCGTAAGGAGGGTGGGGTTCCCGCCGATGCGGCCATGGTGATGTGTCTCGAGCCGGACCGCGAGTTTTTGCCGCGCGACGCCGATCGGCTCTACGCCTATCTGCAAGGCGGCGGGCGCTTATTCATCAACTATGCGTGGTCATTCACCCCGGACATGAATCCGACTGGCGGGCGGCTTGGTGAGTTGCTCGGTTACGAGTTGAGTCGTCGTCCCGTGTTCCATCGCATCGCAGACCGTGGACAAGGCGGCGGCAGCATGGACGGCACGGACGGGGT
>JBNMNW010000427.1:0-3269 GCA_051278165.1 Planctomycetota bacterium | reverse complement strand
CGAAGAACGTGCGCTGCAACTGCTGACGAAGGGCGGCCGCATCGACAAAGCCACTGCCAACGAAATCCGCCAAATGGCGAGCTCCGAGGCCAGTCACTCGATCGCTGAAATCGTCTTGCGCGACACGCCACTGGCGCCAATCGACTGGGCCAACGCGGTTGCGACGGCGCGTCGCAAGGTTTCATTCTTCGCACGCATCATGCGCCTGCTCACAGGTCGCAAGTAAAGGGGCGCAGTCGGTAGACCAATGAACCTAGGCTTCCTGCGTTCCTGGCATGCTGTCGTCGCGATCTTCGTGGTCGCCGCGTTCTTTGCTTGGCACACCATCGCGCCATTGCCATTCGGCGACCGAGCTGACGACAACGTTTGGTTCTTGCTCACGACTGGCTGGTTCGCCGTCGCCGCCTACCTCGTGCTCGCGCTCTATGCCGCACGTCGCGCCGCGCACCGACTGAGGCTCAGTCCTGAGTTCGGCTGGGAAGCCAAGCTCCCGCAGTTGGAGAAGGCGCAGACGCTGTTAACTGAAGTGCAGAACCGCATCACGCGCCGCGAACTCGCCGGCAAGGCAGCGGTCAAGAAGGTCGCCCGCGAGATCCTGGTCAAGACTGGCGTGCAACGTGTGCTGCGCATCGATGTGCACAAAGACAGTCGCGCACTCGGTCTTCTGCGGCTCGACGTACAACCGCGCAACGCCCTTGGCCGCCTGGCGAGCTGGCTATCGGCGCACGTCTGGTACGGAGTGGCGGCCGCGCTGCTCGTGTGGTTCCACGGTGGCGGCCGCTGCGGCACCACGATGGGACTCGCGCTCAACGCACTCAGCTACTTCGTGATCGGCAGCGGCTTGCTCGGCGCCTTCTTTTGGACGTTCGGTCCGACTTGGCTGACGCGCGCGGAACGTGAACTGACGATTGAGAAGGCGTTCTCGCTGCGCGAACACTTCGACCGCAAAGTCACCGCCGCCGAAGAACTGCTGGCCAGCGCACCCGCGCGCAAGCAAGCGGCTACAGCCCAGACCAGCGAACTAGAGCAACGCGTCGCGGCCGCTAAATCAGCAGCAGGTGACGGCAAAGACAAGTCGCTCAAGAAGGCCATCAAGGACGCCGAGAAAGAGCTCAATAAGGCTCAGGGTGATGTCAAGACGATCGACAAGGAAGTCGCGTCGTTGCCAACCGACATCTGGATCCTCAAGGGGCAGCGCAACCGGGTGCGCAAGGAAGCCGCGCGACTTGACCGCTACCGCACGCTGCTGCGCGGTTGGCGCATTCTGCATGTTCCCTGCTCGGTCGTGCTGTTGGCGCTAGTTGCCGTGCACGTCCTAAGCATCTACTACTACTAATCCATGACCACTGCCGCAGACCAGGTCGACGCATTGCTCGCGATGCCGCTCTTCGCAGATGTCGACGACGACCTGCTCGATGGCTTGCGCGTAGAAGCGCAGATCACGGATGACACCTTCGCGTGGGAACCCGGTGCGGCACCGCGGGAAGGCTTGCTGCAGTTCCTTGAACTGCGCGACGAAGAAGACGTCGTGACCCAAGGCACGTTGACGACGCAGTTCGTCATGATCCTGCACGGCCAGATCGACGCGGTGCAGGCGCGGGTCGGGCGCGAACCGTATCGCCACAAAACCTTCGGACCTGGTGATTGGTTCGGCGAGATCAGCACGTTGTCGCATTCGCCAGCGCTGGCCACCTACCGCGCCGATGGCGAGACCTTGGTGGCCGTGATCGAAGCGCGCATGTTCCAGCGCCTCTACGCCGAAGACGACACCTTCAAGGAGCGCATCGACGAGGGCTACCGCGACAACCTGCCGCTGCACTTGCGCCTGTCAGCACTTTGCAAGGACCTCGACGACCAAGCACTCGCCGCGCTCGAGCAACAAGCCGAGCTCGTTAGCTTCGAAGATGGCGAGGTCATCATCGAAGCAGGTGACGATGCCGATTCGGTCTACATCGTGCGCGCCGGCGGCTTGAGCAGCTTCGTCGCAAGCAATGGCGGCGAACGCACCCTCGGTTTCTACAAGTGCAACGCTTCGTTCGGTGAGCACTCGCTGCTGAGCGAAGGATCGACGTGGGCCGCGAGCTACCGCACGCTGATGCAAACGTCGCTGATCAAGCTGCCAAAGAAGGCCATGGCGCAGCTGTCAGACGGTTCACGCATGGGACTTGTGCGAGCGGCGAACCGCTTGATCGGCAACGACGACGCCAGCAACGCCAAGCAAGGCGACGCCTCAGATGTCGGTTCGCGCAGTGTGCTGGACGAACTGTTCGTCATGGTCGAACGCGAGTCCGTCAAGGGCGGTCGCGCACTGGTCATCGATCGCCAGAAGTGCGTGCGCTGCAACATGTGCATCGAGTCCTGCGAGGCCGTGCACGACGACGGCATTGCGCGTCTAAGCAAGGTCGGCACGCCGATCGCCAGCGACGAGATGTTGATCACCGCGTGCTACCACTGCGAAACCCCGCAATGCATGCTGTCGTGTGAATACGGCGCCATCCGCCGCGACCCGCAGGGCCGCGTGCGTTTCGAGTACGACAACTGCGTTGGCTGCGCTGGCTGCATTGAAGGCTGCCCTTACGGAGTCATCCGACTAATCGAGTCGAAGCCGCCACCTAAGGCGCAGCCCTCGTTCTTCCAGAGCTTGCCGTTGATCGGCAAGCTGTTTGGCGAGCCCGAACAGCCGCCCGTTGCCGTCGTCGCTACCGACGAGAACGGTGAACCAGCCAAGCCGCGGTCGGTTGGAGCGGGCGGTAAAGTATCACCAGTCAACGGCAAGACGATTAAGTGCGACCTGTGCGCCGGCTTGCCGTTTGAAGCCTGCGTCTACAACTGCCCGACTACTGCGATCCTGCGCAAAGAACCGCAGGACCTGTTCGAACGAAGGAGCGGCCTCTAATGGTTCGCACCCGCATCGAAGTCCAAAACGGCAACGACGAACTGACCTTCGACTCCGGCCTCGTCACCATTGGTGGCCGCACCGGCGTCAACGTCGTGCTTCGTGATGTGATGGTCGCCGACCGCCATTGCGTGATCACCTACGAGGATGGATTCGTCGTTCGTGACTCGGGCTCGGTCACCGGCACGTGGGTCAATGGCGAACGCGCCGCGCCCGCAGCCAACCTCGAAGACGGCACCACGATCATCATTGGCACCAGCAAGCTGCACGTGTCGATCGAGACCGACAACGGCACGCTGGTGCTACAACTCAAGAGCGACCCACAGAGCTTCTGGTGGAAGAAGCCCGGCAAGGGCGCATTCGACAACGACCC
>JBNMNW010000426.1:0-3271 GCA_051278165.1 Planctomycetota bacterium | reverse complement strand
GTTGCCGAAGCCGTCGATCAGATGGCACTGTGGCATCTGGACCGGCAGGTCGCTGAGCATCTCTGCTGCCTGTTGCGCGGTCGGCAGGCACAGCGACGTATGGAACGGGCCGTGACCGGCGAGTCGGAACGGGAAGTCGCGCCCGCCGATCTTGACCTTGGGCAGTCGCACGAGCAGTTCACGAATGCCCATCTCGGTCCCGGCGAGCACGTCATGGCCGCCGAGATTGATGCTGTAGTCGCTGTAGAACTCTGCGCCTCGGTCCTGCAGTGCTTGCAGCGTCGCTTGCACGGCGACGCGCAGCGCCATGTTGGGTTGCCAGTCTTCGCCCACCGTGGTCATCAGGATTTGGCCGCCCTTCACCTGCTTTTGCAGCGAGGCCATGGTCGCGACCAGTCGCCAGCCGCTGGTCGCATCGAGTGCGCCACTAGCCGGCAACGCGGTATACCAGCCAAGCGAGTTGCCGGCGATCGCGACGATGTTGTAGCGCTCACGCAGTTGCTGCACGTGCGCCATCGTGCCGAAGTAGATCAGCTCCGCTGCGTTCTCACCGTCGAGGTGCAGGCTGGGGCGGAACGTCTCGGCCGCGTCGACTTCGGTCAGGGTTGCTCGACCTTGTTCGCGGCGGGCTTGATCCGAAGCGGCGAGCGCATCGGTGACGGGACCGGATTGCACCGTGCGTCCGACGAAGCCGAGCTCTGCCTTGGTGTAGGAACCGCGGCCTGGGCAAAACAGCACTGCGGTTGGCTTGCTCGCGGCGGCGTCGTTAGCGGTTGTGTTACTCACCGGGCGACCTCCTGCTCACAGATCGCCAGGGCGGCGCGTTCGATATCGGGTTCTTGCACGAGCACGAGGTTTGCGGCCGCAGCGAGCGGCACGTAGCTGTCTTCGGCGGCGACGCGTCGTAGCACGCAGTGGCGAAGTTCGGGGTCCTGGCACAGTTCTGCCATCAACATCGGGCTGGGGCCGCCGCTGCTTTTGCGGCACTCATCGACGATCAGGCAACGGCCAGTGGCGCGAACGTGTTCCTTCACTTGCTCGATCGGCAGTGGCATCAGCCAGCGAAGGTCGAACACGCGAACTTTGATGCCTTGTGCGCGCAGGCGCTTGGCAACGCGCAAGCTCATCCAGACGCCGTTGCCGAATGTCACGATCGTCAATTGGTCGTCGTCGGCTGGGTCGTAGATGCGACCTTCGCCAAACGCCATGACCTCACTGGGCGGCGGGTAGCCAAACTGCCACGCGCCGTCGTTGTCGTCGTGCAGGTCCTTCTTCATGTAGAGCGCGATCGGCTCCAAGAACACGCACACCTTGCCGTGATCGTGCGCCACCGAAGTCATCGTGCGCAACATCGTCACGGCGTCGTCGGCGCGCGTCGGCACACCGAGCACGATGCCCGGAATGTCGAGCAAGGCACCGATTGAGTTGTCGTTATGGAAGTGACCGCCGAAGCCTTTTTGGTAGGCCAAGCCAGCCATGCGCATCACCATGGGGTTGGCGTAGCTCGTGAACTGCGCCGTCGTGTCCGGGTAGCACTGGCCGGTACTGAAGAACTGCAGCGACGCTGCTTCGCCGCGGATCTGGTCGATCGCGTTGTGTAGGTAGGCGAGGTATTGGATCTCGGGGAACGGCAAGCAGCCGGCTTGCGCCATGCCCTGCGCGAGGCCCAAGATGGTGGTTTCGTCGAGGATCGTATTGAAGATCCGACCGCCGCCAAACGTGCCGTGTAGCCCCTTGGTGGCGTTGTAGACACCGCCCTTGCGAGCTACGTCTTCGCCAAACAACAACGCCTGTGGATAGGCGGCGAAGATGTCGGTAAGGGCCTGCGGGATGCGGTAGGCGAGGTGGCGCTTGCGCGTGTCGTTCTCTGGCAGTTTGCCGCCAAACGCCTCGAGGCGGCGTTGGTTGGGCGCGACACGGATCGAGCACTGGTCGGCGGTCGGCAGCCTCAGCGGCGTCATGATCTCCGCCGCAGTGGTCAGCTTGCGGCGGGATGCTGCTTCCGTGGCCGCGCGCCGCAAGCGTCGATCGGTGTCGCCGTAGAGTTCCAGCATGCCGTCGCGCGTGATGGCGCCGGTCGAGAGCAGTAGGTTGGCGAAGGCGAGCAGCGGGTCGCGCGACTCGTTAGCCTCGATGTGCTCCGGCAACATGTAGTTGGTCTCGACGTCGGAGCCGGCGTGGCCCATCAGTCGCACCGTCTTCGTATGCAAGAACGCAGGCTTGCGCTGTGAGCGCACGTATTCGATCGCGCGCTGGGTCGTCGCCCAGACGTCGGGAAAGTCCTGGCTGTCGCACGAGAAGTAGCGAATGCCTGGTCGCTCCTTCATCATGCGCATGACGTAGTCTTCCGGCGTGCGCACCGAGATGCCGAGGCCATTGTCTTCGCACGCGAACAAGATCGGGCACGGCTGCTTGTGCATCACCGCGGCGCCGGCGCCATGAATGCCAGCCTGCGCCGTCGCATGGTTCATCGATGCGTCGCCAAAGCTGCAGTAGACGATCGAATCAAACGGCACGCCGCTCGCCGGCTGGATGCCTTGGCGTTCGAGGCGTTGCAGAGCCATTGCGAAGCCGATCGCCTTCGGTAGATGACTAGCAATCGTGCTCGTCTGCGGCGGCACATGCATGCTGGCCGAGCCGAGCACCTTGTGGCGGCCACCACTGATCGGGTCTTCGGCCGACGCGCAGAAGCTGAGCATCGTATCGAAGAACGGCGTCTCGCCCTTGCCCTTGCGCAACCGCGCCGCCATGAACGCGCCGCTGCGGTAGTGCAGGAATGCCGTGTCGGTCGCTTGCAGCAGTTCACCGCAGATGGCGTTGGCTTCGTGGCCCGAGCTACCAATGGTGTAGTAGCTGATGCCCTTATCCTTCAGTTCGCGCGACAGCAGGTCCTGCAGGCGAGACTGAATCGCGGATTCGAAGACCGCAACCGCTTGGCGGCGCGACATCGACGAGTGTGGAGCAATGGGCGCGTCGAGCGAGCCAGTGCGGGCAGCATCCGGGCCTGGATGCGTGCGCAGCAGCTGTAGCAGACGTTCCGTGACAGGACCTTCGCGACGAATCGGCATGAGGGGCCGAAGATCTTACGGAAGCTGCGAGCTATGGCTATGGCCTTACATGAGTTGCATGCAGTGCAATGCGCAGTTGGCTCCGTTCGTCACCAGTCTCGCCGGCTCCACCCCAATGCCCAGATCGGCGTGTATGTACCCGATCTGCGTACTGTACCCGGTTCAAACCACAGATCCGCGCAAGCGCGGATCTGTGGTTTGAA
>JBNMNW010000425.1:0-3290 GCA_051278165.1 Planctomycetota bacterium | reverse complement strand
CGATGGGGGATGCCGTCGAAGTGAACCAGAACCTGCGCCTGACGCTGGAGTCCGTGCGGCGCGGCGGCGAAACGGTGTTCGCAGCGAACGCCCCGGCTCGCCCAGACGTCTCGCGAATCGATGCCAGCATCGCGCAGTACCGTCACGGCACCATCGTCGAACGGTTCGACGTGCGCGCCGACGCGCTCAAGCAGAGTTTCGTGTTCGACCGGCAGCCCGCTGGCAACGGTGACTTGATCGTTCGCTTGCTCGTGGACACCAACATGGCCGCGGCCCCGGGTGGGTTCTTGCAGGGCCTGACGCTGCGTGCGGGCGCTCTCGACGCCGTTCATGTCGGCGCCGTGGTCGGCATCGATGCGACCGGCCGGGAGATCGCTGGACACATGAACTACACCGGTACGCATCTCGAATTGGTGCTACCGCACGCGTTCGTAGCAACCGCCAGCTACCCGCTGATCCTCGATCCGCCAATTAGCAGTGCGATCGTCGCAAGCAGTTCCGTTCAGGCTCACCGTCCGGACATCGCTTACGAGCCCGGCGCCGACCGCTACCTAGTGGTCTGGGAGCACGTGTTCTCCGCGACGGATGAGGACATCCGCGCTCACTTCGTGAGCGGCAACGGAAACCCGACTGGCGGCTTGATGACCATCGACGGCTCGCTCGATCGCTCATGCAATCCGACCGCCTGCGCTGTCGCGATGAGTGGGAAGTTCGTCGTCGCGTATGAGAATGAGGATTCGTTTGGAACCCCCATTTTCTCTGCCTATACAACCATCTATGGCCGAGCGGTTGACGCCGTGAGTGGCGCGATGGGTTCGTACAACAGCCTGACATCTTTTAACCTATCCTTTTTATTGGTTCGCGACAAGAACCCCAGCCTTGGCGGCGACTCATCAGGCCTGGATAACGAGTGCGTGCTCGTATTCGAGAGCGAGAGCCAGGACATCGTCGAGTCACGAGAGATCACCGTCTCGACCTCCGGCTCGCTGACCGAGGTCACCAGCCGCCGCCGCACCCAAGGCACGTGCGAAAGCTCGACAGTCGCCGCGGGCAAGCCCCAGATCACCAAGGACGCCGGCACCGGCGGAATCTTCGGGATCACATGGATTGAAGATGGCTATGCGGGCGGCGAAGTCAACGCGCGCATCAGCTTCATGACCAAGAACTCGACGCTCCTGTCTCTACTTGGCGCGTCGGCTGGTACGACCCGTCAGCGGAATCTCAACATCTCGGGAGACGGTCAGAACTTCATCATTACAGGTGAAGAGGCCGCCAGCTCGGGGTCCAAACAGGACATCTTCATCAACCGATACACCCTCTCTCCTGGGTCGACCGTGCCGGTCAATGTTTGGAACCAGGCGGGCATC
Organism: Planctomycetota bacterium; assembly: GCA_051278165.1. Lineage (GTDB taxonomy): Bacteria > Planctomycetota > UBA1135 > UBA1135 > UBA2386. Next base: position 1,923 of record JBNMNW010000425.1, on the reverse strand, counting down.
TTCGGCCCCGGCCTGGATCACACGGATCCAGCAGTCGGACTCTGGGGCGATCGTTTCATCGTCGGCCTGTCAACAGAACGGAACGCACCGCGAGGTCCCTATACGCAGTCGGGTGAGTTCGACTTCTCCGGGACGCAGATCGGACCATGGTTCGGCCTCGGCAGCATCGCCAATTACTCGTACAACCTCGAGTCCGAGATCGCCATGCGCATACCTTCCGCCAGCACGGCTCTCGATGGAATGATGGTGTTCCAACAGAGCATCATCGTTGGTGGCGTGGTGCAGAACTCAGACATTCGTGTATGGCGGCACGTGGAATCCCCGGCCGCGTCGACCACTAGCTTTGGTAGCGGTTGCTCCGGCGGCTCCGACGCCTTCTACGAACTGATGCCGAGCAATGCGTTCGACCTCAGCGGCTCGGCCATGCGCCTGATCACCAACGGCACGAACTACACTGCCCAAGCTGCTGGCTCGTACGTGACGCCGCCCTCCTTTGCGACGACGTTATCGCTAGACACCTACTCGTGGAACAACGTGAACCTGCCGGTTTCGTTTCCACACCCTGGCGGTTCGACGACGCAGTTGCTGGTGTTCGCGGATGGCATTGTCGCAATCCCTGGCTCGACCTCCCTTGCCCCGGTGCCAGCTGCGAATGCGTGGCTCGCATCACCAACAGCCCGATTTGGCACCTGGCACGACTTCGATGTGTCAAGCGGCGGCGTGGTCAAGGCCTGGGTAGGTGGTAACATCATCTACGTCACGTGGGTCAATGTGCACAGCGCGGGTACGACCGACCCCAACACCTGGCAGATGCAACTCAACTGGTCAACCGGCGACGTCACGATGGTGTGGCAATCCATCGTTGCGTCCGGGGGGCCGTGGTTGGTCGGCTACGCGAGTGGCAACGGAGACGTGGACGGCGGCAACATGGACATCTCGGCTAGTCTGCCCGGCTCGTTCCCGGTGGGTCAGCCCGACTTGCAACTCGACGCCACGCCGCCCTCGATCGGTTCCACCTGCGTGATGACGACCACCAACGTCCCGTCGACCGGCCTCATCGCTTTGCAGACTCTGAGTCTTGCGCCGGTGAATCCCGGAATCAGCCTCGGGTTCCTCGGCATGCCGGGCTGCACCGCCTACGCCAACCTTGACGCGGTCTACACGATTCCGGTGTCCAGTGGGGTCGCAAGCTTCTCGCTGCCGATTCCCTACCAAACGAATCTGGTCGGCTTCGAACTCGCAGTGCAGAGTTCGGTCTTCGATCCAACTGCCAACGCATTCGGGTTCATCAACTCGAACGGCTTGCTGCTGACACTCGCCTACTGAGAGGGGTGCGAGTTTGCTCCTAGTCGAGTAGCCAACAAGAACGCCTGCTGCGCCTTTGGGCACAGCGGGCGTTTCTTGTGGTCCCAACTTACGCGGTATTGACAACTTCTGGCGATAGCGCAGCAACCACCGCAACCCGAACTAGGCGTCCGGGCGACCGTTCGCTCGGTGGAATCTTTTGGGAAAGATGGGAACGCCTTGGCCGGCGCGCTTCTTGTCTCCATGGCAAGCGGTCGTCGTGGCCGCCCCCTGCCACGAATCCCATCATGACCAACCGACTCGCACTGCTACTCGCCGGCTCCTTGTGCTCGGCAGCTCTCACGGCCCAGATCCAGGATCTGGCGCTCGATCCAACCAACCCAGCACCAAGCCAAGACGAATCGATCTCGATCGCCCGCGCGGCCCATGGACTGAACCTCGACGAGGGCCGGCTGATCGGCGGCGGCGGCGACTACAAGGTCGTCTTCGACCAAGGCGGCGTGATGTTCACGCCGGCGATGGGGGATGCCGTCGAAGTGAACCAGAACCTGCGCCTGACGCTGGAGTCCGTGCGGCGCGGCGGCGAAACGGTGTTCGCAGCGAGCGCCCCGGCGCGAC
>JBNMNW010000424.1:0-3312 GCA_051278165.1 Planctomycetota bacterium | reverse complement strand
CGCCTGCACTTGTCACGCGCCTTGCACGGGACCTCCGAGAAGCAGGATGGTGGCTCCAATGGGTAAGATCGGTGACTTGCTACGCAAGGGGCTGTGGGCGCCGGTCAAGGCGATCCTGCCCAAGAACCCGTGGTTGCGAGTGCTCGTCTACGCGTTGCCCGTGGTGCTGTTGTTGGCACTGTTTGGCCCGGCTCTCGACGTCGTTCTCAAGCTCATGGATCTGGTGATCCGCGTGATTGAGCCGATGCTGCAGACCACGGTCGGTCGCATCTTGCTGCTGCTGGTCGTGCTGACGATCACATCGCTGCTGCTGTTTTGGCTGCTGAAGCGCCGCGTTCGCGACATGCGGGCGGAAGCAACGCTGGGCCGTCATCTGCAAGCAACGGCCGCGTTGGTTGGCTCGGATCGCAAGAAGAGTCGTGAACTGTTCCGTCGGGTGGCGAAGTATCGCGGGCCGTTGCCGGAGCGCTATCCGCATGTCGTGCAGGACGCGAATCTAAAACTGGCCCGCCAGAGTCTCGCCAGCAACAACGTCGACGAAGCGCTTGGTTGGTTGGCACGATGCGTCGAACCAGGCTTGCCGAAGGAGTTGACGCGCTCACTGCTGCAATTGCGACTGGAGGCGCTGCGACGTCAGGGTGAAGTACTGCCCGCGACTCTGCGGCGCGAGGCCGAAGCAGCGGTCTCTCGGTTCCCTGATGACGTCAGCATGCTGAGCGTGTTGCGAGATCTGGCCGAGAGTGAGGGCAACGCGGGCGAGGTCTTGCAGTGGCAAGAGAAGATCGCGAAGCATGCCCCGCCGGCGACTGCGGTGCGCGAGCGGCAGCGTTATGTGGATGCCTTGGTCGCGGCTGGCGCGACGGCTCTCAAGGCCGGCGATCAGGACGCCGCGAAGAAGATCGCCAAGCGATTGCAGAAGGCGGAGCCAGACGGCGCCTCCGGCAAGCTGTTGCTGGGGGATGTGCATCGAGCCGCCGGAGAGTTCCGGCAAGCTGTGCGCGTCTACGGCGGCACCCGTTCGCCGACCGGTCTTGATCGCATCGCCGAACTATTGTCAGAGCATCCCGGTGCTGTCGAGCCGCGCGAACTATTGGCTAACTGTCCTATGCAGGGCGGCCTGCTGTTGGTGGCTCGCGAACTAGCGCGTGCCGGCGAACACGAGCGTGCAGAACGTGCGGCGCGCGTCGCAGCCGAAGCGCTTGGGCCAACGCCAACGGTTTGTGCCGTGCTTGCCGAAGTGCTCGACCTGCTCGGCGAGCAGCAGAAGGCGCAGTTGTTACGCGAACAGACCGTGGCGCGGTTGTTGGCTGCGCCAAGCGCTGGCGAGACGGCTTCCGACCATCGCGGCGACGATTCGTAAGTCGCTCGCGTGCCGCGTTGGCGTTATCGCTGCAATAGCTCGCGGCAGATTGGGGTCAGCTTCGCAGCAGCGTCATCGTGCATCTGTGGCGTCGGGTAGTACCAATTCCAAAGCTGACCGTGTTCGTCGCAGCTAGTGGCATCTACCTGGTCGCCGTGCCAAAGCGCCTGTGGAACGCCCAGTGGTTTGGCGCATTCCGCATACGCGTCAAACGCCCCGCGAAAACTGTCGAGGGTCGATGCGTCGAGAAGTTGCGGGTAGTGGCTGCCGATGCCAAACACGCTGTCATAGTTCGGCGTGTAGTCCGGCTTGCGGCGTGATAGCCACAGCAGCGCCTTTGGTGCCGTAATCGCACCCGCAAGTTCGTTCATCGAGTAGGCGTAGTCCTCACGCGTTTCTTGCACGGTCCGTCGCAGCAACGGTTCGTCTTCACGTTGCATAAGATCCGTTAAGAAGTCTTCGAATCGCTTGGTCTTGCCGGTCCTAACGCAGCGTCCGCTGTTGCGTCCGTCCACCGTGTTGTCGTAGCGAGAATTACTGGCGCTGCGGCCGGCGAACACCTGCACGACGACGAGTTGGGCCCGCTGTAGCAGGGCGAGCACAGCAGGCTGTAAGGCAAACCGAGGTCCCGCGCCACCAAGCCCAAGGTTCAGGCATGGCACGTCGAGTGCGGTGCCGAGTTGGGCCGGGAACGGGTTGGCAACAAACCGACCCATGGACTGGGCGCCGCCAATGCAGGCCATGTAAGGCTGCGAAAGATCGGGGATGGGCCCGCGGAATAGGTGCGGGTTGATGCCGGGCACCGGCTGCAAATCGTAATCGAAGTGTGGTGCATCGAGTTCTTGGTAGGACGCACTCATGCGCTCCCCTCGGTCAACTCACTCCAGCGGGTTCCTTGTAGCGCTTGCCGTACTTCATGCCAGTTAGCGATGCCCGTGTGCACATCTGTGGGGCCGGTCTTGCGATTCTTTGGAGTCAGCAGCGACAGGTCTAGCGATAGCCAGCTACCCAGTCGGGCCATCGTTCCGGGCAGATCGCTGCTGAGTTCGTGGTAGTCAATCTCCAAGACCTGATGGTCCTGGAACATCGCGCGGTACCGAGCCTCGCACTGCGCTGTTAGCACGAATGCTGTGATCATCTCCCGCAGGTCTAATTGCACCTGGCCTGGTGCCGAGGCGGGCTCGTGTCCCTGGGAAAACCACTTGTCATACTGCTGAGCACGCACATGCGAGGTGAAGCGCTGCAGATGATGTTCTCGGATCAAATGCACCACTCGTAGATCGTCGTGCGTCAGCAGCATGTCTGTAACGCGGTCGTCGACCAGTCCGTGGTAGTAGAGCAATTTGAAGCCGGCATACGTCGCGGACTGCGTTCGCCCATCACGTAAGAGAGCCTTGAAGAACTCGCCAGGGCGGGCAAGGCGCAAGCCCTTCATGTGCGCGTTATCGACCCCGCAGGCACCATTCCACGGCATGATGCCGTGCTCGATGAGGCGCGGGTTGAACAGCTCGTTTGCCAGCCATATTTGGCGGTGATCCGCCAGCATGTTGACCAGCAGGTGCGTGCCGGTGCGTTCCGCACCAAGCACGAGTAGGGGGGGCGCGCCAGGCTCTTCGGCGCCAGGCATCTCAGCAGGTGAATCAGAGCCCGTAGTGCGAAATGCAGCCATTGGGCCGAGAGTGGGTTGGTTCTTCGTGCGCGGCGATTCGATGCGTTCGCGGATCGACTGGATCAGGTGCCGTGGTGCCTCGCGGTTGCAGCTGCGGACGAACACCATGTCGTCGATTCCTGTTCCGAACCGGGCGATCAAATCTTGGCGAATCGCTTCTTCGGCGACCAGGATCCAGCTCGCTTGCTGCACGTAGAGTGGCAGCATCAGCAGCAGGGGCGTGTCAGGCACGATGCTGTCGAGCACCAGCAGTCGCGGCACATCCAGCACGTAGCTGGCAATG
>JBNMNW010000423.1:0-3327 GCA_051278165.1 Planctomycetota bacterium | reverse complement strand
CAGCGGCGTGACTGGGACCGGAGGAGTCGGCCTGCAAGGGAACCGCCCAAGCATTCGCCAAGGCGCACGACGTCGCTCCCGGCGGGTTGGCCGCCATGCGAAGAATTCGTAGGGCCAATTCCAAGATTCCGTCCTATCCAGAAAATCGGCCGAGCTTGTTTCGCCTCGAATTGGCTAGTTCCGATTCGTCGGTGACCAATGAGTTGGTGGCGGTTTCGGCCGAGTAGACAGAGTGGTGGCTCGGTCCAATGTCGGCAACCAGCTTGTCACGAGGACCTAGGCCGTCAGACCGAGCGACGGTGGCTGCGCAAGAGCCCGCCGAGTCGCTCATCAACGACCACGTGGTCTCCGGAAAATCGATCGCGCTTCGGCAGCGAGAGTTACGCCGACTGCTTGAATGCCGGCCAGGCGGCGACACTATTTGGTCACCGACGAGTCCTGAGTGACTAATTCGGTGTCAATCCGGCTCGGCCGAGTTTCCGGACACCACGCGCCTACGGTTTCGCTGCGGACGCGTTCGAGCCGGTGCTGATCCGATTGCGCAGCATCGCGACCGAGGCTCTGCCACGCATCGACAACGCCGTCGGGCGCGCGGGCGCCGGCGACACGCCTGGCAGATTGCCGAACTGGCGTCGCACCAAGTCGCCGCGGAATATCTCCCCAAGAACCCCGTCCCAGCACGCCCGATGAAGCTCCCCCCCAAGCTGTTCTGTCTCTGCCTCGCAGCCGCATACGCCATGTTGGCGAGTTGTGCTGGCACCAATCAGCGCGTCGTCGCGAACGATTCCTACCGGGTGTCGATCGTCGACGACACGGTCACGGTGAGCTGCGAGTCGCCGATGCCTGTGTCGGAGTTTCTGAAGCTGGCACAGTTGGTTACCGGTGGTAGATACACCTTCCACCGGGACCATGCCGACACCGAGGTCTCGTGGCTCGGGACCGTGACTTGTGATCGCAAGGAGTTCAACGAGTTCGTTAAAATGATGCTTCAGACGAAGGGGCTGGCGTTGGAATTGCGGCAGCAAGGGGGCAATGAGCTGCTCGAAGTCTGCGCCATCAAACCGAGCTGACTCGCACACCCGTCCCAAGTATGTCAACGCACACGCCGGTGCGACGACGTGACCGGGATTGCTGTTTAGCATTGCTGGCGTCTACCGCAGTGCTGCGGTGTCCGTGTCCGCAATGAATAAGTCGTCCCTGCTGCTCTCTGTCTTCGCTCTGGTGCTCGCGCTGGGCGCCGTGATGTTCTTCGCTGGCGGCAACGACAGTGCCTTGCCGGCGCCTCCTTCGGACGAATACTTCGAGCAGCAGGATGAAGACGCGGTCGCTTCTGCTGTTGTCGGAGCTTCGGCCGAGGTTGCCATTTTTGAAGGCGACGTTGTCGAAGGCGACGACGAGGCAGATCGCAGCGAAGTCGATATGCAAGTCGAAGATTCGCCGCGCCTCGTGATCCAAGTATGGGATCGCAAGCAGGGCAAGGTTGCCCCCGAGGCCCAGGTCTACGTGCTCGAAGGCTACGAAGGGCCGGAGACGCGCGACGCCTTTGCTCCGCACATGTGTGAGCTCGCGATTACCAGCGGCAAGCGATATACCGCCACAAGCGAAGGTCGCGTTGAGCTGCCCCGTTTCGATACGACCACGATCATTGCCGCGACCCTGCCTGGTGCGAGTGGTGTGACGCGCCTTCGCAAGGGCCACCGCGCGACGGAGTCGGTGATGCTGCAGTCCGATGAGACGGTCACGGTGCGCGTGACCGATCCGCGTGGCCGTGTCGTTGCGGACGTGCCGGTTGGCATTCAGCAGCGCATTCCGGAGCGTGTTAACACGGACAGAATGATCAAGCAGTGGCAGCAGCTGGAGTCCTCCATTGCGGCTGCTGAAGTTCGGCTGGCCAGCGCTGCGAATGCCGATGTCCGTGCTCGTTTCGAGCGGCGTCTGGCGGGTGAGCAGCGTCAGCGCGAACAGCTGGTCGCGCAGTTCCGCGAGCTGAAGAGTGTCGACGCCGGCGCGAAAAATCCAGAGGGCAAGAAGCCCGGCAAGAACAGCAAGACCAAGAAGCCCGGCAAGAACAAGTCTGCTGAGCCCAAGAAGTCGAAGGCGGTGGTTACGACCAAGATGGACCTGAAGGCTCGTCGGCGCACGGATGCGAAGGGTTACGCCGTCTTTAAGCACTTCCAGCTGTATCGCAAGAATGCTGCTGGATGGTGGCCGGAGCAGCACCAGAATCAATTCGAAGCCGTGCTGATGGTGCCGTTGGCCGAGCCTGTTCGCGAAGATTTCAGCGGCAAGCCAGTGCCCGAAGACGTGATCGAGTTGCGCCTGCCGCCGACCGGCAGCATTGCGTTGCGCACGGTCGATCGTGATGGCCGACCGTTTACTCATCCGGTGCGCGGGGAGCTGCGCATCACGGCTGGCAACAACCCAAGATTTGCGCGGTTGCCGATTCGCAAGGAGCAGAACGAGCGCGAGATTGTCTTCCCGTTCGTTGGGCTTGGTATGCAGTTGCACGCTGATTGCCGACTCGACGACAACGACTTCCGCTGGCGTGCACCGGAGTTTGCCGGGCCGCAGCAGCCGGGTGAGCGCTTGACCGTTGACCTGGTAGTGGCACCAGGCGCCGCGATGCTCTACGGCCGCATGCTTGATGCGAGTGGCGCAGCGCTAGCGAACGCCGAGGTGACGTTCTTGATCAACAGCATCCGCGGCCGTCTCGAAGGCGAAGAAGTGCTGCTCGATGACGAGGGTCGCTTCCACTTGCCGTATCAAATCCAGGGCCAGCATCAGCCGCCGTGGCGTTTGCAGGTGCGTTATCAAGATCGCATGCCTGTTCCGGGGCTGGCGACGACGCTTGGCGCGTTGCCTAAGGAGGGCGTCATGGACATAGGCGACCTGCAGATCGGGGAATTGACGCGCATCACGTTTGGTCAGGTCGTCAACGACTTGGGGGATGCCATTGCCGGCGCCCGCGTGCAGTTGCAGCGCGAGCGCGAAACTGGTCGCCAGGCGCGGCTTGATTGGCAAGATGAAGCGTTCTCCGTGACCACGACCGATGAGGACGGCAATTTTTCGTTGTTCGGCGACCTCGAGGCCGGCCGCTATCGCCTGCGCGTGACGGCGAATGAGCACTTTCCTTACGATCCGCCAAGTCTGCCGAGCCGCGAAGGAACCGTCATTGAGTTGGTGCGTCGCTCGCGCGTGCTTGGCTCAGTGCTGCTGCCAGAGTGGTTGTCGAGCCGTCGTGTCAAGGCGCGCCTCGAGAGTCAGGCTGATCCTAGCCAGAGTCGTGAAGACGGCATCCGTCGCTACCGCGGCCAAAACTTGATCTAC
>JBNMNW010000422.1:0-3344 GCA_051278165.1 Planctomycetota bacterium | reverse complement strand
GTCGATCGCCGCGCAGTGATGGCCGAGTGGCTGACCTCGCGCAAGAACCCATGGTTTGCCAAGAACATCGCCAATCGCGTCTGGGCACGGTTCTTCGGCCGCGGCCTAGTGCAACCAGTGGATGACGTACGGGTCAGCAATCCGCCATCGCACCCCGACCTGCATCGCCGCCTCGGCGAACGACTGGCCGCTGCCGACTTCGACATCCGCGAACTGATTCGCGAGATCTGCGCATCGGCGACCTACCAATCGACGCAACACCCGAACGCTCCGCCAGCCTCGACCTACGCTGGCATGCCACCGCGCCGGATGTCCGCCGAGCAGATGCTGGACGCCATCGGATCCATCACCGAGGTACGCACCAAGTTCAGCGGCATCCCACTCGGCCAAAGCGCCGTGCAGATCGTCGACGCCAATGGCGGCAGCCGGTTCCTCGACCTCTTCGGCCGCCCCGATCGCGAATCCGTGTGCACGTGTGATCGACGCGAAGAGCCGACCCTCAACCAGGTCCTGCACTTGATCAATGGCGAGACCATCGAACGAAAGCTTCGCTCGTCGAAGAGTCGCGTCGCCCGTCTGCTGGCTGCGAAGACTGCTCCCGACCAGATCCTCAGTGAGCTGTTTCTGGCAACCTACGCGCGCTTGCCGCGCAAGGCCGAACGGGAACGCATTCTGCTCAGCATTCGACAGGCCAGCGCCAAACCGCGTGATGCTTGGGACGACGTGCTGTGGTCGATGTTCAACAGCAAGGAATTCCTTTTCCAGCACTAGGAGCCTGCGCCACGGGAGAGCAAACCGCCATGCACGCACCCTTCACACCATGTCGGCCCGCCAAATCCTCGCCGAAGCCACCGATTCGACTGCGTTTCGGCGAACCAACCCGGCGCGAACGTCACGCACCTGGTCGATTCGCCTCCCGTGACGCAGACTCCTAGCCCGAGCAACCAACACCGATGAACTGCAACACTGGATGGAAGCCCAAGCTGGGCACTGCGCTGCTAGCCCTGTGCATGACGCATGCGGCCAACGCACAAACACCGACGCCGACGCCGCAACCGGCGAAGCTCGATGCGCTGCTTGGCCAACTGGCCAAGATGGACCAAGGCGCTTGGGCGGAGCGCAAGCAATCGATGACGGCCGCCGCCAAGCAGGCCCGCGCCGACGCCGTGGACCTGCGCAGCCAAGACAAAGCCAAGCAACAAGCGGCGAACAACGAGACCGCGGCAGCGACTACGCTCAACCACGAGATCCAGAAGCTCGCCGAGGTGCGCGCGCTCCTGGCAAAGCTAACGTTTCGCGATCCAGCCGGATCCGGCAAGTCGAAGGACACCGCGCAAGGCAAGCTGGAACAGGCCCTCGCAGGTCTTAGCACGTTGCCGGTGGCAGCATGGGACGCTCGAACTAGCGCCATGCGCGCTAAGGCGGTCGCCATGCAAACGGCCGCCGTGAATTTGGTCAAGGCAGGCAAGGCACTCGAAGCCCAAGCGGCCGAGAAGGATGCCGCTGCGAAAGCCATCGACGCTGAGTTGGCGAAACTAGATGAGCTACAGAAGCTCGTCGGCAAATTGGAGATCGGTGTGTTGGCGATGACGGCGGCGAGCCCGCCCAAGCCGATCGCTGCACAGGTAACACCCGCACAGGCAACACCAGCGCAGGCAACACCAGCGAAGACGGCACCAGCAGCGGCCAAACCGAAGAAGGCGAAAGCAGCGGAAGCGAAACCGGCCGCCAAGCCGGCGATGAAGACTAAGCAGGTAGCCGCCAAGAGCGCTGCCGGGGCCAAGACACCAAAGAGTGCCAAGCCTGCAGCTAGTGCCAAGGCAAACGGCGAGACTGCAGCCAGCGCTACTGCGACCAGTGCCACCGCAACGCCCCAAGCACAGCCGGCCAAGACCTCAGCGGTCACCGTCGAGTCCGACAAGTCGTTGCTGACCTATGAAGATCACGTCTACGAGATCTTCGATGAGCACTGCATCACGTGCCACGAACCAAGTGACCCTTCGGGCGGGCTCGACTTGAGCACGCACGTCTCCGCACTCCAGGGTGGCGGCTCGGGCCGCACGATCAGGCCAGGCGATGCCGACGGTAGCCGGCTCTACATGCTGGTCTCACACCAAGAGAAACCAACGATGCCGCCGAAGTCGGCTCGCCTCGATAAGAAGCTGATCGACTCCATCCGCACGTGGATCCAGCAGGGCGCTCCCAAGGATCTTGCCGAAGCGAAGAAGCTCGCTGTCGCGCGAGCCGAAGCACGCAGAAAGGTTGCTATCGAAGATCAGAAGAAAGTCGCCGAACCCAAGACTTCGGTCGTCATGCCCGGCGAACTGCCATTCGTAACGAAGATCTACCCCGAGAACCCCGGGTCGATGCGCACGGTCGCAGCAAGCCCGGGCGCGCCGTTGCTCGCCGTGCCTGGCTTCCACCAGATCCTGCTCGTGCATCAAGACAACCTGCGCGAACTCGGCGTGCTTGCGTTCCCATTCGGCCAAGTTGAAAGTTTGTCGTTCTCGCAAGACGGCTCGACGCTGATCGCCGCCGGCGGCGTCGCGGGCAAAACGGGTGGTGCCGTGCTCTTCGAAGTGCGCACTGGCCGCGAGCTAGGCCGCTTCAGCAAGCGCCGTGACGTGCTGTTGTCCGCAGCCGTCTCTCCGGATGGCTCGCTGGTCGCGACCGGCGACACGCGCCGCAACGTCGAAGTGTTGCGAGCCGCAGATGGCCAGTCGCTGTGGAAGGAGCGGCACGAAGACTGGGTGACCGCGGTGACGTTCTCAGCCAATGGCAAGCTACTGGCGAGCGCCGACCGTGCTGGCTTCGTCGCAGTGCGCGAAGCAGACAACGGCCGCGAGGTGCACGAGATGAAGGTCGCCAATGGACTGCTCGCGGACCTCGCGTTCTCACCCAACTCGGGCTACCTGGCAACCGCTGGTTCCGACCAAACGGTTTGCCTGTTCCGCATGAGTGATGGCCGCCAGATGTTTCGCCAAAAGCGTCACAGCGATGCGGTGCTGTGCGTCGCGTGGCGTTCGGCAAGCCACCTGATCAGCAGTGGCGCGGATGGTCGCATCCTGCACTGGAAGACCAACGGCAGCCGAGAGACCGAACTGCCACGCGTGCGCGACTGGGTCTACGACGTTGCCGCGAGCACCGATGGCTCGCGCATCTTCACCGCGGACTGGCTCGGTCGCCTGATCGCAATCGATGTGAAGACGCGCAAGGTGCTGGCAACGGTGACGCCTCTGGCAGTTCGCCAGTAAGGAACCAGCTGCCAGGGCATCCCGGCAAGGCGGCCACCAGCCAGACGGCCAGACGGCCACCAGTAGGCGGCCGCCGATATCCGGCAGCTG
>JBNMNW010000421.1:0-3380 GCA_051278165.1 Planctomycetota bacterium | reverse complement strand
GGACCCTCGTAGCCGGAATCTGCGTACTGAACCCGGTACAACCCACCGGTTGCGCTTCGCGCAACCTGTGGTTTGAACCGGGTACAGTACGCAGATTCCGGATGCAGATTCCCAATACGCAGATTCCGGTCCGATCTGGTTAGGGGCGTTCGTATGGCAGGTCGCGGCCGGCCCAGTGTGCCATGCCGCCGCGGATGTTGGTTAGCTTGGTGAAGCCGGCGTTGGCCATGATTTCGCAGGCGAAGATGCTGCGGCGGCCGTGTTCGCAGTAGATGAACCAGTTCTCAGTGGCGTCGAGTTCGTCGAGGCGCTGGGCGAGTTCTTGCACCGGGATTAGCACCGAGTTGGGTAACCGGTGGCTCTGGTTTTCTTGCTCGGTGCGCACATCGAGAAGGCGCGGTGCCGGTTCTGCTTGCAGTTCGGCTTGGGCTTCTTCGGGTTCTAGGTCGCGGTAGTTCATATGGACTCGTATTGGCTACGTCACGCTAGTCGAGGTGGCCGCGATCGCTGTCGCCCATTTCGATGCCGCCTGCTGGGAAGTATTCGTTCCAGCGTTTTGACACCAGCGATGCCGTGTCCGGATCACAGAACAGCTCGTCTGGGTAGTTCGGCTTCATGCGCGAATCGATGACGATCGGCGGCGTGTAGCATGGCTGGCTGCGCACCAATTTGAGTTCGTTGGCGTGAATGTCGGCAGCTGGTTCGAAGCGCGTGAACGTAGTCCACAAGAAGTTGACGCTAGAGCGCGCGGCCTGGTCGGCGTCGTCGACGAGCACGACTAGTGGCCAGTCCTTGAGTGCCGGCGACTTGGCTAGAACGGCTGCCGCATCGCGATCGTTGGCGAACTTCGGACCTTGCACGACCAGGCAACCCGGGACAAACACACGCACCTTTTCGAACGTCGGCGGGAGCGTGCCTTGGAACTCGGTCGGCAGTTTGCGCACCGGTTCGCCGAGGCCAAGCATGACGCCCTTGCTGCCCTTGTTGACCTCAGGACCTGCGTAGTCGAGCGAGTCCATTGACAGGCTGCCGAACACATACAGGTCGGTCGCAAACCGGCAACGCGCGAGCACATGCTCGAGGGTCTGCTTGAAGTTCTTCAGGTCGACCGGCTGATCCGTCAGCAGTAAGAACTTGGTCAGGCTGAGCTGGCCTTCGCCAAGGATGCGGAACGCACTCTGCATCGCTTCGCGACCATAGCGTTCGCGCACGACGGCGGCCGCCAGCGAGTGGTAACCAGTCTCGCCGTACGACCACAATGCCCTGACCTGCGGCATCGCAACCTTGGCGAGCGGCAGCAGCAGTTCTTGCAGGTAGTCACCCAAGAAGAAGTCTTCCTGGCGCGGCTTGCCGACGACCGTCGCGGCAAGGATTGGGTCCTTCTGGTGCAGCAACGCCTTGGCTTGGATCAGCGGATAGTCGTGCTTGAGCGAGTAGTAGCCGTAGTGATCGCCGAACGGGCCTTCGGGGTGGCGAACGCCAGGAGGGACTTCGCCGACCAAGACAAACTCGGCGTCGGCAACCAGCGGTAGCGGCGAATGCTTGGATCGACTAGTGCGCAAGCGTTGTCCCATCAGCAGGGAGCACAGCAGCACTTCAGGAACGTTCTCTGGCAGCGGCGCAATCGCGCTCAGGATCATCGCCGGCGGGCCGCCGATGTGCACGGCAACCGGCATGGGCTGGTTGCGTTCTTCGTAGGCCGCGAGGTGGTAACCGCCACCCTTGCCGATTTGCATGTGCAGGCCGGCGGTGTCGTCGCTGAAGCGCTGCACACGATACATGCCGAGGTTCGAGCCGAGCCCGTCGGGGTGTTCGGTGTAGACCAGCGGCAACGTCACGAACGGGCCGCCATCCTCCTTCCATGTTCGCAACAGCGGCAAGCGATTGAGTCCAGCGGGACTGTCTTGCATCGCGAGACCGGGGCCGCGAGAGACGCGCTTGCGGCCGACCTTCAATAGCGTGCCGATCAGGTCGCGGTGTTGCCACATCTTGCCGAGGCTCGGCGGTAGCAACGTTTGTGGCACCTCAGCCAGGCGTTCGACGAGTTCGAGCGGGCGCTTGCCAAACGCGAGTTCGACGCGACGCGGCGTCCCGAACAGGTTGGTGACGCACGGCCACGGCGAGCCTTTCACGTTCTTGAATAGGATCGCTGGTCCGCCAGCTGCGATGACGCGGCGGTGTACTTCGGCGGCTTCGAGATCGGGATCGACTTGGGCGTCGATCTCAATCAGTTCTCCTTCGTTGCGCAACACGGTGAGGAAGGCGCGCAGGTCGACCAGGGATTTAGACATCAGTTTGTGGCCTCCATTTTTGGAGCCTTGAGTTGTAGGAACTGGCGCACGATCTCGCTGACGCGCGCCGTCGCGCCAGGTGCTCCTAGGCGGTCTTGCACTTCTTGCAGGTCGCGCTTGCAGGCGTCGCGAGCCGCCTCATCGAACCACAGCCGCTCGGCGTCACGTTCGACACTCTGCCAGCCCTCATCGCCCGCGAAGCAGTGTTCTGGGGCGACGACTCGGTTGGCGATTAGGTTGGCGCCGGCGATCCACGGTACGCTGAGGATGTTGTGGTAGCCAATGGCCGCGAGCATGCCGCGCAGTTTGTAGACGACGATGGTGGGGTTGCCGTGCAAGCATGCTTCCAGCGAACCGGTGCCGGACTTGGCTAGCACCATGTGGGCGCCGCGCAGCCAGTGACTCAGTGGCCCTTCGTGGTGTTCAACATTTTGGTGTTCGGCATTTTGGTGTTCGGCATTGTTGGCGCCGATCTCCTTCAGCAGGGCACGAATCATCTCGGTGCGGCGCGGGTTCTTGTGCGGCAGCACGATGCGCAGACTGGGGTCTCGTTCACGTAGCTTGTTGGCGACGCGCAGCATGCCTTCGAGGTTTGCTTGGATCTCGGCGCGCCGGCTGCCCGGCATGATCACGAGAGTCTTGCGCGCGCGCACTTCGGCGACAACCTCGTCAGCTGGCGGTGATTCGGCGATCTCGTCGAGCAGTGGATGGCCGATGTAGATCGCGGGCACGTTTTGGCGTCGGAAGAACTCCGTCTCGAACGGCAGGATGGTCAGGGTCGCATCGACGGCTCGGCGGTAGCGACGCATGCGCCACGGACCCCACGCCCAATACTGCGGCGCGATGTAATGCAATACCGGGATCTTCCGGCGCTTGGCGGCCTTGGCCATCACCAGGTGCAGGCCTGGATAGTCGACCAAGACGATGAGGTCCGGCGGATCGTTGCGCAGCATGCGCAGGTAAGCGGCGAAGGCGCGCAGGATCAGCGGTAGTTGCTGCAACACGCCGACGACGCCCATGACCGCGTGTTCGCTGAGGCCGAAGGTCACGTTGGCACCGGCCGCCGTCAGTTGGCTGCCACCGAACGCG
>JBNMNW010000420.1:0-3385 GCA_051278165.1 Planctomycetota bacterium | reverse complement strand
CTCGCGGCCACCGGCGGACTGATGGTCAGCCTCTACAAACCTGCCCCGGCCGGCGCCGCCAAGCCCGCAACACCCAGCAACCAAACGACACCGCGCTAATGGCAGCACTGGTCGAACTACGGCGCGTGCACAAACACTTTGGAACCGCGACCGAAGTGCTGCGCAACATCGACCTGTGCGTGCAGCCACACGACACCGTCGCCGTATTGGGACCGTCGGGGTCTGGCAAGAGCACGCTGCTAAACATCATCGGTGGCCTGTTACCGCCGAGCAGCGGCGAGGTGTTGTTCGATGGCGAGCCACTTGCCAACCGCAACGCCAAGCAGCTGGCCGCTCTGCGCAACCGCGAGATCGGCTTCATCTTCCAAGCGCATCACTTGCTGCCGCAACTGACGGCACTTGAGAACGTGCTGGTGCCAACGCTCGTGTATCCCAAGGGCGAGCAACGGCGCACGGCTTGCGATCGCGCCAGCGAAATGCTCAACGACGTCGGCCTCGGCGAACGGCTACACCATCGCCCAGCGCAACTATCAGGCGGCGAGCAACAGCGCGTCGCGGTCATTCGCGCCCTGATCAACCAACCGCGCATCGTGCTCGCCGACGAACCCACGGGCTCTCTCGACGAACGCGGCACTGACTCCCTTGGCGACCTGCTATGCCAACTGAATGAACGCCACTCGGTCGCACTGGTGACGGTCACCCACTCGCGCCGCCTCGCCACACGCATGCAGCGCATTCTTGAATTGCGCGAAGGATCGATCGCGACGGCGGACCAAAACGCATGAACGCGTGGCTGCTGGCATTCCGTGGCATGCGCCACTATTGGCGCACCCACCTCGGGGTGCTGCTCGGCGTCATCTGCGCCACGACCGTGTTGGTTGGCGCGTTGTCGGTCGGGGACTCGGTTCGAAACAGCCTGCGTGACCAGGCGCTGCAGCGGGTTGGCTCGTTCTCGTCGGTGCTTGCCGCTGGCGACCGGTTTGTGCAAGCAGACCTGGCGAGCCGCATCGCAGCCTCGCTAGCAGACACGTCGCCCGGAGACGCAACGTGCGTTCCAGTCATGCAGTTGCCTGGCGTCGCCTCGAGCAACGGCGGCGCGATGCGCACCGGCATCGTCGATGTCTTTGGCATCGACAATGGCTTCTTCGGCATGAGCACGTCGGGACAACCCCGCAACGCGCCGGATGCGGGCCATGCCTTGCTCAACCAACGCCTCGCATCACAACTCGGGGTCGGGGCTGGTGACGAGATGATCCTGCGCGTCGAGAAGCCGAGCCTGATGCCGGTCGAGGCGACGATGGCGACCGTCGATGAGATCTCGTTCGCGCTACGTGTCACGATCGACGGCATTGTCGACGAAGACGCGTTCGGACGCTTCGGCTTACGCACCAGCCAAGTCCCGCCATTCAATGTGTTCGTATCACTCGCCTGGCTCCAGGAAGAGCTTGAGCTACCGGGCCGAGCCAACATGTTGCTCACCGCCGGGCAAGTCGAAGCCGCCGACGAAGCGTTGCGCGGGCAGTGGCGCCTGGCAGATGCAGAACTGCAGCTGACGACGAACGAAGCAACTGGCGTAACCGAATTGACGAGCACTCGCGTCTTCCTCGACGAGCCAATCGTCAAGGCCGCTGCACAGGTCGCGCCAGACGCCGTCGGCGTCGTCACCTATTTTGTCAATTCCCTGAAGGTCAATTCCCTGAAGGCGAACGGCAAGCAGACGCCCTATTCGATGGTCAGCGCCATCGGCCCGCTGCCAGGTGCAACGAACGCCACAGCGCTAAGCGACCTGCTAGCACTCGTGCCGACCGGCATGGGCAACGAGCAAATCGTCATCAACCAATGGCTCGCCGAAGACCTCGGCGCCAAACCTGGCGATACCATCGAATTGGCCTACACGGTCATGAATAGCGCCCTGCAGTTCGAAGAGCGAACCCATGAACTGCGAGTGCACTCGATCGTGCCACTAGTTGGCGCGGCCGCAGACCAGACCTTGATGCCGGCGTTCCCTGGACTCGCCGAAGCGAAGAGCTGTCGCGATTGGGAGCCAGGTATTCCGGTCGATCTGCAGCAACTCGGCGATCGCGACCAGAAGTATTGGGAAGAGTACAAAGGCACGCCCAAGGCGTTCGTGACGCTGGCAACAGGGCAACAGCTTTGGAGCAATCGTTTTGGCACGTTGACGGCAATGCGAACCAGCACGCAGCATCGGCAAGCGCTCGAACAACAGCTGCCTCGCCTGATTGATCCAAAGACGCTCAATCTGCAGTTCCAAGATCTGCGCGGGCCGGCACTCGCCGCCGGCAACCCAGCCACGGACTTCGGCAGTTTGTATCTCGGCCTCAGCTTGTTCCTGATCATCGCGGCCTTGCTGCTGACTGCGATGATGTTCGCATTCGGCGTCGAACAGCGGCAAAGCGAGATCGGCACGTTGCTCGCCGTTGGCTACAAACCGGGCACCGTGCGCTGGTTGTTCTTCCGTGAGGCCATCGTGCTTGCGGCGCTTGGCAGCGTCATCGGGGCAGCCTGTGGCGCCGGCTACACGCACGCAGTCTTGCACGCACTCGGCACGCTATGGCGCGACACCATCGGCCAGACCACCTTGGTTGCGCACATCGTGCCCAGCTCGGTAGCCACCGGCGCTGGCTGTGCCGTGCTGGCCGCGTTGGCAGCAATCGCGTTGGCGATGCGGCGCGCCTTTCGACGGCCCGCGATCGAATTGCTGCAGGCCAAGGCTGGCGAGACGGACGACGCGAGTCCATTCGAACGCAACCGCGGCGGTCTTCGCGTGCAGCTGGTTCTGGCTATCGCAGCAGTGGCCGGCGCCGCCTATCTCATCGCCAGCGCCCAACCCCACCGCGCCACTAGCGCCTTCTTCGGCGGCGGCGCGCTGCTGCTGATCGCAACCCTGCTCGGTTGTCGCATGCTGCTGGCTCGACTTGCCAACCCGACCAGCTCAAGCCTCGAAACGGTGCCGGCACTTGGACTGCGCAACACCGGCCGACGACCACGCCGCAGCATCGCCACGATCTCACTACTTGCGAGCGGCACGTTTCTGGTCGTTGCGATCCAAGCCAACCAACTCACTCCCCCCAACGACGCCGGCCTGCGCAGTTCAGGAACGGGTGGCTTCGCTTTGTTTGGTCGCTCGACCTTGCCGGTGCTGCGCGACCTTGCCAGTGAAGCCGGCCGCGACGCCTACGCACTGAATGAAGAGGAGCTGGCCGACGTTGCGATCGTGCCGTTGCGCGTGCACGGCGGGGATGATGCCAGCTGCCTCAACTTGAGTACGGCGCAAAACCCGCAGCTCATCGGCTTACAGCCGCACCTATTCGCGCAGCGAGAATGCTTCCGGTTCACTCGCACTGTGGACGTCGCAGATGCGCCG
>JBNMNW010000419.1:0-3393 GCA_051278165.1 Planctomycetota bacterium | reverse complement strand
GTCAAGGCCTTGGCGCTTCGCGGCATCTTCATGCTGCGTCGCAGCGAACTGGAGTTCTTCTACCAGGACGGCGCCAGCCACATCTTCCCCGATGCATGGGAGCCCTACCTCGAGCAGATTCCAAAGCGCGAGCGCGGCGACATGATGAAGGCCTACTACAAGCGCCTGACCAGCAAGGACAAGACCGTGCGTAAGGCGGCGGCGAAGGCGTGGTCCACTTGGGAAGGCAGCACGAGCAAGCTCTACACCAACCCGGAACTCATCAAGAAGATGGGCGGTGGCCGCTTTGCCGATGCCTTCGCCCGCATCGAGTGCCACTACTTCACCAACAAGGGCTTCTTCGAGCGCGACGACCAGCTGCTGCACAACGTCAAGAAGATCCGTGACATCCCGGCGATCATCGTGCAAGGCCGCTACGACGTCGTGTGCCCAGCGCGGTCGGCGTATGACCTCAACAAGGCTTGGCCGGAATCGAAGCTGATCATCGTGCACGATGCCGGCCACTCGATGACCGAGCCGGGCATTCGCAGTGCGCTGATCGAAGAGACGGATCGCTTCGCGAAGCTGTAGGCGGCTACCAGGTCAACGTGACGACGCGGTCTTGAGCCGCGTCGATCGAGTGCACGCCGTGGGCGGCACCATTGGCTTGCCCGCTGTGGTGGCGAGCAAAGCGACGCAGCCCCAGCTGCCCTGATGTGCGCGGCACCCAAAGTTTTGCCTCGACGCTCGCTGCAGGCACGCGCACGCCCATGCCTTTGCAGTGCTCGCTGATCCTCGCCAGGCTGCCACTAATCTGAGCAATCCCACCGGGCCAGTAGTCCTGATTGGGAACGAACTCGAGATAGAAATCGCCTAGCTGACGAGCCTCCGTGTCCGCCTCGATACGCACGGTGACCTCGAGCCCATCGATCCTGATGTCCTGCTGCTGGTCCGCACCCGTGAGCAACTCGACATCCATACGCGCAAACATCACGCCAGACTCGATATCGATCACTGCAAGGATGCGCTTACCCGGCAACGCCTGGAGGTCGTAGGTGCCGTCGATCGCCAGCGCACACAACGGACCTCGATATTGCAGGTAGCCGTAGTGCATGTTGCGCTGGGGCAGCGGTGCGCACAAGACGGCCAGTCGCTGGAACGGGACGGGCCCAGTCACCTTGCCACGTATGCGTAGCGGGACCGCAGCACTCGCATCGAGCGTGATCTCCGTGGTGTCATGGTTGAGGCTCTGCTCGCCAACGATGACCTTGTCCGGGCGCCCTTGACGCGGCGAGCGCTGCACCAACGCTTCGAAATGTCGTGCTCCTACGGACTGTTGCGGCAACCGGAACCCACCCGTCGCAGCCACCGGCACCGCGCCGCTCAGATCTGCAAAGTCCTCGCTGCTGCCACCAGGAAGGTTGCGAAGAGTACGCACAGCAACAAGATGGCGCAGTAGTCGCGAGCATTCCATCTGGCCTGGCAACGACACCAACGGCTCGAACGCAATCTGCAGCGGCTCATCATCGCCGCCAACCTCGAAAGGTCGCCACGTCGGTTCATAGCCATCCGCCGTGAAGAAAACGCGGCCCGGACCAATCGGTGCATCGTCGAGCACAAACGCGCCCTCGACATTGGTGCGCACGCAGAAGGCATCACCCTTCAATTCGTCGAACTTGCGGTGATGCCTATTCTTGCCATCGAGGTCCAACAAGAACCAAGCTCGCACCCCGACAACCGGCTTACCGGTGCGCGCATCCACCACGGCGCCACGCACAGGTACGGCCTTAGCAAACTCGAGTTGGAGCTCTTCGGCCCCTGCATCGATCTGCAAACGCACACTGGCGCACCCCTTCGCGGTCGCCAGCACGAGCCACGCGTTGTCACCATAGCCTTTGTAGACTGGCGCTACCGCGATCCCATCTTCACTAGCAACCGCCGAACCTTCGAACCACTCAAGCTGACGCCGGTCTGTTCGGTATTTGTGTTGACCGGCATCAATCTGGTAGACCGCGACACGAAACGCCGGACACGGCTTGCCGCCCGCGGTCTTGGCGGTGACACGAAGCTGCTTCTTCGGCTTCAACAAGTCCGCCGACGGGAACTCACGGGCTCGCGACGCCTGCTCGTTGTGCGGCGCCAAGCGGAGTTCACACGTCCCTGGCTCGGTGACGTCATGGCGCCCATAGGTGCGCGCGCCAGCGATCATTGCAGAGACATACAGACGTGTTGGGCCGCCGTAATAATTGCTCCTAAAGCGCCCTTCGTCATTGGTCATCACCGTCGAAGAAGTTCGCAAGCCTTGCTGCAAATACGAACGCACCTTGACGCGAACAGCCGGTGCACCACTCGGATCCAGCACGACTCCCGTGATCGTCCCCGGCACCTTGGTCAGATTCAGTGACAGCGGCTCCAACTTCGAAACGGGCCCGACTTCCAGGTCGTGATAACCAATCGCCGACACCGACAAGCGCACGGCCGTGTCGTAAACACCGCGCAACAAGAAGCGCCCACGTGAATCGGTCACCGCCACGCTTTGCAGCCACGCTTGCGTGTTGCCTCTGGCCTTGTCCTCGATGAATGGCAAGCCGCGTAGGTGGTCCTCGGCAAGAATGCGCGCGCCAGCCACCGGCTGACCATCCTGCCCGCGAACCTGTCCAGCCAACGCACCGGCCTTCGCCATCTGCACCGGCCACATCGCCAACAGCTCAAGTGACTGCAGCAAGCGAACTCTACCTCGCGCAACGAACAGTGCCTTGGACACCTGACCTCCATCGACCTCTAGCACGAACCGCCCAAACGCATCAGTGCGCACCTTGGATGCCGCCACCAACGTATCTGGCAGCCAATCGGGTTCGTCAGGGACCGCGCACACGGCGACGCCTGCAAGCGGGTCGCCAGACTCGTCCAAGACAAGTCCGCGGTAAGCCTTCTTGGCAACAAGCTGCTCGGCTGGTTTCGACTGACTGGACGCAACCCCGACCATTGTCAGCAACACGAACATCACTAGAAGGCCCGGCAAACGTGTCATCATGTGCAAGTTTCAACGCTTTCGAAACGGTGCGACAGCCGTTCCCTAGACGAATCCGAATCGCAGAGTCCTGCCATTCTCGCGCAGGACAGAGTCTACCAGGATGCGCTGCCCCGACGTGCTCGTGCCGATCCGTCTTTCAACCGAATCGACGGTTGCGATCAACTCACGACGGCAGACGAACGGTTTCACCATCGCGTTCGCATTGCCCGGATTCCTGCAGGCGCTCGAGAGCCCGCCCCATCACCTGACGCACGACGCTGCCCAGCCGTTGGATGCCGAAGCATCGCGCAGCCTCCCGCGCCAGATCGTCACTTGCCAGCGCATGGTGCTGCCGCAGCAACCACGCCATCGCCGACACGACCTCGACAATCGGTAGCTCA
>JBNMNW010000418.1:0-3408 GCA_051278165.1 Planctomycetota bacterium | reverse complement strand
CACTTCGCGAAGCTCCCCCGCCAGTTCGGCCCTGGTCATCGTTTTCCGCCGCGATTGCGTTGGAATCCTGGATTCAACATGGGCAAGCCGATCGTCGAGCACCTCTCCGGCGGGTTCCTGCTGCAATCGGGCCGCAAAGAAGTAGCAGTCGTAGAGATCGCGCACCAACCGGCGCTCGTTCCATGCGGCGAGCTTGTGGGCAAGTGCCCAGTCAGGGCTCATGATGCGAACAACCCGCGGGGGCTGCCCCAACTGCCGGGCGAAGCCTGCAGTGGACATCGCGATGCCGTTGCAGTTCATCGCCACATTGACCTCTACCTGGATCGATGCACCATCTACGCGTAACTCGGCGCGGAGCATCTTCGAATGCAACGCAACTTTGACCTCGGCGTCATCGATCTCGCGTAGCACGGATTCGATCTGCGCTCGCACGTCCGTCTTTGATGCATACGGCACGAACACGTAGTCGATGTCGGTCGTCGAGCGCGGACTATCGAAGAGCCGCATCGCCATCCCGCCTTTGAGAATCGCGTGATCGGCGAACACTTCCGCGAACCGGTGCATGACCCAAAGAAACAAGCCATCTGCCGTCGCTGGGCGATCCAACGGAGTATTCATCGGAGCTCCAGGACGCGCTGCGCGAACGCGACAAACTTCGGATTGCGATAGCACTTCAGATATTCTCGCACGCGTCCCGAGTCGAGTTTGGTCAGGTGCATGTCAGAGTAGATGTCGAACGCGAATCGTCGTCCGCGCAGGTGAAAGTAGAGGACGTCGAGAACGGCCTTCTCAACATCCGCGTAGCGAACTCCATCCGTAGGTTCGCAGCCGAACAACAGTCCCGCCGAGATGCCAACGTGCTCGATCTCGAATCCCCGCGCCTGGTAACGTCGCGTGCGGCCGAGCTTGGTCGCAACCACGCGACGATCGGGACTGGTTCCGATCACCAGGTTGCGCGCTAAGACAGTCTCAAAACTGATGCACGAGTCTGGCGCGATGCGCTGACTCAGCATTGGTAGCGCGAACTCCTCCGCCACGTAGAACCCTCGGGAGAACCGGAACAGCACGTTATGCGCGATGAGGTCGCGAACCCGCCGGCCGAACGCAGCGGGGTGCGGTTCGGCAAGGGCCGTCTTAAGGTCGGCCGTCGAGAACACCCCGGCCTGCACCTTGGCAAGACGGCCTACGAGTCGGCTGTCTGAGATCGCATTCATAACGACATTAACACTACATAATCGTAGTCTAATTGTCATCATGAATGTCCTCTGGAGCCCTCGTTTGGCGCGTGGTGCCCGGAAACTCGGCCGAGCCGGTTTGGCATCGAATTGGTCACTCAGGACTCGTCGATGACCAAATAGTGTCGCCGCCTGGCCGGCATTCAAGCGGTCGGCGTAACTCTCGCTGCCGAAGCGCGATCGAGTTTGTGGACACCACGGGATCGTTTCAACGAAGACGTCGACGGTCTCTGGACGGAGTTCTCTGGTGAGACGCTGCTCGCGGTCATTCGTGACCAGCGCTACCTGAACTGGCGCTATGCCGACTCGGTCGACTCAAGCTACGAGCTCTACGAGTGCCGCGAGAAGTCGAGCAACAAGCTGCGCGGCATTGCCGTCGTGGCGAAGCGTGACTTCGTCATCCCGAACACGTGCTTCCTGGTCGACTGGATGGTGCCGCAGCACGATGTCGACACGACCACAGCACTGGTGGCAAAGGCAGAGGAACGTGCGAGCGCCCTCGGCACCAACGCCTTGGCGACACTGTTCCAGCATCGCGACCCGCGTTTCCTCGGGTTCCAGAAGATGGGATTCTTGGTCTACGGAACGATCTACTTCCAGGTCGTCATCCCGTTCGACAAGCACGACACCCACTTCTACAAAGAACAGTGGTACCACACGCTCGGTGACTCAGACCTGATCTGAGCGTTAGCGCTTGCCGCCGCCGGCCTCGACCTGCTTCGCAGGCTTCGTCTTCGGCTGCTTCTTCTCCTTTGGGGGAGAGTCCTTTGCGGCCTTTTCGCGAGCATGCGCTTCTTTCGATCGTGCCTCGCCGCCCATGAACATGGGCAAGGCCAACGTCGCGAGATGGCCAACTGCGTTGCGCACCCGACCAAGATCGAGTCGCAAGACCAGGTCGGTGCCGTCGACTTCCTTGACGACCTTCTTGAGTAGCGGCCGCAATAGCCGCATCTGCGGGTTGGCGCGGAACTTCTCGAGCAACCCATCCGAAAGCGCCTCCGTGACCTTGATGCCGTCGCCGGCCTTCTGGTGCCGCAGCACAGCCTCAACGGTCAGGTGCGGATCGTCCTCATCGCCAGTCGCGAGCAAGCGAGCGCCCAATAGCTGCGGCATGTCGTCTTCGGGCCAGTCCCCGCCGCCCAGCATGTCTGCCAAAAATCGCTGCTTGGTCTGCGGGTGATTGAGACCGAACACGAAACAGGCGAGGGTTGCATCGCGCCCCGACAAGAACGACATGATCTCGGCTGACGGCAAAGCCACGCGCTTCTTCTGCAGCGCCGGCTGCAAGGCGGCGGACGTGCCCCACACCTGCATCGTGTCGCATGGCTGCACAAACATGTCTTCGCTGCTGTTCTTACGGCGCCAGACTTCGTAATCACCAATCTGCTCTCTCTGCCAACGATTGCCGGCCATCGACTCATGCACCGGCAGCGGCTTGTTGCCTTCGAAAATGCGAATGGTGTCGACCGGCCCAGTGCTCATGCCACTTTTCTTGGCCCCGCCAAACGCCATCGACACGGAGATGCGATCCAGGTCTTCGATGGGGAAGCCGAGCTCGCGTTCCATCTGGGTGAACGCCAGATTCATCACCGACGACTCGAGTTCATCCCAGATCTCGCGGTCGCGCATCGCCTTGATGTCGACGAACATCAGATTCTCGTAGTTGGGGATCATGAAGTCGCGCGGCGCGAACTTCTTGTCCTGGGCTGCCGGTGCCGAGCACACGAGGGCCAGCGCGAGGCACGAGAGGGATCGAAGGGTTGTCGGCGTCATGTGGCTCCGGTGCGGCATGCCCAGTTAAAACATGCTCGTAACAAGGATGGCGATGCGCCCAGCAGCGATTCTATTCCAGAACGCTCGCGGGCCGCGCAGACCTCAAGGCACAATCCCGGTGGGGTGTAGGCGGAACAAGCTGCAGTCCGGACCACCCGAACCCAGCCACCCGACTCTCCCACCCCTTCAGCCAGCCGTCAACCCACGAGTTGACACGCCTCCAGCCCAGGCATTCCGCCCGGAATCCTGCCCACCAAACACACCGCTCCCCCACTGCGACCTCCCAGACCGTCGCAGCCTCACCCGATCACGCCCCAAACCACTCCGCCGTTGCCGGTCGCGGCAACGGCCGGCTCACCAACCGAGCTGCAAGGATTGCAGCTCGGAACCACCAGGCGGA
>JBNMNW010000417.1:0-3443 GCA_051278165.1 Planctomycetota bacterium | reverse complement strand
CCTCTGCTGGGTAGTCGATAGAGATGAAGCTCAGGTCATCCCAAACAAGGCCACCTAGTTCGAGCCGATTGCTATCGCTAAGGCGGACACTCGTAACGCCGTCGCTGCCTTCATTTTGGACATCTCGATTGAACAGCATCTGGACCTTTGTGCCGACCACCGATGTCGTGATGACATTCGAACTCGCGCCCGTGTCGAACAGCAACTTGATGGGCATCGAACCATTCACCTTCCCCCGGATATAGATCCTCGAATCTGTCCCTAGGGTGAACGGAATCTTTTCGGGGCGCCCGTGCTTGGCGTCGTCACTAGCCGGGTCGTTCCGGCGGTAGCTGACAAGGTTTGTTTGGGCCCGCGACGGCGTTCGGTCCGTGTGGGTGTTGATCTGGGTGCGAGCAATCTCGCCGTTCAGTAGCACGTCGAATTCGTACAGCTGGTTGGGCTCGACCTCGATGCTGATCGAGTCGATGTCCGTCATGAAGGTCACCACTTCTTTGCCGCTGAATTTGTTGGTGACGAAGACGTCTAGATCTGTCTCCGGCGAGATCTGCCAGCAGTCGAGGTGCAGCATGGCTCCCTCCTTGATGGTGACCATGTCAGAGTCGGCTCTCACCGTGCGACGGGACTCACCGGGTACCTGCCCGCTCTCGTGGTTCGTCGATGTGGCATGCGTCGATGTGGCGTGCGAAGGTGTAGCTGTCGCGCCATGGGCGCCGGCAACGCAAGCGCTCGATACAGCCGTGGCGAGTAGCGCTGCTCCATTCCAGTAATTCATGCGGATACCAAAGTCTCTCTGCGGCGAATCGCATGGCTTCTCGTTGTCGTGAGAGGGCCACGTTAGGGTGTTTGCGATATGGCGCCGGGGGGTGAGGTCCGGCGCGTGGAGCGTCGGGTATCGTTGTTGCCATGAAGTATTCGCAGTTTGCAGCAACGCAAACGTAGCCGGCAGGTGAGGTCTCGGACCGCCGCGCAATCATGCTGAGATGCGATTGGGAAAGAGACCCGAAGCGCCAACAGTTGTCCTTAAAGCCAACGCTGCTTGTGCCAGTCTGCCGGCCATGGCTCACCGTGACCTTGGCCATGATCGGGGACTGAGAGCGAGTCCGGTATCAGGTGGAGTTTGCGGCGCGGCTGTTTGCCAATGATTCGTTTGCCGAGGATTCGACGCTGTCTCAGCGAATTTTTCGCGCGTCGACTGCTGACGGTGGAACGTTCGATGCGTAGCGCCGTGCAGCAAGGTCCGCCGTCTTCGCAAGCAAGAACTTCCCAGTGGTGGCGTTGTCTACTCGCGCAAGAAGAAGTGGCAAGGCGGTGCGACATACGTGCGAGAAGCCTCGGTCGTGTAGTGTTTTCGATCTCGTAGATCCGCCAAATCACCATGCCAATGAATACGCCAGTAGCCACGCAACTCGATCGCCGTCTGTTCCTCGGAGCCTCCTTTGGGTTCGCTGCCACGGCCTTCGGTCTGACCTCGTGCGGTGTCGAAAAGAGCGGCGCTGCCGGTGCAGCGACCGTGCTGCCCGAGGGCCTGCTGGCGGATGACTTCATCATGCACGGTACCAACCCGTGGACGTTGGAGACCAAGCGCGCCCGGCTCGGCGGCGGCATCACGCCCTCGGGTCGCGTCTTCGTTCGCGGCAACCTGCCGTTCCCCGATCCTTCCATCCTCGATGACCGCGACGCATGGCAGCTTGAGATCGCGGGGGTCGCGTCGCCGAAGACCATGACGCTGGCGGAACTCAAGGCGCTGGGCTCAAAGACGATCACCGCGGTTCTGCAGTGCTCTGGTAACGGGCGGAAGTTCTTCGAGCACGGCCCGTCGGGTTCGCCCTGGGGCGTTGGCGCCGCGGCTAACGTGCAGTGGACCGGGGTGCCTCTGGCCAAGGTCATGGAGGCCCTCGGTGGCGCCGCTGAAGGCATGCGTTTCGTTACAGGAACTGGCGGTGAACCGCTCCCTGAAATGCTCAACGAGCGCGATGTCATCGTCGAGCGCTCAATCCCATATGAGAAGGCACTGCGCGATGCGATCCTTGCTTGGGACCTGAACGGCGAGCCGATCTCGCTGGCGCACGGTGGCCCGCTTCGTCTGGTTGTCCCTGGTTACTACGGAGTCAACAACATCAAGTATCTGAAGCGCCTCGCCGCTACCGCCGATGAGACCGACGCTAAGATCCAGGCGAAGAGCTATCGGGTGCGTCCCCTCGGGATCTCGGGGGCACCGGACCAGCCATCGATGTACGACATGAACGTCAAGTCGTGGATTACGGGTCCGATCGAGGATGCGCCAAGTGATGCGCCTCTAAAAGCAGGGCTGCAGACCGTGCGCTGCGTCGCGTTCTGCGGCACGAGCGAGGTGGCTTCCGTAGAAATCTCCACGGACGGCGGCGCGACCTGGACAGCCGCCGAGGCCCAAGGGGAAGCGATGGGGCCCTATGCCTGGCGCGAATTTTCAATCAAGTGGAATGCGACGGCCGGCAAGCACATGCTCGCCTCGCGCGCCACGGACGCCGAAGGCAACGTCCAGCCCAAGCTGCGGCTGGAGAACGAGCGAGGCTATGCACACAATGGTTGGTTCGATCCGAGCGTGCGCGTCGAGATCGTCTGACCTGTTCTGCAGTGCATTCATGCAGCAGTGCTTTCATTCTGCAGTGCTTTTATTCAGCACTGCTTCCAGGCTCTCTAGCCAGCTCTCTTGGTTCTCCTGTTTCCAAGCCTAGATACCGGTCCCATGCCTCGCTCCGCTACCGTGCGCTTTGCCCGCACGGCGTTCGCCCTTGCCGCTGCCGCGATGACGCTCATCTCGTGCAGCCCGCCACCACTCAGTGACGCCGCCGCGCGTGGCCGCATCGTGTTCATGGAGTCTTCGCAGCCCAAGTGCGCGCTTTGCCACGAACTGGCGCACGCCGGCTCCCTTCAAGGTCTCGGGCCGAACATGGACGTGCTCCGTCCGTCGCGCCAACGGACCATCACTTCGGTCACCCAGGGCGTCGGCATCATGCCGTCGCAGAAGGGCATTCTGACCAAGCAACAGATCGAAGACGTCGCCGAATATCTCGCGGAAGTCGCGGGCCGCTAGTTTGCTTCGATCGGCAGAGTGACGAAGCCGGCTGCGCTGTCGTCACGCTGGCGAGATCTTGTCGCCCAACAACCGCGTCGCGGCAATCTGGCTGTTTCAAGACAAGCTCGGAAACATCGAGATGCTGCGTCCCTACTTGAAGAACGACTCGGGCCGCCTGAGCGTGCTCGGTGTCTATGGTGTCTGGATCGTGCTCTATGGCGCGGGCAATCTCGTCTACGTGTACTGCGCACGCCCATTCCTGCGGCTCAAGGACAGGTTCTCAAGATAGGTTTGAACCAGTAGCAGAGGCGCCAGTTGCACGGAAGCCATGATGTGGGGGGCAAGCTGCGGTTGTGGTTCACGCCGTGCGAGTTGTGCCGACACC
>JBNMNW010000416.1:0-3448 GCA_051278165.1 Planctomycetota bacterium | reverse complement strand
TGCGTGATGCGCGGCGGCGGTTCGCGCACCGACCTAGCGTGGTTTGACGACAAGGATATCGCGGTCGCCGTGGCCCAGCATCCGCTCAAGCTGATCGTCGGCATTGGCCACCAACGCGACCAATCCGTGCTCGATGCAATCGCGCATTCAGAGAAGACGCCGACGGCCGTTGCGGAGTTCTTGGTGCGCGGCATCGAGTCCGCGCGCGAAGACGTGCAGGAACGCGGCGTGCGCTTGGCCGACGCCGTTGCCGACCTGCTGGCCGACGAGAAGAACCGACTGCGCGAACTGACCCGCTCGATTACGCGAGCCACAACAGAGCGAGTCAACGCTGCCAACCGCCGCTTGGCCAATGCAGGCCGTGACCTCGCCAGCCAAACCACCTTGCGGCTATCGCACGAACGGAGTGGCCTGCGGCAAACGGCCATGCGGCTCACGCACAGCAGCCTGCGCATGTGCGAGCACAAGAACACGGCGCTGCAGCAAAGCGATACTAGGCGTCGCTTGCTCGACCCCGTGCGCGTGCTGCAACGCGGCTTCGCGATCGTGCGCGGCGTCGACGGGCGAATCGCCCCATCGGTGACGCGCATCACCCCAAAGCAGTCACTTCGCGTACAGTTCCGTGATGGCTACGCCAACGTGAACGTCGACGCGATCGAACCCAAGCCACCGGCAGACGCGCAGGCAAACCCAACCCCCGAGTCATGAGCAGCAAGAAGAAGAGCGACGAACCGAGCTACGCCGAACTGAGCGGTGAGCTCGAGACCATTCTCGACGAGATCGAGTCCGGCGAGATCGACCTCGACGAACTCAGCGACAAGGTCGAGCGCGCAGCGACCCTACTGAGCCAGTGCCGCAAGAAGCTGTCGGCGACCGAGACCAAGGTCAAGAAGGTCACCAGCGAGCTCCAGGCTGCGATGGAAGAGCAGGAGGGCGGAGACGAGTAATGGATTGGGAAAGGCTGATCACTCTGTTCCTCGTGCTGATCGTCAGCCTCACGTGTCATGAGGCTGCGCACGGACTGGTCGCTTGGCTAGGCGGCGACCGCACGGCCAAGGACAAGGGACTGGTCACGCTCAACCCTATCCCGCACATGCGGCGTGAACCGATGGGCATGGTGCTGATTCCGATCGCCATCCTCTACTTCAGTAGCGGCAACATGATTTTCGGCGGCGCAAGCGCTCCCATCGATGCCTATTGGTCTTCACGCAACCCAAAGAAGTCGGCGCTAGTATCAGCCGCTGGACCGCTTGCGAACGTGCTGCTGGTAGCGATCGGCTTCGCGGTCATGTACTTCATTGGCAAGCCAAATGGCGACACCGAAGGGGCCGTGTTCGACACCGCGCATGTGGTCTTCTGGATCAACCTGCTACTGGCAATCTTCAACTTACTGCCCCTACCTCCATTCGACGGCAGAGACGTAGTCGGCGGCTTGATCCCGAGCACCGAACGAGTGTTCTACTGGTATGCGAAGATCCCGTTCTACACAGTGATCTCGATGGTGATCGGCTGGTATCTGTTGGACTACACCTACGCACCAGCCTACTACCAGATCATCGAATGGTTGCCGTATCCGCCGACGTATCGCTAGCGCCCAGTCACAGCACGACGCACGCGTTCACCCGCCGTGCGACACGGGCTCATCGAGCGCTCGTAAGCGAATAGCGGATCAATCGCATCCTGCTCTCGCATCAGGTAGCCGACTTCGTCATCACACAAGCCGAAGACTACCAGGTCCGGCTTGCCAAGCTGCCCGCGCATCTGTTCTGCCAGCGCCGGCTCCATCTCGCCGGGGATCGAAACGGCTTCGAACGCTCCGATGCGCAAGTAGCCAACGACCGTGCGCGCGGCGCCAGAGAACACTTCGCGCGGCAACGCGGTGGTCGTGCGGCCAATTCGGAACGCGGCCGAAGCCATCGGCAGATAGACGTCGGAACGTCGCACCACGATCTCATCGACCGGCAATGGCTTACTGTTCGCCAACGCCTGCTCACAGAGATCGCAGGTGATGCGACCAAACTCGCGCACGCCGTCCATGTCGCGCAGCTTGAAGTCGGGCGAGATCATGGCGCCCAGTGCGCCGTTCGCGAACACCGCTTGGCCATGGCCACGCCGTTGCCATTCGTCGCAGAGCGACCCAACAATGTCAGCGCTTACGAGCGTATTGCGGCGCGGCAGCACCTCGGGGTGACAGGCGAAGTGCAGCAAGCTACCGAGCGGCCGGCCATCACTCTTGGCCGTGGCATGCAGAACCCGGATGCGCCGATCGAACACGCCGCGGCGATTGGCGTTCTTGACCAAGCCAGTGCTCGGCAGCATCGCCTGGCCATATTGCCACTCTGCATCGTCGGCGTTGCGCCGGGCGGCCAAGACCGCTTCGCGCGCGGCTGCCCGGATGCGACCAATGTAGGCACCCGAACGTCCCGACGTCAGGAAGTAGTAGCCCCAGATGCCGATCGGATCGGGACCCGCGTGGGTATGGCTTGAGCAGACGAAGACGTCGCCGTTGGCAAAGCCACCGAGGCCCGACTTGATGTAGTCGACGTCGTCGCGCATCAACCCGAGGCTGTCGATGCCGAGAATCGCAAAGCGGCGCGCACCAGTCTCGACCACCAAGGCGCGGACCTTCAGCGGCGAACCGATCGCGGTACTGGTCCGGCCAATCGAGAAGCCGCCCATGTAGTCGCCGACTTCCGGCGTGATGTCACACTCGGCACTGCCAACGCGCATGACGGTCGCGGTCGCCGTCACCTCGTAGCTCATCACGGAAGACGGCGCAGAGTGCTGGAAGATGCCGGTGCAGCCAGTCGACAGCATGGCTGCCATCGTCAGCAGCGGCAGCATCAGGAACGACAAGAACCGTGGGCGCTGCCGTCCAAGTTCTAAATCACACTTGGAGGGAGCGGGGCGGTTGGTCACGTTCAACTGGTCTCGAGTAGTCCTAAAGCTTTGCCGAGAGTCGCGCGAGCATCCGACTGTCGTCGGGTAGACGCACGGCGCAGACTGCGAAGGTAGTGGATCAACACTTCTCGGTCAGTCAGATCTCGAAGATGTTCCCGCACGCGGTCAAAGCCGGTAGCGCGCAGGTAGCGAGCACAATCCGCCTTCGGAATCACGCGGCCACCATGGAACGGATCGAGCAACAGCGGGCGCGGGCCGTGGATGCGCACTAGGAAGTGATTCGGCAACGCCACGCCAGCAGCCGACAAGCCCGCCCAACGCGCCACCAACAAGTAGATCAGCGACAGCGCGATCGGCGCGCCAACTCCGTTGATCAGGGCACGATCGACCAAAACGTGGTCCACATCGAGATCATCCGCATCGCAGCCATTGAGGCCAAACTGCTGATGCAGGCGCTCAGCCAGCAACTTGGCACACATCGGCAAGCTACGGCCTTCGAACTCACGCCGCAGCACGTTGGCCTCCCGACGCAATTGGGCAGCAAGCT
>JBNMNW010000415.1:0-3494 GCA_051278165.1 Planctomycetota bacterium | reverse complement strand
GCGACGCGAGGCGCTGCAGAAAGCGCAGTTGGCGATGTTTGCCGAGCGCATCGCCGAGCACGGTAGCGCGGCACTTCCGGTCGATGGCGCTGCGGTTGTGGCAGCGTATTGGCCGCTGCCAGGCGAAGCCGACCCCCGGTTGCTGGCACGACAACTCGCCAAGCAGCACGGTCTGCGGCTCGCGTTGCCGGTGGTCGACGGCGATGACATGACCTTCCGCGAGTGGCTGGACGACGACTCGTTGCAGCCCGCCGGGTTTGGCACGCTGGGCCCTGGTCCGACCGCGACCGAATTGCAGCCAACGATCGTTTTGGCGCCGCTGGTTGGGTTTGACCGCACCGGCGCGCGCCTAGGTCAGGGCAAGGGCTTCTACGATCGCAAACTTGCGGCGGTGGCAGGTCGCGCGCCGCTCGTCGTGGGCATCGCGTGCAGTTGCCAGGAAGTGCCGGTGGTGCCGACCGAGGTGCACGATCGACGCCTCGATGTGCTGGTTACCGAAGTGGCGGCCGTGACCTTCGCCCCGCCGCCGTCATAGCGCCCCGATCGTCAGTAGCAGCGCATTCGAACTCGCGAGTGCGGTGAGGTTGCCGGTAGCGCTCACTTCGATGCTGAGCAACTGGTGGTGCACTTGCGCGCCGACCAGCGCGGTGGCATTGGGCACGAAGATCTCGGGCGATGTGGTGCCACTGGCCACGTCGAATGACAACGAGATGTCCGCGGTCACGAGCAGATTGCACCCCGGCGCGCCGAGCGGGTGTAGTGACGACAGTGGTTGCGAGGTCGCAGACGAACCGAACAGGCCGATCGAGAACGCGCCAGAGGGCAGTGTGCTTGCACTCGTGCGCAGCGTTGCGCCGATCCATGCTCGTTCGGTTGCCGCGAGCTGAAGAGGTCCGGCTCCGCCGATGCAGCCGCCACCGAGATCTTGCACGTCGGCTTGGCAGGTTGGTTCTAGTCGTGCGAGGTATGCATTCGCCGCGCCGCCGGCAGCCGTGAACTCGCCATACATCATCACGGCACCGGCGTTTGACCACATGGCATCGGCTTGCCGTTTGGGCGTTTCGTGACGTCGCGCACGAGTCCCGGTAAACCTTGGCCAAGAGCCAGCCATTGTCCGCTCACTGGTTCGTAGGCGGCGATGTTGGGCCCAATCATCTCGCCGGCAACTTCGAAGGCTCCGGCGGCGACCACGTGCATTGGTAGCGGTCCAGCGCCATCTGGATCCCACGGTAGCAAGGTCGCGAGGGGGCCGTCGACGCCGGCCACTGGGTCACCTGGTGCAAACTCAAGTGTGCATGGCCCCTGCCCGACGACTGCGGTTGCAAGTGTGGCGAGTCAGAGTGTCAGCAGAAGATCGAGCGGCAAGTAGCGCATGGGCCGCGCATCGTAGCGAACCCATGGCCTTCGTGCAGGGCGATGGGCAAAGGTGGCGAATCTCCCGCTGCCAAGGCGAACGGCTCAAACATTCGCACGCCTTCTTTCGGTGTAGCTTTGCCGATCTGCGAATGCGTCCTACACTGCCCGCGATGTACGTCGTCGTTGCCCTAGTCCTGTGTGCGCTTGCCGGCCTGATCTGGTACGGCCTACAGGGATGGGAGCGCCTCGTGCGGATCCGCCGGGCGCAAGAGCCGACCAGCTCTTGAGGCCAAACTGCGCAGGCGCGTGCCGCCCGCCCCGAGAGTCAGCCGGACGTTCCGAGGGGGTTCCCACCGGTGGCGACGTGGTTGGCGATTCGTGCCAACGATCCCGAGCAGGTTGTGCGCGCGCTGCAGCTGCGCACCGTATTGCCGGCAAATTGGGCCGCTGGCCTAGCGCAGGTCGCAACCGAAGGCGTGTTCGTGACGCCGCCCATCGACGGCTGGATCTTTGCCGTTGGCAGGGACCTTGCGGTCACGACCCAAAACCCTGTTGAGTTGGAATCGCTACTCGCTGGCCTGAGTGAGGAATACGGCGAAGTGATGTGGTTCTCGACCGACGAAGAGCGCGACGTGCATGGCTGGGCGATGGCGCAACGCGGCCAACTCGTGCGTGGCTACGCCTACGTCGAAGCGCAGGGGCACACGTTGTGGCACGGCGACATCACCGAAGCGGAGACGGCGCTCGGTTGCTTCCTCGACGATCCGCGCGATCAATCGGATGACGAGATCAAGTGGTGGCCCGATCGGCGCACAGTGCTGGCGGTTGCAGCTGCTTGGTCGATGGATCCATGCACGATTGGCCGCGAAGACGTCCGCGCTGCGAGTGTCGGTCTGGTAGGGCGGCTCTAGCCGGTATCGCGAGGTCAGATTCACGAAGGCGGTGCCCGAACTCCCGTGTCACTGGGCCGGCGCCTCACCGCTGACGTCTCACCGCCAACTGGCACGGCGTCGCGGCCGCAACTCTCAGCGAGTTGCTGCAATCCATTCACTGATTGACGGCGGTGCGCTACTTCTGGCCAGCGATTGAGCTAACCTTCGCCACCAGAAATGCCACGCCGCTACGTGTTTTGGACTGTTGCCGTTCTCGCGGTCCTTGCCGCCGCCACCCAAGCGTGGTTGCTGCGTTGGACCTGTGATGATGCGTTCATCTCGTTCCGCTATGCGCAGCACTTCGTCGATGGGCATGGCCTCGTGTTCAATCTCGACCCGACGGAGGCGCCGGTTGAGGGCTATACGAACTTCAGTTGGACCATGTGGCTCGCGCTCGGCGCGATGCTCGGGTTCGAGCACGAAGGCCTGACGACGTGGTCAATCTTCTGGGGCGTGGTGTGTCATGCGGGCGTGGTGCTGTTGCTCGCGAAGATGGCGTGGAATGCCAGCAATGAACGGGCGGTGGTGCCGATTGCCGCCTGCGCTTATGCAGCGATCCATCACGCGCAGTCGCTGGCGCCGGCTGGGCTGGAGACGGCCTTGTTCGTGCTGCTAGCAACTTCGATGCTGCACCTCGCGATGACGATGCGCTGCATGCGGCAGGCTTGGTTGATGGGCTTTCTCGGCGTGGTGTGTGCGATGACGCGACCGGATGGCGGCTTGTTCGTCGCGATGGGTGGGCTGTTTGTGCTGTATGACGCTGTCAATCGTCGTGCGCCGCGGTTGCTGCTCGCCTACGTGTTGCCGTTCGTGGTCGTGTTCGTGCCGTATCTATTGTGGCGCTACAGCTTCTACGGCTACTGGGTGCCCAACACGGCGTTTGCGAAGTCAGCCGGTGACCCGCTGCTCGGTCTGGGTTGGAACTACGTCAGTGGTTTCTTCGTGTGCTACTACGCGCTGCTGACGGCCTTCGTGCCGCTGGTCTTCTTCGCGCTGAAGAAGGGTGACTTTCTGACGTCGATTCAACCGTCGCTCGGTCGCCGCCCATGGTTGGTGATTGCGGCGTTTGTGCTGCCCTATCTCTTCTTCGTGACGTGGGTTGGCGGCGACTTCATGTTTGGTCGCTTCCTGTTGCCGGTGCTGCCAGCGTTGTTGTTCGGGTGGGATCTGGCGTGCCAACGGTGGCGTCCGACTTGGTTGCAGCCG
>JBNMNW010000414.1:0-3521 GCA_051278165.1 Planctomycetota bacterium | reverse complement strand
CGCGGCTGCCAGCGGCCAAATCGCCGATGTTGACGTGCTGCGCAGCCCCAGCGATGCGTCGCACATCGAAGAGCAACTGTCGTTCCTATTCGTGCTGTCGGGCTCGTGCCTGATCACCGTCGCTCCGCATGAGCAGACCAAGCTATCGATGGCGGACTGCGCGACGATTCCGCGCGATACGGCGTTTGCGCTGCACGACTGCTCCGGCGATCTGCAACTCCTACGCGTCAGGCTCAATTAGGACCTGGCTAAACTAGGGTCTGACGGATCTCGGCCCTGGCTGATCTACAAGCGGCCCCAACTAAGCCAACGCTGCAAACGCCGCGGCTTCCGCGTGGATGTGCGCGGTGTCGAACAACGGCACCGGCGAGTCCTCCGGCCGCAGCAGCAAACCAATCTCGGTGCAGCCAAGGATCACGCCTTGGGCGCCATCCGCGATCAACGCCGCCACGATGCGCGCGTATTCCGCACGCGACGCCGCATCGATCTTGCCGCGGCACAGCTCTTCATAGATCACGCGATGCACGACAGTGCGATCGTCAGCGTTCGGCGTCACCACCGAGAGGCCGTGATTGCTCTCCAACCGCCCGCGGTAGAACGACTCTTCCATCGTGAAGCGCGTGCCCAACAGGCCGACGCGCTCGATGCCCTGTGCCTTGATGCGTGCCGCCGTGGCGTCCGCGATGTGCAAGAACGGCAAGCTGGTCGCCGCCTCAATCTGAGGCGCCACGATGTGCATCGTATTGGTGCACAGCACCAGCAAGTCGGCGCCAGCACGCTCGATCGACTTCGCCGCATCAGCCAGAATCACGCCCGTTTCGTGCCATTTACCGGCGTGCTGTAGCTCTTGGATCTCTTGAAACTCGACGCTGTGCATCGCGATGCGCGCCGAATGCAGGCCACCAAGTTCGCGACCGACGATGCGATTGATCGTCTGGTAGTAGGTGACGGTCGACTCCCAACTCATGCCGCCTAGCAGGCCAATGGTCTTCATGCGTCGAGCGTAGGATCGACGCCGACATTCATCCAGGTCAGCTCGTGCTTGTTGTGGTGCAAGTGCACGATTCTCGAGCCAGGGATCTCTGCAAACGAACGCGCGATCGCATGTTCATCCGTGCCTTGGAACTTGATGGTGCAAATGAAGTGCTTCGCCATGCCGGCATCGCGCCAACGGTTCACCATGTCGAACAGGCGCTTGGGATAGCAGATCACATCACTAAACAACCAATCGACCGGACCGACTTCCGTCGGCTCGAGACCGAAGGCACTCTCGGTGCGCACTTCGACGTTGGGCAGCGCGGCAATTGCCGGATCGAGCTCGGCCTTGTCGATCGCCAACACCGAAGCGCCGAGAGCTTGCAACACCCACGTCCAACCGCCCGGCGAGGCGCCGAGGTCGATGCAGCGCTCGCCCGCAACGGGATGACGACCAGCAAGTGCGAGTGCTTCCCAGAGTTTGCGATAGGCACGACTCGGCGGGCCGACCTTGTGCTCTTCAAACTCGAGTTCGCCATTGCCGAACGGCGACGCACAACGCGCACTCGCGAGCATCAAGTCCGATTCCCACAGCGTCCACCCGCCCATCGGCGAGGTCGGTATTTCGAATGGGAAGGGCCGCGCCTTACTGCGCAACGGTGGCAGCTTGGCTTCGAGCAACGATGCGCGCCGAAAGAAGTCGGTGGCATACAGAGCCCAGTTGCGTTGCATCGATCGCAACCACTTGGCGCCATCACCGATCGAC
The DNA here is from genome assembly GCA_051278165.1 of Planctomycetota bacterium. Classification (GTDB taxonomy): domain Bacteria; phylum Planctomycetota; class UBA1135; order UBA1135; family UBA2386. The sequence continues at coordinate 1,780 of JBNMNW010000414.1, read as the reverse complement.
TTGATCCGGCGTTGCTGCAAATCGTGCCAAACATTGGCCGCCCACCAATCCGCTTCGTCGCACGGCTCGGTCGCCAGCACCAGCCGCTCGCGCACGGCGACGACACGCTTACCAAGCGCCGTTGTGATAGGGTCGACGAAACCCTCGGGCGCTAGATAGGCAACCGTCGCAGCGCTTACAGGGGAACTCACGGCCGGCGAGCCTAGCGCCATCGAGCGCCCGCCACGAGGGACAACACCTGACGTTTGGCCTCACGTTGAGCTTTGCCGCCGACAGACACGTCTGGCGCAGTATCCTGCCTACGCAGCGAACTCGAAGGGCACGGCCGGGCGCCGATGACAATGGTCACGGACACGACCTGGTGGCGCCCGCAAGTTCTCGTTGCGCCCGACGCCGCCCGATACGATGACGTCGCCGCCCGGTGGGCACCGGCATCGCTAAGACCAGCTCCACCAGGAATGCGCTACTAGCCGCCTTCGGGCACGTAAGGCAACGTCGGCGGCCGCTGCACTGCGTCGTCGCCGAAGATATCGATCAAGAACCAGCCCAACGTGAAGTCGAGGAACTCGGCCACGTTGAAGCCTAAGTGCACCTGCCAAAACAGCGGCGCGACCCCAACCTCGATGCCGAACATGTCGACGACTCGCTGTTCCGGCGTCAACGCGAACGGCCCTTGGTCGTCGAGGTCGAATACATCGGATAACAACAGCCACGAGGTTACGTCGTCGTAGCCCTTCGGATTGGCCACGTGGTTACCGGTCGTGCCCGTGGCGAACAGCCGGGAGAAGTCCTGCCGGTAGCCAATCGGACCGAGAGTCGTGAACGGGATGCCGGTGCCGTGATTGGTCAGCACGTAACCCGGCGTTTGCCACCAGGTGTCCTTACCGTAGCCGTATTCGGAATACCAACCGCCGACGACCGCCCCAACGGGCCCAACCTTGACGTCGGCACCAACGCCAAACGCGTCACGCTGCCAGCGGTAGATAAAGCAGTCGCCGAGGTCCGTCATGCGCGCGTCGACGTAGCGACACGCACCGAATGGCAACAGCAGCACAACAAGAGCAAGCGCACGCATTGGGACAGTTCTACTGGACGACGGGTGCTCGCTGCTACCATTCGCCCAATGAGCCAAGTCCTCGATCAGTTGCGCGACCGCAGCAAGCAACGCAATGCGCGGATCGTGCTGCCGGAGACGGGTGACCCGCGCACTCAGGCGGCGCGCGAACAGATCGAACGGGACGGCCTCGGTCAAATCATCTGGATCGAAGACCCCGCAACCAACCCCCACTTTGATGAAGTCGCGGCGCACGTGCACGCCCGCCGTCAGCACAAGGGTGTCACCGCCGAGCAAGCCCGCGAACTCGCCGCACAGCCATTGATCTTCGGCGCCGGCCTGGTTGCAACCGGCCACGCCGACTGCGGCGTCAGCGGCGCCGCCCATTCGACCGCCGATGTGATTCGCGCCGGACTGATCTGCCTTGGCACCGCGCCGTCGATTCCGTTGGTGTCCTCGATGTTCCTGCTCGTGCGAGGTGACGAAGTGCTGTCGTTCGCAGACTGCGGCGTGATCCCGGACCCGACTGCCGAGCAGCTGGTGCACATTGCCAACGCGACCGCCAGCAACCACCAGCTGTTCACCGGCACCGAAGCTCGGGTCGCGTTCTTGTCGTTCAGCACGCACGGCAGCGCCTCGCACCCGAAGGTCGACAAGATGCGAACCGCCTGCGAGCAGTTTCGCCTGGCGCACCCCGACGTCATTGCGGACGGAGAACTGCAGTTC
>JBNMNW010000413.1:0-3546 GCA_051278165.1 Planctomycetota bacterium | reverse complement strand
GCAACACCGGATTGCTGACAAGGATTGGCAGCCAACCGTGGTGCGTGAAATCGACAAGCGACTGCCTACCGCAACCAGCAAGGGGCGTACGACCTATTCGTTTGAGATCCCGATGGCAGCGGGTTTTACTGGCTGCGTGCAGTTCGATGTGACGCAGAACGACCGCTTCTCTTCACACCGCACGTTCACCTACCAAGTTCAGGGATAGTCGGTCTGCGGGCTGGCACAAGCTTGCGTTCGGCGCACGCTCTCGCGGCGTGGCAAGAAGCTGAAGGTGCCGTTGCGTATGCCGCAGAAGCTTGGCAGGATCGACTTGGTGATCGACAGCAGCGGCCTCGGCATCTTCGGCGAAGGTGAGTGGGCTGCGGTCAAACAAGGCGGCAAGGGCATTCGCGGCTGGAAGAAGCTGCACCTTGGCGATCGACTGCATGCGCGTGACGCGGATGGGCAGTCTGTCGAGGCTCGACTTGCTGGCAACATCCTCAACCGCATGACCGAACTCGGAATGCCAGCTTCGTACGCTGTTAGAATGTGAATCGGGCCGTTTGCGTGAGCGACCTGCCGTGAGTTGGGCCTATGCACCAACGTCCCGCGGCGACTGAATACTGGCCGTACCTGTATGCGTTCGCGATGCTTGCGAAGAACCGTGAACGGCTGGGAAGGGCGTGTCCGGTGGTCGGATGCCACGGGCATGACCTGACTGTTTGGCGCTATGGCGGTTCACGACAAATGACGAGCGCATTGGGTGCCGGCATCGCGACGATGCGATTGAATACGAACTTGAGGTGGGGTGTATTCGGCTGGACGAGTGCTTTAGTTATTAAGATGGCTCGTAAGCCGCGTGCCACCACGCAAGCGTCTGGTGGTTGGCTTGCGGCAGATCGGTCGATGTTGGGTAACGGTTTTCAGGCGTGCACCGCATGGGTGATGACATGAACTTCCGTGAATGTGCACCGTGCACTCTCTGCTGCACCGCGAAGGGCGTTGCCGATTTGGGCAAGCTCTCAGGTCAGGGCTGTGAATATCTGTGCCAGACTGGCTGTGTCATCCACGGCTGCCATCCAGAGGCCTGCAGCGACTACCACTGTGCATGGAGCGCGAACATTCTCTGTGAGTCGGACCGTCCGGATCTGATTGGCGCTGTTCTGGACATCATTGCATGCCCCAAAGGTGTGCACCCGACCGGCCACATGGTGCAGGTGTCTCCGGCGACCCCTGGCGTCATCCCGCCGGGACGAACGCGAGAACTCATTGATACCTATCTTGCGAGAGACGAGATCGTTCTTATCAGTGGCAAGGAAGGAGGGACGGGGCAGGTGCTCTATCCAGATGGCGTAGTCCAGCAGTTCGAGATCGCGATTTCGGGCGAGGAGACGGACCCAGTCACGCTGCGACCGTATGCCAGTTACTCGCATCGCACGGACGGCTAGGCCGTCGCGGTTGCTGAGGTTCTCAAACGTCAGGTGCCAGCATCTCGCGACGTTTCGGCAGTGCCCCCTTATCCGAATAGTTGGCCGACGCGATTTGGGCATGAATTGGCCAATTCGAAACCGCTGATGACCACTGAACGATCGCTGGTTGCAGCCGAGTTCAAAGACTGGTAGCGCGAAACGAAGCCTGCAAACAGCCTGTCAACGGTGAGCCAGGCCGCCCAGCCAACGACGGCCACGCCGGGAACTACGCCGGCGCCGCGATCTTCGCCAGGCTTACCATCGCTGCGCAGCGCAAGTTGTTCTTCTGGCGAGATGGTGGCCTGACCCAGAGCTGCCAGCAGTGGTTTGCTGTCGGCGCCCAAGGCCGCTGCGCGGGTCATGGCGGCAATGGTCTGGTCCGAACCGATACCCATTCTGCGGGCTTCTACCGTCGTCAGGATTGCGGCCTTGGCGTCACTCGGCGCGCGCAGGATCGCGATCTCCAGCGTCGCCGATCTGCGCCGCATCCAGCTTGTGGGGGCGCGCCCACGTGTCGTTCCAGCCAACCAAAAGACAAACTGCCTCGGGGTTTAGTTGCTGCAGCAACGTCGGCAGGCGCTCGAGGATGTCAGCTGAGCATTGGCCCGGGATGCCGGCGTTGACGACAGATCATTCTTGGCCGCGTGCCTGAAGCTCCGCTTGCAGTCGTGTCGGGTACGATTCGTCCGGTTCGGCGCCGAGGCCAAACGTCAGCGAGTCGCCAATGCACAACAACGCGCGGCCGCTCGGGCGTTCGACGTGTCCGTGCCGGCTCCATGCAACGTACGACGCTACTTGGAGCACGAGTTCCAGTAGGATCAGGGCGAACGCCGTGCCAACGAAGGCTGCACGCGGTGACTGCGCAACTTCCGCTGGTGGCCTCGCACCTGGCGGCGCGGGCGCATCGTCGTCTCAAGGCTGCCAAACGACAATGCCGAAGAAACGGAGGTCATGACTCTCAGTGCGTGTTGCCAGAGACTTACGGGCCTGGCGATGGGCCTAATCCTGATGGGTTGCAATCCCGGCCACCAAGCGGCAAGGGAGCCGATCGAGATCCAACTGGTCTCCGAGTCAAATGCCCTTCCCATGGGGCGTTCGATGCATCTGTTCGCGACGGCGTACTTTCGCGATGGGTCGCGCGAAGAGTCCACCGAGTCATTGCAGTGGAGTTCGTCCGAGAGCGGTGTCGCTACAGTCGATGACACCGAAGGGTCGCGTGGCGCAGTGCGAGCATGGACGCAAGGTGTAAGCACGATCACCGCGAGGCAACCGTCGACGGGCTTGCAGGGCAGCCTCTCGTTGGTCGTGATGCCCGCTGTTCTCGAGTCGCTCGACTTGACTCCTCCGGCCGCGTCGATTGCACTCGGCACGAGTCAGCAGTTTACGGCGATGGGAACCTACAGCGACAGCACGACGCAGGACTTGTCGTCGACAGTGTTGTGGGCGTCGACGTCCTCGGTCGCCTCGTTCTCGACGCCGGGTCTGGCGTCCGCCGACGGCCTGGGCACGACGACGATCACCGCAGTTGAGACAGGCAGCAGCGTGAACGGTTCTGTGATGCTGAGCGTGACGCCGGCGGTGTTGGTGTCATTGGCGGTGACGCCGCCGACGCCGTCGATCGCGCTGGGCACGACGCAACAGTTCGCGGCGACCGGAACGTATAGCGACAGCACGACGCAGGACCTCACGTCAACGGTGACGTGGAGCTCGACATCCCCGGCGGTGGCGATCATCAGCAATGCTGGCGGCAGCGAGGGACTCGCGACGAGTGCGGCGCAGGGAACGACAACGATCACGGCGATCGATGCAGGCAGCGGCGTCAACGATTCGACAACGCTGACCGTGACGCCGGCCGTGCTGGTGTCATTGGCGGTGACACCACCAACGCCCTCGATCGCGTTGGGTACGACGCAGCAGTTCACGGCAACGGGTACGTATAGCGACAGCACGATGCAGGACCTCACCTCAACGGTGACATGGAGTTCGGCAGCACCGGCGGTGGCGACCATCAGCAATGCGGGCGGCAGCGAGGGGCTCGCGACGAGTGCGACGCAGGGCACGACAACGATCACTGCGATCGATGCAGGCAGCGGCG
>JBNMNW010000412.1:0-3558 GCA_051278165.1 Planctomycetota bacterium | reverse complement strand
GTTGAGCTATTCGCGTGGCCTGAAAGGTGGTTGGCGTTGGAACTTTAGCAACTGGGAGCAGACTGGCGACGGTGCGGTGTTTACGACCGTCGGCGACTTGCTGCTGTGGAGCCGCAATTTCCACGACGGCAAGGTTGGTGGCCAGAAGCTACTGGCGGCGATGGCGCAGCCGGGCAAGCTCGACAACGGCACGGCACTGGACTACGGCGCTGGCTTGGAGTTCGGTGAGCTCGCGGGACTCAAAACCGTTCGTCACAGTGGTGCCTGGGCTGCTTACCGAGCGGACCTGTTGCGCATTCCTAGCAAGGAGTTGACGGTCGTTTGCCTGTGCAATCGCGACGATGTCAATCCAATCGCGTATGTGGACCGCATGGCGAAGATCGCGTTGGCGGCTGATGCGGGCCATGGTATCGGCGGTTTGAGGAAGTGAGAGCTAAGACGGCATGAGCACCGATACACGGGGTAGCATGCTGGACCACCTCGCTACCCCGTTTGTCCTCGGGGACTACGCACAATGAGCAAGATCGTTCGAGAACTACGTAACTACTACTCCGTCATCGCCGACCTCGCGACGGAGGCTGAAGAATGGACGTCGAAGCCGGCATGGTTGGAGTTCGCGCCCAATAACGTTTGCAACCTTCGCTGCATCATGTGCCAGCAAGCCGATGGCTTGCCGGTCGAGGTGATGAAGACGGACGACGCCGTCAAGTTGCTCGATGAGATCCTGCCGGACATGACCTTGTGGACGCCTTCGGCGTTGTCCGAGCCGATGCTCGCCAACTTCCCGATGGTGCTGAAGAAGTGCCGTGAGCACGAGGTCTTCCTCAACATGTATTCGAACTGCACGCTGCTCACCGGCGCGAAGTTCGCAGACATGGCCGATCGGGTGCACAAGCTGTGGGTCTCGTTCGATAGCCCGCGCAAGGAAGTGTTCGAGATGTTGCGCGAGCGCGCCAACTTCGAAACCGTCGTCGCCAACGTGCGCGACATCCTGAAGATCGCGATCGAGCGCGGCGTGCCGGTTGGCTTCGTGGCCGTGTTGGTCAAGGACAACCTTGAGCACATGGACGAGCTGGTCGACTTCGTCGCTGACCTCGGTGCCGTCGAAGCCGGTTGTGACCTGCGCATCCAGCCGATGCTCGACAACGCCGTGCGTTGCCGCGACCAAAACGTATTCGCAGCCTACTCAGAAGAGCAGATCTGCGCCTCGTTCGACAAGGCCTGCAAGCGCGCTGAAGAACGCGGCCTGATCTTCCACGTTGACATGGACGATCCCTACCGCCGTTCGGTTGTGCCGCGTCCGCCAATGGCGCGCCAGATCACGCCCGAAGTGCTGTCGGTCATGCTCGACGAAGTGCGCGACCGCTTCCCGCACTTCTGCTCGATGGCCAGCAACTACGCCAAGATCGAGCCCAACGGCGAGGTCTACCCGTGTTGCCGCGGCCCGCGCGAGCTGTTGATGGGCAACGTCAATGACAACTCGATGGCCGAGATCTGGAACGGCGACAAATACCGCGAGTTCCGCCGCAACATGAACGCCAAGGACTACGCCGACGTCTGTAGCACCTGCGATGTTCTGACCGCCAACCCCAAGTTCGACAAGAGCTGGATCAAGAAGAAGCAGCCAGCCGACCCGAAGTAGCGGGTGCGGTGCCTGGCACCGTACCGTTAGTCGACTTGTTGCCAGGCGATGGTCTCGCCGGCGCGCATTGGTACCAGCATCTCGTCGCCGAACGGCAATTCGGCTGGCACGCTGAGTTCGCGCCGTTCGAGCACGACCTTGTCCGTGTTGCGCGGCAGGCGGTAGAAGTCGGCGCCGCGATGGCTGGCGAACGCTTCGAGCTTGGCGAGTGCCGACGCCTGTTCGAAGGCCTCGGCGTAGAGTTCGAGCGCCGCGTGCGACGTGTAGATACCGGCGCAACCGCAGTCGCTTTCCTTCTTGCCGCGCGCGTGCGGGGCGCTGTCGGTGCCGAGGAAGAAGCTTGTGTCGTCCCCGGTGGCGGCGGCGACCAGGGCTACGCGATGCGTTTCTCGCTTCAGAACCGGTAGGCAGAAGGCGTGCGGTCGCAGCCCGCCGCGGAAGATCTCGTTGCGGTTCCACAGTAGGTGGTGGGCGGTGATCGTCGCAGCGACGTTCGGGCCAGCATTGCGAACGAACTCGACTGCGTCCTTGGTCGTGATGTGCTCGAGCACGATGCGCAGCTTGGGGAAGTTGCGCTGCAGCGGCGCGAGGTGCCGTTCGATGAAGACCCGTTCGCGATCGAAGATGTCGATTTCGTGGTCGGTGACTTCGCCGTGCAGCAACAGCGGCATGTCGACGCGTTCGAGCATCGCTAGCGTCTCGTGGACCTTGCCCCAATCGGTGACGCCGTTCTCGGAGTTGGTCGTCGCGCCGGCCGGATAAAACTTCACCGCGTGCACGAAGCCCGATTGCTTGGCCGCTTCGATCTCAGCTGGCTTGGTGCGATCGGTCAGATACAGCGTCATCAGTGGCTCGAACTGCGCGCCGGCTGGCACTGCCGCCAGAATCCGTTCGCGGTAGCTGGCCGCCTCAGCCACGGTCGTGACCGGAGGCTTTAAATTGGGCATGACGATCGCTCGCGCAAATTGGCGGGCGATGTCGGGAATCACGGTGTTGAGGCCCGTGCCATCGCGAAGATGCACGTGCCAATCGTCTGGTCGGGTCAGCTCAAGTCGCATTGCCCGACCAGCCTACCTGTCTGCGCGCACGATCCGACTCCTGACTAGGGCGTCATGAACAGTTACTGTTCTTGTCCCTCCTCTTGTTGGATTTGCCCGGCAAGAATGTGTCTATGCGCCAAGCCCTACAATTCGTTCTTCCGGCACTTTTGGTGCTGTCCGCGTGTGGTTCTGGATCCGGTGGTGGTGCGGCCACTCCGACGGCGGTGGCGGCTCCGGGCAGCGTCACGGTGTTGCTGGATACGCGTGCCGGCAGTGACTCATGGGTGCAGTTCCAGTTGGCGGGCGCGACTCTCGAAGGCCCTGGAGGTCTGCAAACCGGCAACTTGTTGCCGTCAGCGCGGATCCTGACCGTCGCGGATCCAAGCGGCGAGTTGACTGGGATGCGGCTTGCGGCCGCACCAGCTGCCGACTACGCGGCGCTGCATCTGATCTTTGTGCCTGGCACGGGCGTTGGACGCGATGCGTTGGGAGACAATCTGACGGTTGCCGGACCGATCGATGTTCGCGTGCCGATCATGGATGGGCTGCGGCACGATGGCGCGACGGCTAGTTGGTTGGTTGTTGGTTACGACAACGACGCGCTGACGATTCAGGGCACGAACGGAACGTGGACGCCAGAGTTGTCCGGGCGAGCCGATGGTTCCGAGGTCACGCTGGCGCAGTTGGCCTACCCGGTCGTGCGAGGCGGTGAACTGATGGTCACGGCGACCATGGCGGACGACTCCGCGCTGACGGTGTGTGAATCCACCCAGTGCGGCTACCGCGATGAAGACGGCAACGCCTACTCGTCGCGCGAGGCATTCATTCAGGCCTTGACGGTTGATGATGACCTGCTTGTCTCTGGTGCGATCAATC
>JBNMNW010000411.1:0-3569 GCA_051278165.1 Planctomycetota bacterium | reverse complement strand
GCAGATCACGCCGAGCCACCAACACGAGAAGTATTCATCGCTGGTGCGCGAGGCGGTCACGCTCGGCAAGAAGTTCGGCGTCGTGTTCACGAGTGGTGACACCTACTACCGGCGCAGCGACCACTACAACTTCGCCAAGAAGGGCATCCCGGTGGTGTTCTTCTGCGATGGCGAGCATCCGGACTATCACCAAGTCACGGACCACGCCGACAAGCTCGACTACGAGGCGATGGAGGCGATTGCCCGCCTCGCGTATTGGACGGTGTGGCAGACTGCCGACGCGAAGGGTAAGCCCGACGAGCTAGGCAAGCAGCCTGGCTGGTAGTTGCTGGCAGCTAGTAGCAAGTGGCAGGCTGATACCGACCTCGCGGCACGGCCGCTAATCGAAACGCTTAGCGGCTAGCTAATCGAAACGCTTAGCGGCTAGCTAATCGAAACGCTTAGCGGCTAGCTAATCGAAACGCTTAGCGGCTAGCTAATCGAAACGCTTAGCGGCTCGGCTCGTTGATCTTGATGTCGTCGTCGGTGCCAGGCGTCTTGTCGGGACCGTCACTGATCAACATCCAACGGCTGCCCCACTTGCGCTTGGCAATCCGGAAGTCGCTGCCCCATGGATCCGTGAGCGGGCCATCGTAGTTGCGGTTGTTCTCAACGCCGTATCGCTTCAGCTCTCGCACGGACGCAGGCATCGCCTTCGAACCATGCTCGCTGCGGTAGTCAACGCCGACCTCGGCGAGCTCACCGAGGTCGCGCTTGCACGTCCGGATCAGCTTCGCCAGTTTCATATCCTTCTTGGGGTCAGGGCGCTTCTTGCAGTCCCACGCAACCAGCCATTCGTGCGCGACCTTCTTGAACCCCATGCCTTCGACAACGCGCATCTCCATGTGCGGCAAGTGCGCGGCACCATAGTAGATGCCGAGGCGCTTCTTGCCCTTGCCAATCTCACTGCGCAGCACCTTCAGGCACTTCTCGTTGCGACCTTCCAACAGGGTCGAACCATCGCCACCGGCGGCCAGCATCTCCATTTGCTCGAGCTGCGCGGCGAACGTGACTCGCATCAGGTGTTGGCCTTCGCGACTGCGGAACGCCTTGACCAGGTCGAACTTCTCCGGCGGCTTGCTGGACTCTTCGTCCGCGTCTTGTTGTGCCTGCTGCATCTTCATGCCGTTGGCCATCATGTCGAACATGATCGACATCAGACTCTCGCCACGCTCCAACATGCTCGACTGGAACTCATCCGGCGTCATGTCCGCGTGCACGAAGTTCTCAGGCTGGTAGTCCACTTCGTCGAGCTGGAACGTCAGCCCCATGCTCTGCTTCATGCCTTGCTGCAGCATCGAGACTGGGTTGAAGCCGCTTTGCTCGCGATCCTTGGTCGGTCGGTAGTCCTCGGGGCCGACCAGTTCATAGAGCAACGCATCGCAGGTCTTGAAGCGCTTGTTCATCTCCTGGAAAATGGCGCGGTCCGCGATATGCACGGCGCCATAGAAGATGACCTTGACGCCATCTTTCTCATAGGTCGTCACCGCGGTGTCGAGGTGCCCACCATCGCCAACTTTGACGAAGCGAACAAAGTCACTCGGCACCTGCGTTTGGCCGTCGCCCGGAACCGGATCTTGGCCCTCCGTCGCATCGGCGTCCTGCTTGCCGTCTCGGCCGTGCGCCTCTTGGGCAGAAGCGGGCCAAGTAAGCATCGGTAGCATCGACAGGAAGGCGATCGGAAGCATGCGCATGCCAACATGATCGGCCTAACGGCTGCACATCTCAAGACGAGCGTTCACTCCAGGCGCATCGAGATCGCCAAAGCGACCCAAAACGACCCCGTGGCCGGCACTATTCAGTCCTTCTGGGCAAGTAGACGTAGATGCTCTCGTCCTTCGGCCCAACCCAAATGGGCAGATACAGCGCGAGTTCGAAGTCTCGCTTCAAGACTGCCTCAAACTGGCCAGTCTTGTCCTTCTCGCGAAGCGCCGGCAGTGTGATCACTACCGCAAACATCTGGTCGTTGCGCGCCGCACGTTTCAGATGCCACTGGAAGTGCGCCTCAACGCCCGGTTCATGCAGCTTGTTTTCGTCTTTGTCTTCGCCTTTCGAAAACCGCCAGAAAAGCACGGCAGACACATCCATTTCGGGATGGGGATCCTGATCGCCGACAAACCAATGCCGCGGCCGCAGGTAATAGAGCATCGTCGGATGATTGACCGACAGCACGCGAGCCCCAGATCGGCCCCGTTCCTGCGCCTGCTCGCGAACGAATTGTGACGCGGCGCGCCATTGCCCGCGTTGGCCGTGTTGCTTGGTGAAATAGGCCACGTCCAGTTGCAGGAAGTCGCCAACCACGAGCGCGGGCAATACTCCAGCCAACAGCCAACGACGGCCTTTCGACAATTCGGGCAACTGACCGATGCGACGCGCAACGACTGCAATCAGAAATCCCGCCAGCAGCATCGCAGCCGGCAACGTGCAGATCGCGTAGCGCGCGGTGACCTTGGCCAATTGGCTACCGACTGCGGTAAGCGCAAACATCGGCACCACCAGCATGCACCCTAAGTATAGCGCCCGCGTGCGTCCCAGCAGCCTCGGCGCGGCCAACATGGCCAACAGCACCGTCAGCAGCAGCGATGGACGAAAGTAGTAGGCGACCGTTTCGAACCAGTGCAGCGGCGAGGTGTCACTCTTGGCCTCAAAGAACTTCGCAAACAGCCCGTAGTGCTTCACCAACCAAGGAACCGGGCCTGCCAGCAGCAGGGCCAACAGCACGACCGTCAGGCCACCAAACCTGGTTCGGTTAGCGGATCGCACCACCAAGAAGCCAACGAACGCGAGCACCAGCGTTGCTGCCGTTGCATGACTGCCGATGGCAAAGGCCGCAAACAAGCCGCTCAACAACAGGTCCCGAGCACGTCCGGTTTGAAGCAGCACATGCAAGCGATGCATCAACAACACCGAGCCGAGCACCACCATGACGTAGCCGCGCGCGTTCTGGCTCCAGAAGATGTGCCACGGACTCACCGCCAGCAGGCACGCCGCAAACACGGCAGGCCAAGGGCCAACGAGCCGCCGACCACAGACCGCTAGCAACGGCACGGTCGCGATTCCGATCAGGGCAAACGGTAACCGCACCGACCATTCGTCGAAGCCAAGTGCGCCAACCCCAAACAGGAAGCGCAGCAAGAAGAACGGCAGCGAGTACATCCGCCGATCCGTGCTCATGAAGCCACTGTCACCGGCGAGTGGCATGGTGGCATCACGCCAGGTGTGAGCCTCGTCAATCCAGAACGACCACTCCCCCAACTCCAACATGCGCAGCAACGCGGCGAGCAACGTCACAGCCAAGATCACCAGCAACTGCTGGCGCGAGAAGGGCTGGTTCTTCAGGGCGGGATCAGGAACGTAACCGGAAGTCATCAAGTCGCTGCTGCGGGCGGAAAGCGGTGGGCCTGGCCCCAGCCTACAGATAGTCCACGACCAATCGGCCAGGATCATGACATGCCTACACTAGAAGCGAATCGACGCCACTCAAAGCGCAATGGTCACACGATCTTCCATGAGGGAAACCCTGGCCACAA
>JBNMNW010000410.1:0-3614 GCA_051278165.1 Planctomycetota bacterium | reverse complement strand
CGGCTGGACGGCCAATGCAGTCCGTCAAGGTCGTGCCGCACGGGGTTGATTCGGTCATGCATGAACAGGCTGCGCCAATGCAGAAGATCATGCATTTTAAGGGCAGCCGACCGGCCGTGCTGTTTTGCGGCGGCTTGGTTTGGCGCAAGGGCTTCGACGTCTTCTTGCAGTCGGTGCTTGCCGCACGTTCTGCCGGACAGGACTTCGTGGTCGTCGTCAAGGGCGTTGGCAGTAGCCAACACTACGGTCAATACGGCCTTAGTGAGTTGCTCGATCGCTTCCAGAAGACTGCAGGCACCCCGCCAGTTCTTCGCCTCGAAGAGAACCTCTCGCGTGAAGAGCTCGCGTCTGTCTACACCGCGTGCGACGTCATGCTGCACCCGTATCGCGGCGAAGGATTTTGCATGCCGGTGCTTGAAGCACGTTCTTGTGGCTTGCCGGTGATCGCGACGGGTGGTGGTGCTACGGTGCCGCTGATGGACGGCCCTGGCGCACACGCAATCGATTCGAAACGACGCCCGGTGGAGTTGCCCGGCGCGCACATTGCCATGCCGTGGGTTCTCGAGCCGGATGTCGAGCAGTGTGGCGAACTACTCATGCAGGTTCTGCAAGACCTGCCGACGGAGTCGCTACGCGCGCTTCGCTTGGCACCTGCTATGCGCGCTGCATTCACGTGGGACTCCGCCGCGCAGAGCCTCGAGGCGCTCGCTGATGAAGGCTTGCGCATCCGGGGCGTGAAGGCCACGCCGATCGAGCCAACGGTGCTCTTGCCATCGGCGCCGCGACAATCCCTTTATCCTGCTTGCGAACCGGTCGGTCGTTGAGCTGTTTCCGCTAGGTCTTTGGCCGGCGATTCTTCGAAAGGGTAGACACGGTGACTGTTGCGATTGCCTTCGTGTTGTGCGTTCTTGTGGCTGCGCTGCTGCTACTTGCGCTGACTCGGATTGCCCCCGATGCCGTGTTCATGGCTGCGCTGACGGCTTTGATGGCGGTGCCGCTGCCGATCGACGGCGGCTGGCAAATAGGTGTGTTGTCGGCCGGCGAGGCCGTGCGCGGTTTTGCCAATCCCGGTGTGCTGGCGATTGCAGCGCTGTTCGTGGTCGTCGCAGGATTGCGCGATACAGGGGCGATTGATTGGATCGCATCGGGTCTCTTGGGACGTCCACGCGGCGAACGTGGCGCGCTGCTACGGGTGATGGCGCCGGTCGCAGGATTGAGCGCGTTCCTCAACAATACACCGGTCGTCGCCATGATGATCCCGGCGGTGCAGGACTGGGCGAGGCGCTTAAAGCTGCCGCCGTCGCGCCTGCTGATGCCATTGAGTTATGCGGCGATCTTGGGTGGGACCTGTTCGTTGATTGGCACGAGCACGAACCTGGTCGTGGCAGGATTGGTGTTGTCGCACGACACGATGGCGCCACTCGGGATGTTCGACATTACGTGGATCGGGCTGCCGAGCGCCTTGCTGTGCGGGGCGGTGCTGTTGTGGTTGGGGCCGCATTTGCTGCCGGATCGCTCAAGCCAAGAACGTTCGCTCGCGGACCCGCGTGAATACACGCTCGAATTGCTGCTGCCGGTTGGTAGCGCGCTGGCCGGGCAGACGGTTGATCAGGCAGGTCTGCGGAACTTGCCTGGTGGCTTCTTGATCCAGGTAGAGCGCGGCGACGACTTGGTCGCGCCGGTTGCGCCCGACTACGTGTTGCGTGCTGGTGACCGCTTGTTGTTTGCCGGCATCGTCGATTCGATTCGCGACCTCGTGAAGACCCGGGGCCTCGTCGTTGCGACTGATCAGGTGTTCAAGCTCGACTCGCCACGGCATCGCCGCCGCTTGTTCGAGGCGGTAGTGGCGCCAACCTCAGTGCTGTCTGGTACCTCGGTGCGATCGGCCAGTTTCCGCAATCGCTTCAACGGTGCGGTCATCGCCGTGGCCCGCAACGGTGCTCGCGTGCGCGCCAAGATTGGTGACATCCCACTGCAACCTGGTGACCTGCTGCTGGTGGAAGCAGACCCTGGCTTCGATGTTCGCGCTGGTCGTAGCAATGACTTCCTGCTCATTCGTTCGCTCGAAGACTCCACTCCTAGACGTCACAGTCGTGCGCCGCTGGCCCTCGCCATTCTGGTGGCGATGGTGGCGATGACGACGTTGGGTGTCTATCCGATGTTGGTGGCGGCGTTGGTTGCTGCGGCGGCGATGGTTGCCTCACGTTGCTGCACGTTGACCGAAGCTCGGCGCAGTATCGACTGGAGTATCCTGACGGTGATCGGTGCGTCGCTCGGATTGGGGGAGGCGATGGAGCAGAGCGGTGCCGCTGTTTGGTTGGCGGATGGCGTGATGCATTCGTTTGGGCAGTCGCCGCGCGCTCTGCTTGCTGCTGTGTTCGTCGCGACGGCGGTGTTGACGTCCGCGATCTCGAACACCGCTGCCGTCGCGTTGATGTTCTCGGTGGCGTTGGCAACCGCGCATTCGATATCCGCCGACCCGCTACCGTTCGTGATCGGCGTGATGATGGGCGGGTCCGCCTGTTTCGCGACACCGATCGGCTACCAGACCAATCTGATGGTCTACGGGCCCGGAGGCTATCGTTTCGGCGACTTCCTCCGCGCCGGCATACCTTTGACCTTGCTGGTTGGATGCGTCACGGTGATCCTGACGCCCCTCGCCTTCCCATTCTTTGCTGCCTGATACTGCCATGTTGGACTCTGCCGAACTTGCGTCCCGATTAGAATTTGCCACCGCGATCGCGACGGAAGCTGGTCGCAGGTTGGCGTCGTTGCGCAGCAGTGGCCGTTGGCAAGAGCCGAAGATCCTTGGTGACGTCGGCGACAATGCCGCTGATGGCTACTTGCAGGGCGCAATCTTCGGGCGCTACCCGAATGACGCGGTGTTGTCGGAAGAGACCAAGGACGATCTCGAGCGCACCAAGAACCGAGTCGCGTGGATTGTGGATCCGCTTGATGGCACCAAGGAGTACGCCGGTGGTCGTCACGACTGGGCCGTGCACGTTGGTCTGGCTGTTGATGAGAAGCCGGTGCTTGGTGTCGTTGCGTTGCCCACGATTGAACGCGTGATGGTTGCCTCGATTCCCACCGATGGCGAGGCCAAGGTCAAGCTGCTCGGCACTGGCGGCGATTGGCCGGAAGCATTCGCGCCGGATGCTGGCGAAGGCAGCGATGCGCCGCTGCGCCTGGTCGCGAGCCGCAGTCACACGCCAGATTGGATGCAGAAGTTCGCCGAAGGCATGGGCAACGCCGAGCTAGTCCCATGCGGCAGCGTTGGCTTCAAAGTCTCAATGCTGATGTTCGGCAAGGGCGACATCTACGTTCACAAGATCGGTTTGAAGGAGTGGGACACGTGCGCCCCCGAAGCGATCGCGCGCGCCGCCGGCTACACGGTCTGCCGATTCGACGGCAAAGACCACCGCTACAACCAAGAGAACGCCCGCAACGACGAGTTGGTCGTGTGCCGCCCCTGGCTAAAAGACCGCGTGCTCGAAGTGCTGAAGTCGGTCGGCGCGTAGCACGTCACCAGTTCGCACGACCTGTGTGTTCGGTCTGCATAGCCGACCTGCGTGTTTCGCCTGCGTGTTTGGCCTGCGTACTGTACCCGGTTCAAA
>JBNMNW010000409.1:0-3647 GCA_051278165.1 Planctomycetota bacterium | reverse complement strand
ACAGAACACGCTCGCCGTCACTAACCGCCGACGGGCTCGCATACGTCGCTCGGGTGCGGGCGCCACGAGCGGTATTGGTTCCTTGCGGCGTTGGCTTGTAGCCAC
Source organism: Planctomycetota bacterium (assembly GCA_051278165.1). Taxonomy (GTDB): domain Bacteria; phylum Planctomycetota; class UBA1135; order UBA1135; family UBA2386. The sequence goes on along the minus strand of JBNMNW010000409.1, from coordinate 3,542 downwards.
TGCCAGCATGCTTGGACCACAGGACTTCGCCGTCGCTGCGGCGCACGCACATCGCCACGAGTTGTTCGCGCTCCTGGTCGATCGACGTCAAGAAGATGCGATCGCCGATAACGATCGGCGTGCTGGCGCCGGAGCCTGGCATCGCCGTCTTCCAGCGCACGTTCTTGACCGGACCGAACTCCGTTGGCAGCCCTTTGGCGGCAACTGCCCCGCTGTAACTCGGACCGCGCCAATGGGGCCAATCCTGCGCCTGAACGGCGTTTGCGAAGGCTAGCGCCATCGCGCCGCAGAGAAAACCACGCCGGAAGTGAGTCACCATAAACAGTCTCTATTAGGTCGCGGAATCCGTCAGGCTTTGGCAGCAGCCTCGGCGTCAAACATCTGCTCGATCTTAGCTACGACTCCAATCGCTTCATCGGTATCGACAATGCCGGTCAACAAGTCGACCAAGCCTTGACGATGGGATTCTTGCTTCGACAACTCACCAAAGCGGAAGTCTTCGGTGTAGAAGGCGCGCACCAGCGGCAAGAAGCGGTCGAACGCGACCTGCCACTCCGCCGAGAAGCCGTGCATGTCCGGGTGCGGCTGATCACTCGCGAGCGCACAGGTCACTTCGAGCGCCGCGATCTCGGCCGAACGCACGGATAGCAGAAGGCCCGTGGAGTAGACCGGATCAATGAATCCGAGTGCGTCTCCGATCACGGCCCAACCGGCGCCGCCATCGACGGTGGCGCGGTAGGAGAAGTCACGAGCGACGCGAACCTCACCGATGACCGTTGCGTTGGTCATGCGCTCGAGCAGGGCTGGGCACTGGTCGATCGCCGTTTGCAGGATCTCGTCGCGATTCTGGCCAAACCGCAAGATCTCTCTCGCTGACGTCACCAAGCCAATGCTGACACCACCTTTCAATGGGATGAACCAGATCCAAGATTGAGCATCCAGTCGGTAGATCAATGTCGACCCAGCATCGATTCCGAGATCGAGCGTCACACCTTGGTAGTGCGCATAGACCGCGGTGTTTTCGAGACCAGGAATCAACTGCTGCTTGCTGCGCTCGCGTGCCACGACCCCTTTCTGGCCGGAGGCATCCAAGACAACGCGCGCCGAAACAATGTCTTCGCTCTCATCGAGTCGCCGCACTCGTACGCCGGTCACGGCGTCACCTTCCGAACACACCTCGACAACCGATGCGTCGGTTTCGACATGCGCCCCACACTTCGCCGCGTGATCGAACATCATGCGGTCGAACTCACTGCGCAGCACTTGCCACGTGTAGTGCATGCGCTCATCCCGCACCTCGGAGAAGTGGAATGGGCGGCTCGGTCCCTTGGGCGAGTAAAACTGCACACCGTGCTTCTGGGTGAAGCCGAGCTCATCCATGCGCTCTAGCACGCCGAGTTTCGCGAGCGTCAGGTTCACGGCAGGAACCAGCGACTCGCCGACATGAAAACGCGGGAACGACTGCCGCTCGAACAAGCCAACCCGATGACCCGCCTTGGCGAGCAAGGTGGCAGCGGTGGCACCGGCGGGGCCGCCACCGATAACGACGACGTCAAAGCTTCGAATTGGATCTATCACAGGCGTGCGCATCATGATGTATGCGGGTTCGACAGCAGTGACGAGACGAGATTCTGACACCTGAGATTTTTCCAAAACCACGGTTCTGGTTCGCATTGAGGCGCTCGCGGGGTCGCGCCCGTAAGATCCCCGTTCGATGTCGCCTACACCCGATCCGGAAAAGTCTGAAGCCACCACGGCCGGCAACTACTTCGTCGCCAACTACCCTCCGTTCTCTTGCTGGAAGCGAGAAGACGCCGGCTTGGCGCTGGCCCGACTGGCCGAGCCACCGGCACCAAAGACGCCATTCGGCCTCTACGTGCACATTCCCTTCTGTAGGAAGCGCTGCGACTTCTGCTACTTCCGCGTCTACACCGACAAGGATTCGCGCGCGGTGCGGCGTTATATCCACGCTGTCATCGAAGAAGTGCGCATGCACGCTGAGAACGCGGCGGTGAAGGGCCGCAAGCCGGAGTTCGTCTACTTCGGCGGTGGCACGCCTTCGTATTTGTCGGTCGACCAGCTGAAGATGCTGTTCGAAGGCATCCAAAAATACCTGCCTTGGGACGACGCCCGCGAAGTGACGTTCGAGTGTGAGCCGGGCACGCTGCAAGAGAAGAAGATCCGGGCACTCAAGGAGCTCGGCATCACCCGCCTGAGCCTCGGCGTCGAGAACTTCGACCCGGACATCCTCGAACGCAACAACCGCGCGCACCGCGCCAAAGAAATCGACAAGGCCTACGCCATTGCGCGCGAAGTTGGCTTCCGTCAAATCAACATCGACTTGATCGCGGGCATGATCGGCGAGACCGATGCCAACTGGCAAATGTGCATTGAGCGCACGATCGAGATGGCGCCGGACAGCGTCACGATCTACCAGATGGAGATCCCCTACAACACGACGGTCGCGAGTCGCATGAAGGAAAGCGGCGAAGCCACCGCACCGGTTGCCGACTGGCAGACCAAGCGGCGATGGGTCGACCAAGCGTTCTCCGCGCTCGAACAGCACGGCTATCACGTCGGCAGCGCCTACACCGCCGCGCGCGGCGACGACGCCACATTCCTCTATCGCGACGGCCTGTGGCACGGCGCGGATCTACTCGGAGTCGGCGTCGCCTCGTTCTCCCACGTCGGCGGCGTGCACTTCCAAAACGTGCACGACTTCGATCCCTACCTCGAGGTCGTTGAGAGTGGCCAACTACCGATTCATCGCGCGATGCAAGTCGATGCCGACCAGCGCCTGATTCGCGAGTTCATCCTGCAGCTGAAGCTCGGCTCGGTCGACACCAGCTACTTCACCAACAAGTTCGGCGTCGACCCGCTAGTGCGCTTTGCCGAGCCTCTGGCCAAGCACAAGAACGACGGCTTCCTAACGATCGACGGCACTCGCGTCACGATCGCGCGACACGGCTTGCTGCAAGTCGACCGCCTACTGCACGACTTCTTCCCGGCAGAACACCGCGCGGTGCGCTACGCGTAATGGCTAGCGAATACCGCATGCGGCGCATGGTCGAGTTCGCCGACACCGACATGGCGGGCATCATGTACTTCGCCAACTACTTCAAGTTCATGGAGTCGGTGGAGCACGCGTTCTTCCGTTCGCTCGGCTTTTCCGTGCACGGCGGCGACGACGGCGCAACCTGGGGCTGGGCCCGCCGCACCGCCTCGATGAGTTACGAGCGACCCCTGCGCTATGAAGACGATGTCGAACTGCACATCATCGTGCTCGAAAAGCGCAGCAAAGCCATCACCTACGAAACCCGCTTCCTGCTAGACACAGAGCAAGGCCAAGTCGAAGTCGCCCGCGGCACCATCACCGCCGTCTGCGTCGAAAAGACCGCCGACGGCATGCGCGCCGTCAAAATGCCCGCCGAAGTCGACGCCGCCATCGAAGCCCACAGTTAGCCGTTGGCACGCTGGCGTGCAGCAGTTTACGCGCCGCAGCCTGCGTACTGTACCCGGTTCAAACCACAGATCCGCCGCTG
>JBNMNW010000408.1:0-3818 GCA_051278165.1 Planctomycetota bacterium | reverse complement strand
TCGCAACACTGGTGAACGGCCCCCAAGAACCCTAACCAGCCTGCAGATTGGCGGGCAGCAAGACACCTCCTTGACGGTCGCCGTCGTGATCAGGAAGGCGATCATCAGATCGCGCCGGAGTTCGTTCACGTGCCAGAGAGCATGCCAAGTGCCTGCTGAGGTGCGCCGCTGCCGCTGCGCACCAGTCATCTGCGTAGTGTGGCCACCACACCCTCGCCAGCCACGCGGCGCCAACGCAGAGAATGTATCGAGAGGCCGCGCCATGCTCTAGCCAAGCCGCTGAAGTGTCGATAGCACCGACACGTGCGCTACCGAACCACCATCCTGCTCGGAGCGTTCTTGCTCTTCCAGATCCAGCCGCAAATCGCTCGCGTCGTGCTGCCCTGGTTCGGCGGCGGCCCGGCAGTGTGGTCCGCGTGCCTGCTGTTCTTCCAGGTGCAGCTGCTCGGCGGCTATGCGTATGCCCATCTGCTGCATCGCTACCTGACACCGCGCTCTCAGGCCGCCTTACACGTCAGCCTGCTTGCCGCTTCGCTACTGTTCCTGCCGATCGTACCTGGCGAACACTGGCAACCGCACGGCACCGAAGACCCGACGCTACACATCTTGCTGCTGCTGTTCGCGACCGTTGGACTGCCCTACATGTTGTTGGCCGCAACCGGCCCCATCCTGCAGTCGTGGTTCGCGCGAGAGTTCCGAGGGCGATCGCCATACCGCCTCTACGCACTCTCGAACATCGGCTCACTCGCAGCACTGATCAGCTTCCCGTTTGTCTTCGAGCCCAACCTGACCATCGGCGTGCAGGCGAACTTATGGGCCGCCGCCTACGTCGGCTTCGCGATGCTCACCGGAGCGTGTGCGTGGTCTGCATCAAAGACGCCTGACTGGGCCGGCGCGCAACCGACAGTCCGTGCTGCAACGGCTAGCGAGAACGACCTGCGGCAGCCAGTAGCGGTCGACGCGATCACCCAGGCCTTCGCGAAGTTCGCGCTGCAACCGGCGTTCACATCCGGACTCAACAGCACCACCGCGAACCGCGTGCGCGCCGAGACGACGCAGCTGGTCGCCGAGCGACCGGTCAAGGCAGCGGCCACCGCAACGGCAACGCCAACGCCAACGCCAACGGCGAACGCAACCGATGCGCAGCCGACCACCACGCCGGCACCTGGACACCGACAGATTCTGCGCTGGATCGCCCTCGCCACCTTGCCGTCCGTGATGCTGCTCGCGGTCACGAACGTGATTTGCATCGATGTCGCCGTCATCCCGTTCTTCTGGGTGATGCCGCTAGCGATCTACCTACTCACCTTCGTCCTGACCTTCGACGGCCAACGTTGGTATCGACCGGTAGCTATGGGCGCGACGCTGGCAGCCATCGCCATCCTGCTACTGCTATGCGCCGAAGCTTCGTGGTTCGCGGGATCCGTTGCCGTGCAAGCCACGGCCTTCGCCGCGGTGCTATTCCTCTGCGGCATGGTCTGCCACGGGGAACTGGTTCGGCAAAAGCCCGCGCCAGCCCACCTAACGGGGTTCTACCTCGCAGTGGCAACCGGCGGCGCGATCGGCGGAACGTTCGTCGCAATCGCCGCTCCGCTACTGTTCGACACGTATCTCGAATTGGAGCTCGGACTCGGCTGCTGCGCGGTTGTCGGCTTGTTCGCATGCGCACAGCAAATGGCCGACCCAGAGGTCAAGGTGCGACTGCTCAAGCGCCGAGTCATGCCGTTCGGCATTGGCGTCGCGGTCGCTGCCGCCATCGTGGTCAGCACGAGCGACAGCTCGCAAAGCATCGATCGCAGCCGAAACTTCTTCGGTCGTATCACCGTGCAACAGCTCAACAAGCGGCAGCCCCAAGCCGACTCCCAAAGCACCGTGCAGACGATCCGGCGACTACGCCATGGCAGCACTTTGCACGGCGAACAAATCACCGGCGAAGCAGTCGAAGCGGGCATGGGACACACCTACTTCGGAGCGGAGTCCGGGGTCGCCTACGCGCTCCGAAACCACCCGGACCAGGCGCTCCGCCCACTGCGCGTCGGCATCATCGGACTCGGCACCGGCACGCTGGCCTACTACGCCAACAAGCTTGACCAGTACACGTTCTACGAGATCAACCCGGCCATCGTGCACGCCGCAGACACGCACTTCACCTACGTCGCCGATGCGCGCAAGAATGGCGCAACGGTCAACGTGCAACTCGGTGACGCCCGCGTGCAAATGGCACGCGCACTGCAGCAGAGCAACTCAGGGCAGTTCGACGTGCTCGTCATCGATGCATTCAGCAGTGACTCAATTCCGGTGCACCTGCTGACCCGCGAAGCCAACCGCATCTACTGGCAACACCTCAAGCCTGACGGCATCCTGCTCGCCCATGTCAGCAACCGTCACCTCGACCTGATCCCAGTCGTGCGTGGCCTAGCGATCGACGCCGAGAAGCAATTGCGACTCGTGACCGTGCAATCGGAAGACACCAACACGAACACCGGTTCGGCTTGGGCCATCCTGACCGACAATGAAGCGTTCCTCGCAGCAGCAGCGATGCGCAATGCACCTGATGCAAGGGAACGACCGAGCCTGCTGTGGACCGATGACTTCAGCAGCCTCTGGCACGTGATTCGATAGCGAAGTAGCTCAGGTTCGCCCGAGATTCGACAGCTGGCTGTAAGCATCGCGTAGCTCGCCGCCAGCTGGCTGGTGTTCGCGTCCCAACTACGTCGACGAACGCCAACGCAGCAAGGGCACGCATGGTCGATCGCCCCGTTGAAAGGTGGCACGCCGAAGCTCGAATCACTGCAGGTCGCGGTCTTCAAACTCGACGCCGACTATGTCGTGACCGGCGAAGCGTTGCCTATCGATCATCTCGGCATCACGGCCTCGGAACAGGGAACCGGCGCCAGCATCGTGTTCCGCCCGAAGGGGCTCCGGGTAACAGGTGACAGTCGGTATCTGATCGAGGTCCGGGACGCGCCGCGCGGCAAACCACGGTATCGGTATCTGGTCGAGTTCTGCGAGGCAGTCAAGCAGAGGTAGGGCGGGCGCTTGTGGTTGTCGTTATCGGGCGTTGGCGGCTTGTGGGCTGGTAGCGGGAACCCGCTTCGCTTCGACTCAGATGATTGCGCAAGAACGCCCGTGCGGCGAAGCGGGGACCCGTTTCGCTTGCACTCAGGCCAATGGCGCGAAGAAGCCACTAGAGAGCGAAACGGGGACAGGATTCGAACCCACGACCCGCACACTCAAAGCATCGCCAACACCACCACCTTCCCCCACCACAAGCCAACCACCTACTGCCCAGCCCACTCCTCGTAAGCAGCCTCAATCCGCGCATCATCCCAACCCTCACCGTGCAACAACACACGATACCGCAACGACAACGTCTCCCCCTTCTTGAGCACGAAGTCCCCAGTGCCCGCCGGCTGCTTAGCAAAATCGTGAACGCCAAACGGGTTCGCCGCCAACAAGCCATAGGTGCGCGCATGCCACCAGGTCGGGAAGCGCAGGTTGCTCGGGTGATCCATCATCGTCACCCCGACCGACTCACCATCAACAACGCCTGAGTCATCGATCCAGCGAGCACGCTGCCCCCAAACCGCCTTGCCATTGCGGCCTTCACTATTGCGCAGCACACCGGTCGCAACCTTGCCGTCGACGCGCAGCGCTGGATGCACGCGCATCGCGAACATGCCTTCTTTGGTATCACCGAAGCGCACGTCGTCGGTTTCGGCGCGGAACTCGACCAGCACATCGATCGTTCTCGCGTCACCGTGATCGCAAAAGCGCAGCTGGCGCGACTCGTTCATTACCAGCGTGTCGTCATCGAC
>JBNMNW010000407.1:0-3870 GCA_051278165.1 Planctomycetota bacterium | reverse complement strand
GGAGTGGCGCATCGATGTCGAAGACTGCGATCAGCACGCGCACTTGCTCGATGACTTGCATACACGGATCGACGATGCGTTCCGCGAGCACGGCATTGAGATCGCCTTCCCGCAACAAGACGTGCAGCTGCGCAGTGCGCGTCCGTGTGTGTCTAGCTGCAATCCCTCGCCTGCCGAGGTGGGCTAACGGAACTCTTCTTTCCGCAGCCCTTGGGCCTTCATCTTGGCGTACAGGCTGCGAGGGTCGATGCCGGCACGTTTTGCCGTTGCGCTGATTTGCCCCTTCGTCTCTTGAAGCATGCGCGTCAGATACTCTCGCTCATGTGCCATGTTCCATGCGTGGCGCGACTCCGCCAATGGCCTCTTCAGCCACGAGTCATCGAGTCCGGCGAGGGACTCGTCGAACTGGCGGACAACGGCGGCCGGTGCTGCTGGCTGGGCGGCGGCAGTCACTGGCTCGGGGAAGTCTTCGGGCGTGATCTCGACTCCTTCTGCCAGCAGCACGGATCGCTCGATCACGTTGATCAGCTCGCGGATGTTGCCAGGCCATGAATAGGCCTGTAGCGTTCGCATCGCCGCGGCGGACAATGATTTTGCGGCTGTCGGCATCTGTGACCGAAACTGCTCGAAGTACGTATTGGCGAGTAGCTCGACGTCCTCGATTCGTTCGCGCAGTGGCGGCACGACCAGCGTAATGACGCTCAAGCGGTAGAATAGGTCTGAGCGAAACCGTTGTTCCGCCATCTCTAGGAGCAGGTCACGGTTGGTGGCGGCGAGGATGCGTACGTCAATTGGCAGCAGGTCTTCGCTGCCGATCCGTTGGATGGAGCGCTCTTGGATCACTCGCAGAAGCTTGACCTGCAGGTGCAGCGGCATTTCGCCGATCTCGTCGAGGAACACCGTGCCGCGGTGGGCCAGTTCGAAGAGGCCACGTCGTGCCCGAAACGCACCGGTGAACGCACCGCGTTCGTGACCGAACAACTCCGTCTCCATCAGGGCTTCCGGCACGGCACCGCAATTGATCACGATGAAGGGAGCGTCGGCGCGCGGGCTTTGGGCGTGAATGGCGCGAGCTAGCCGTTCTTTGCCGACGCCAGTTTCGCCGAGAATCATCGCCGTACTATTTGACCGGCTCAGCTTGCGAGCGATCTGCAAGAACTTCAGCATGCTCGGGCTACTGCTCAGGAAGTCGCCGAACGTGTGGTCAGGTTCGTGCTGGAGCTGGACGGCGTCTCGGCGGCGCTCGATTAGGGTCGCCAGCACGGCCCGAAAAGGAGCATCCGGGAGCTCACTAGGGAGCACCGCCAGGCAGCCGGCTGTCAGCAGCTCTGCTCGTTCTTCGGCATCCGCATGCGAAGACACCATGAGTAGCTCGGGCGTCGTCGCGGTCTGCTTTAGGGCAAGCACTACGTCGTTCACCGGGATCGCGAGCGAATCGGAGTCGACGACCACCAGGTCACAGTCGATGCGTCCGATGTGCTGTAGCCAGTCCTTACTGTTGAGGTCGGAGACAACCGTGTCCGGGCCTTCGGCGAGCGTTCGGAGGCGCGAACGCAGCTCAGTGGTGGAAACAGCTAGGACGAGTCGGGCAAGCATGATGTGGGATCCGGGGGTCGCTCTCGACAGTAGTGTGCCCATCGATCAGATCCATGTCGGATCGATGATGTGGCGACAATGTCGGGTCCTGGGACTCCGATCGGGCTCGGCAGGGATAGTCGCGCTGTCGGCAGTCGTGGGGTTTGCATGCCGACGATGCTAAATTGGCCGCTTGCGGCTCGTAACCACTTGGCTCGGTGCCAGGCGGATTGCGGCACGGGGCTTGCCGCGGCTAGCGCCTTACCCTGAAGCCCACGAGCAGCCCGTTGAGACAGCGGTAGTTTGCCGAATCGAAGATGAGTCTAGGAGTGCAATTCCAAGATGAAGCAATCCCGACTCGTCCCGGCCGTTCTGGTCTTGCGGTTCGCGCGCTGGTCATGCCGTATCTGGTCATGCCTTTCCGGGTCATGCCATGCCGGGACGGGGCCTGAGAATGCCGCGCCCAACGGCTGTGGCCCGGCGCGTTGCGGTTCAAGCTGGGTAAGTTCGATGGTGGCGAGGAGTTTGCGTTGGTGGACGCGGGGTCCACAAACATTCACTCCTCGTTCGGTTTCGCGCCGACGATCGTGGTGGCGGCGAGGTCGCGACCGAACGGTTCTACCGGGCCCAGTTGACCCCGTGGTGCGCGGTGATGCCGGACATCCAGGATCTGCACGATCCCGCTGGCCGACCCGAGGTGCGCGATGCGCTGGTATTCACGCTGCGGTTTGCGCTGTCATTTTGATGGGCGCATCCGGTCATTGGCCCGCTCTGCTGAGGCGCGCCAGCTTGCCGAAGTTGTAGGTGCAGCCAAAGAACACCTGTAGATCTGGGGCGTCGTTAGTCAGTCCAACGTTCAAGCCTGCGTCGAGTACCAGGAAGGGCGACGCGCTATAGGCGCCGCCGAAAATGGCGAACACCATGTCGGTCTGCTGTGCTGGAATGAAGATGCCGCCGACCTCGGCGAACGCGCCCCATTGCTCGGCAACAGGTATGCCGACGGTCAGAGTCACGGTGTGCTCCGAGTTGGTGCCGGTTCCACCCGGCACGCCAAGCGCACCGTATTGATAGAATAGGTTGGCGTTGAGTGCACCGAACTGCTGGTTAAGAACACCGGCGATACGAAGGTCGGTCTCGCCGCTACCGAGGCCGTTGTTGGCGCTCGCCGCCGGCAGCTTGGCGCTGAGCACGAGCGCGCCCGATGGCCGGTTGTCGGTCCCGTGCCACAAGCGGTGGCGTGCACCGATGACGAGGTCGCTGCTACCTTCGCCATTGGACCCTGGCTGCTCCAGAACCTGCAGTGGCGACCAACCGACGAATAGGTCGGTGTCATCGGAGGTTCCGTATTTGAGCGTCAGCGGTGAGTCGAAGAAGTCGCCCGGGTCGGCCATGACCCCGGCTTCGATCTCGACCGTGCCCGCCGCCGTCGTCGACGTATCGAAGGACACCGTCGGTCGCTGTGGCGTGCTCGGAGCCTGCTGGTAGAGGTTGCACGAGGCCAGCGCGATCAGCATCGATGCCACAGCGGCGGTCCCGGTGATTCTAGCCATGCAGATACTGAGCGCGATTGTCAGTGGCAGCGCAAGTAAAAGCGCTCCGGATCGGGTTTGGCTGTGCCTAGCGGTGTAGCGAGATTTGCGAGGGTTCCTTCCCTGTGTGCTGGTCTGAAGATGGCTGCTGCGTGCAAGGATGGCGCCTTGTTCGGAGATTGCACCGAGCCCATTTTGACGCGAGTTGATCGCTTCAAGATTACCGACACCCATGAGTCTGCGGTGGAGTCGGCCGAGTAGATGGATTGGTGGCGTGACTCGTGGTGTGCACTCAAGCGGGGGCAGGTCACGTGAGGTGTTGTCGGTCGTTGCGACGCGACCTGTAACCGTCGGTCTAGTGGCTAGCCTTTGACCGCGAGCGTTGGCCGTCAGTTCGTCGCGGCTTCCCGCCACCGAGCTGCTGGCGGAAGGCGAGGGTCTCTTTCAGGCCACGCCGGCAGGTGCTTTCTGACCAGTAACTGTCTGATTGCGGGTGGTCTAGTTCCCGAAGCGGCTGGCTGTTCGCTGTATGCCTTGATGGCGCAGCGGGTCGGCAGAGCTTCGGCGGGGGGGATCGGCAAACTGCCGACTGAGCGCACTGTCGAAGGCGAGCCGCTGACCCACGGGTGGCGATGCAAAGCCGCTTCCTAGAAGCAGTTAAGAATGGTCGGGCCGAGAGGATTTGAACCTCCGACCTACTGGTCCCAAACCAGCCGCGCTACCAAGCTGCGCTACGGCCCGACGAGCGGGCACCATAGCAACCCAG
>JBNMNW010000406.1:0-3890 GCA_051278165.1 Planctomycetota bacterium | reverse complement strand
TGAGCGACGCCGCTAGGCGCGACTAGCGCTGCAGGCGGCGAATCACGCGCAGCGCGTATTGCCGTTCTTGCAGATGGTCGCGGACCTGCAGTTCGGGCGCCGTCGAGATCAGGCGCGTGCCATTGCCGTGCCAGCGCCGGCCGATTTGGCCGCTGCGCGGATTGCTCAAGTAGGCCGCGGTGCCCGCGCCAAGCGTCCACTCAACCATCGGCGCAGAACTCGCTCCCGCGAACAGCTGCAGGTGCGGCATCGCCCCGATGTCGGGGTCCAATTGCAGTTCGAAGCCACCACCGAGCAGCCAGCGAAGGCGATCGTGCTCGGCGCGACGCAAGGCGGCACCGCGGGGGAAGATCATGCTGCTGCGATCCGCCACCTCAGTCACCGCTGCAACCGCGCGCCTGACCGAAGCCTCGGTTTCGCGATGCTGCCGCGGCATGCGCAACAACGATTGGCGAATCGGTTCGGTCAAAACGACCAGACGTTCGCGCGGCGTCTTATCGACACGCTGCTTCTCGACCAAAATGCGGTCGAGCACGACCAGCGGCCCAAGTGCCAGCGGACGATAGAGATCGCCACCATCGCCGCAGCAGGCAAGCCGAATACCGGACCAATCGCGGACGCGCGCCGTTGCTTTCGCCTCCTTGCCGAGTCGCCACGGCTGCAACGAACGACGTCCGTGGCAGACCCAAACATCACGAATGCGTGCCTTACGACTCTGCGCCAACGTCACGCGTACCGTCGCGCCATCGGCGAGCAAGAACTCGAGTCCGGCGGGATATGGACCAGCCGCTTCGCCGCTGCGCAGGTGCAGGCCACCATCGGGAGCCAACAGCACTTCGCGACCCGACGGGAATGTCAGCTTCACGCCCACCGCACGACACGCCACATGAACACCGCCAGGCGTCACGCAGCCGTCTGATTCGTGGAAGCTCAGGGTGGTGCGCTTACGGTTGACGCCGCCTTCGCCAAGGCCGAAGTCGCGCACTGGAATCATCGCCTTGGCATCGGACAACACGACCTCCGGCAACAGCTTGGGCAGCGGCCGCAGAGGCGTTCGTTCGCGATCACCTTGTTGCGCAACGAGGGTTGCCGAGACGGCGAGAACGACAGATGCAAAACAAAGCGAAGGGCCCATCACAATGGGCTTATCGGCAACTCAGGCGGCGCAGCAGTAGGCGAGCACGGGCGCGCCAACCACAATCACTAAGATGGCACCGAAACGCCCAATTCGGACGCGATGGCGGCCAGAAACGCACCGACGTCGGTCACGATTCCTTGACTCTGTGCGGAGCCGCGATCGCTCAGCTTGCTGACCACAGCCGGATGGATGTCGACACAGACGGTCACGACATCCGCGGCAACCATGTTGCCCGTGCCAATGCCGTGCAGCATGGAACTGAGGATGATCACCAAGCCCACGTCCTCGAGGATCTCCGAGTAACCCGCTTGGGCGGCGATCAAATCCATCTCGGTGTCCGGCAAGGGCCCATCGTCGCGAATCGAACCGGCGAGACAGAACGGCACCTTTGCCTGCACGCAGGCATGCATGACGCCTGACTTGACCACGCCACGCGCGACCGCGTTGGGGATGTTGCCTGCGCGGCGCACCGCGTTGATCGCTCGCATGTGGTGCATATGGCCATGCACAGCGGGTCTACCGGTCGCGAGTTCCACTCCGAGACTTGTGCCGTAGAGCGCGACTTCGATGTCGTGCACGGCGAGCGCGTTGCCGCTGAGCAAGCCATCGACGTGACCAGCTTCGAGAATCGCAGCCAAGGTCGGGCCACCGCCGACGTGCACGACCACTGGCCCGGCGACCAACACGACCTTGCGGCCCTCGGCGCGCACGCGCTTCCAAGTCGCAGCTACTTCTTCGACCTGTGCAGCGAGTCGACGTTCCGAACTGACGCCACCCTGCATGAACCCAAACTTGCCATCCTGCAGCTTGCGGGTCGTGTGCGGCGTAATGCGAATGCCTTCGAACCCAACCACCACGCGCTGCCCCAACTTGAGGTCGCGCAGCTTGACGCAGATCAGCGTGCCATCATCATTGACGACCGTGGCATCCATGCGTTGGCGCACCACCTTCTGCCACTCGCCGTTGAGTCGCACCTCGGTGACCAAATTTGTCGTTGAGTAGAAACCGTCCGGGGCCGTGCCATTGAGATCTACTTCTTCCCACGTCGCGTCCACAGTATCGAGTTCGCTCAGTCCCAGCGACATCAGGTCCTCCCGCAGCCGGTCGAACGAAGCCTGATCAGGCGCCGTCACCTGCAACTCCAGCTCACTGTCATCGGTCCGCAACCGCCCGATATCGAGGAGCGTGACCTCATAAGTGGCCGACGCAGCGTGCACGGCCTCCAGCGCATCAGACAGAAGACCCGAGTCAATCAGGTGCCCACGGGCCTGGAACTTCGCAACAATCAAATTCTGCACTGCCGGAACGTAACGCTAAATCACTGCGGAACCAGCGAACCCAAACTGTTACGGCGCCGTTGACTCGGCCACCCGAGTGTCCCAACTCCCCGTCCGTGGTGCTAGCATGCAGACTGCGTATCCCACTAAGCGAATGACCCCCCTCGCGCAGAAACTCATCGAGGCCGTCGGACAGAGCATTCACGGCAAACAAGACGTCATTGAATTGGCGATCATCACCTTGTTTGCCGGTGGACACCTCCTGATCGAAGACCTTCCCGGCGTCGGCAAGACGCTACTCGCCCGCAGTCTCGCGCAAGCGCTCGACCTGCCCTTCCAGCGCATCCAGTGCACGGCCGACCTTCTGCCGAGTGACTTGATTGGCGCGCAGATATACCACCCAAGAACGGGTGAGTTGACGTTCCGGCAAGGACCGGTGTTCACGTCGGTGTTGATGGCCGATGAACTCAACCGCACACCACCGCGAACGCAGTCGGCCCTGCTTGAGTGCATGGCCGAGCGCAGCGTCACCGTCGATCGCGATCGGCACGTGCTGCCCGAACCGTTCTTTGTCGTCGCGACGCAGAACCCGCTGACCGCGGCCGGCACCTACTTGTTGCCGGACAACCAACTCGACCGCTTCTTGTTGCGCATCGAGATTGGCCATCTTGACCCAGAATTTGAGATCGATGTCGTGAGCCGCGAAGACGGTCACCGCTTCGTCGAAGACCACAAGCCAGTCGCTAGCAAAGAAGACCTAATGCTCGCGCGCCAAGCGATCGACGACGTGCGTTGCGATCGTGAACTGGTTGCGTTCGTCGTCGAACTGGCCAACCGCACCCGCACGTCGCCGGACATTGGCCAAGGTGTCAGCACGCGCGGCGCGCAGGCTTTGCACCGAGCCTGCCGGGCGCGCGCCCACGTGCACGGCCGCGACTATGTTGTGCCGGATGACGTTCGCGCACTACTGGTGCCGGCGTGGGCCCACCGCCTAACGCCCCGCTCGGGCGCCAACGCCGACGCGTTGCTGCACGAGATTCTCGCCGATACTCCGCTGCCGGACTAATCGTAGATGGCGACCCCGCATAGCTCGATCGAACTGACCGCGCGCGGCAAGGTAGTCCTATGGCTTGCAGGACTCGCCGCCGGCGCCGCGTGGATTGGTGGCGATGACAATGCACGCCTCGCTGCAGCGATGCTGGCGGCACCGATTCTGATCGACTTCGTGGCCAAGCAACGCCGACTGCACTTCACAAGCGTTCGCGTGGCCGCACGCCGCACCGTCGCCGGCGCAGTCTTCATCGAGACGTTCAACGTCGAGCACCAGGGACGGCGACCGCTGCGAAACTGCCAGTTCTATGAACCGCGTTCGATGCGCGGCGAACCGGCGGTGTTACTGCCAACGCTTCGACCATTCGAACCACAGCGCATCGAGGTGCGGCAACGCAGCCTGGTGCGCAGCCACGTGCTCGAAC
>JBNMNW010000405.1:0-3899 GCA_051278165.1 Planctomycetota bacterium | reverse complement strand
CATCTCATGATCGTGTCTGGCGTGACGATCGCAGCGACCCTGTCGAGAAGTCGTCGGCCGAGTGGCTTGCCCTTAGCTGCGAGGCGTCGCCGTTGGTCGTCGTTCAGTCGAGGCCGCTTCTTGCCTTGGAGTTCTCGGAAGACGCGGTTCTCTTCGAGCACGTAGGAGATCAGCCGAGACTGATCACGGTAGACGTTGCCTGCGAACGTGACAGGAGCAACTTCAGTGGGAGATCGGCGGCCATATGGGCCGATTATCGGCCCTGGAGCACCTGTCGTAACTGCCTGGGGGGAAGCGCGATCCAATTTCCAGATAGCACGCCGTCAAGACCACGTGCGTTGTGCCATCCTGCCAGCGCATCTTCAGAGAGTACGCAACCCGTCCATCGGGCAGGAGCCGTAGGCGACTCTCGGCGATCGTTGGCCGACCCGCATAGCGGCATAGGTGCTCAAGTTGGCGGCGGTTGCCAGGACTTGCGCATCGCGCAGCAGAAATAGGCGTGCCTTCTCTGCTACCGAAGGAACGCATCGTGCGCGGCACTCGTCGCGTAAATGCCGTTCTGTGCCAGCGGCGACAATACGATCGCCTGGGCGCGCAGGACCCAGCCGGCAACACCGATTGGGATTGGCGTATCGACAAGGAAGCCACTCGTGAGCAACGGGGCGGTTACCGCGATGCCGTCGGCTTGATCCACCTGCAGGCCGGGCAATGTCACGCCAATCGGTTGGCTCGGCGAGTGCAATCGATACACGATGGCCGCGACCGCCCCATCGAATGTGCCAAGTGGCGACTGCAGCTGATGTCGAACCGTTTCGCCAGCGAACACATCCTCCAGGCAGAAGGCATTCACCTGCCCAGCAACTCCACTCTGCAGTTCGATATCTTCGTCGGTGCCAGGCAAGCGACAGGCGGTGTCGTCATCATCGATCGACTGCAAATACGCGACCAGGTCTGCGAGGTCCGCGGCCGGCAGCGTGTTACTGGCGCCGTGCAACCCCAGTTGATTCTTCGTCGTCAGAACATCGAGCAGGGTCTCTGCCGAACCATCGTGCAGATACGGCGCCGTCGACCACAGACCGCGCAGCGTTGGCGTATCGAGCCCGGTCAGCGCGCCACCCGTGGCCTGGCCACTGCCGAGACCAAACGTGCCGACGTTGTGACGCACCGAGAACATGCTGTCAGTAAAGCCGGGGCCTGAATGGCAAGACGCACAATTGAGCGCACCAAACAACGTGCGACCGCGTGCGGCCGCCGCGGTCAGGTTGCCATTGGCTTGGCGGTGTGGGCTGACACCAAACTTCGTCAGCGAAGCGACGTAGCTGGCAAGGGCATCGAGTTCGGGGCTCAGGCCAGCCTTCTCGTCACCGAGTGGCTCACTGGTCGTGCCGGCTTGCCACTGAGCCTGACTCAGGAAGCCGTCCCCGCCGAAGCCATTACGCATGTCGCTCTCGAAGTCCTGGACCTCGTCGAAGTTGGCGGTCCAGTGCAATCGTCCATGCCCCATGCCCGAACGGCCGAGCAACGTCGCGGTGTTGCGCAGCCCTTCGCCGCGATCGGTGAAGTCCCACACGCGGCCATCGTGTTCGCCATCGAGGTGGCAGCTAGCACAGCTCAGATACCCGTCTTCGTTCATGCGGTCATCGGCCGCGTTGTAGAAGATCTGCTTGCCGAGCAACACGTCGGGGGCCAGTTGTTCGTTGGCCACCGTCACCACATCGGCGAGCGGCACAAACGCAAACGACGTCGACTGCGTAATGCCCGCGACATCGTAGATCGCCATCGTGCGCGACATGAAGTTGTGAACGTAGAGCGTCGAGCCATCGCTCGACAGCACTAGACCTTGCGGAGCGCGGCCGGTGTCATCTACGGACGCGATGAGGTCACCCGTGTAGGCATCGCGAACATCGATTGCGTTCGAACCTTGCAGGGCCGTGAACGCGTAGTCACCAAGCGCACTGAAGCACGTCGCGAATGCCATCTCGCGATCGTTGAAGTCGATGCGCGCAGCCAAGACCTCGACCGAAACGCCTAGATCGATCTGCGAAACGATCGTGCGCACGGTGCTTTCGAAGTTGAGCGGCTGCCCGTCGCGGAAACTACCGCGCATCACGTTGTCCTTCTTGGATGGCGCCCACGCGCGCACGCCATCAGGTGAGATCGTGATGCTGTTGAGATAGTTCGGCACGCCGCGCCCGCTGTTCTCGGTATCGGGACCCGGGTCGATTGCGAGCGCGATGCTGCCCGTCAAGGCGAACGGCGACGCCGTCACTTGGTAAACCTCGGCCGGCGCGTTGCTGCCCGCGACCGCAGGCGCCGACAAGAACCGCGTCACCAAGATGCGCTGCGAATCGCTTGCGACGGCGATGCCCTTGGGCTCGGCACCGATCGCAAGCGTCGCAACCTGCTGGCGAGTCGCGGGATCGAATTGCACGAGTTGGCCTGAGGCGCGAAGCGTCACGTAAGCGGCCATGCCATCTGGACTGATCGCAATGCCATATGGCGCCGAACCCAATGGCAACGGCAACGTCGCCAGCAAAGCGCCGGTCGTGCCGTGCAGGATCCGAACCGTTGCATCGCCTTGAGATACGACCCAAAGCGTGCCATCAGGCGCCGCGGCAAGGGTGCGCGGATGGTCGCCAGCCGGAACTTCAAACACGACCTGATGACTCACAGGGTTTACCGCCGTGACGGTGTCGTTGTCGGCGTTGACGCAACAGACGTAGCCGGTCTGCTGAGCGATCACGATCGTGCTGGAGTTGCTCGGCGCAGTCGCCGTGGTCACACGGTGCACGGTCTGCACGATGGCAGCCGAAGCGGTAGCCGTTCCGTTGCTAACGGTGACTTGCGCGGAGTAATGACCGGGGTTGCTGTAGTTGTGGCTCGCTGCGGTGTTCGAAGAGAACGCAGTCGCAGGCGATCCGTCGCCGAAGCTCCACGAGTAGAGCAAGGTGCCTGGCCCAGCAACCGATGCAACGTTGAACGACGCGGTCTGGCCGGTGGTCACGGGCAGCACCGGGGATGCCGTTACTTGGATCGAATTGATCGCATTGCCGGTCGCAAACAAACTGGTGAACGCCAGTGCGGTTGCGTTGCCCGCCCAGTCACGCACACCACCGGCGGGGATCACGACTTCATAGGTCGTGTTCGCTAACAGCGGCGCATCGGGGCTGAAGTTGACGACCCCCATCTGGTGGCTGAACGCACCAGCGAGTGCGCCCCCCCCGACGGGGCGCACCGCAAACGTTGTCGTGCTCAACGAATCGAACGCAATCATATCAGTCATGGTCACGCCGACTCGCGACGTCAGCGCCTGCTGGGTGGCGTTCGGGGCCGGCACAACCATCGTGACCCGTGGCCCAATGCGGTCCGGAAAATGCTCGTGAGGCACAAGCTTGGTCGCGCCGCCCTGGTCATCACCGAGCGCGACGAGGTTGCCGATCGGCGTCACCCAATCAATGTCGCCGCCGCTGGTCGGGTTCGTAGTCTGGCCAGCCACCGTGACACTGTTCTCGCCGAGCGCCAGCTTCAGGTAGGTGCTCGAAGCCGCTACATGCGCGAACTTGTCTTGTAGCGTCACCGAACCGCCGCGCGATGGCAGACCAGCCGTCAACGATGGCGTGAACGCGGTCGTCGAAATGTCGTAGACGTGGAACGAGCCGTTGTTGCCGCCGGTGCAACTGATGCAGTTGCTGACCGCCGCCACGAACAACTTGCCGCCGTTGACTTGCGCACTGTAAGGAATCGAGGTGTTCGGATCAGAGTGAATCAGAACTGGCGCGAACGGGTCGCTAATATCGAGCAACGCGAAGCCCGAGCCACCGTCGGAGTTGGCCAACAGCAGTGTGTTGCCGATGGCGTAGGCCAACACCGTATTGAAGCCGCCGAGGGCGCTCTTCGGA
>JBNMNW010000404.1:0-3920 GCA_051278165.1 Planctomycetota bacterium | reverse complement strand
CGGACATGAATCCGACTGGCGGGCGGCTTGGTGAGTTGCTCGGTTACGAGTTGAGTCGTCGTCCCGTGTTCCATCGCATCGCAGACCGTGGACAAGGCGGCGGCAGCATGGACGGCACGGACGGGGTTACCCGACTGACGCTGATGATGAATCGCGTCCACCCAACGACCCGGCGCATGGCTGATAGTGGTCGCACAATGGAAGCGTTCATGGGCCGTCAGGTGCGTCAGCGACGCGACAAGCCAAAGAACGTGCGTCTCGAAGACCTGCTGCAGACCAGGAACGAGGGTTGGCTTGGCGTCATGAATGGCGACCGCCCGGACTTCCGTTCGCCAGCGATCAAGCTGCGACCGTTTGTTGTCGGGATGTCATGTGAGCTCGATCCGGTTGCCGCGGAAGCCAAGGACATCGGCAACACCCTGCCCGGTGGGCAGCCGAAAGACACGGTCCGCAGTGGTCGTGCGATCGTGATTGCAGGTTTGTTCTGCAACGATGATCTGTATCCGCACTTTGGCGATTTGGCGCTCAACATTTGCAACTGGATGACCGAACGCAAGGTGTTGCTCGATATCGCAACCGAGCGCTACACGATGACGAAGTTGGAAGTGCAGCGACCGCAATACGAGCGCATTTGGTGGCTGCAGGTCATCTGGGTGCCGGGAGTGTTCTTGGTGCTAGGCCTGTTGATGTGGTGGCGGCGCCGTCACTAATAACGCTGGCACTAGTAAGGCTGGCACTAGTGCGGCTGGCACGGATGCCCTCGGCACTAGCACTGGCTGGTTCGGGAATGTTTGAGTAGGCGACGATCGGAGTAATCATGGGCGGCAAGGCAATCCTCTTTCTGATGTTGGTAGTGGCGGGGCTCTTCGTCACCTTGTGGTTCACCGATCAGAAGCCATCGGTCGCCAAGATCGACCAGGGCCGCGTGCTCCAAGGTCGTTCGTTGACGAACGCGATCAAGATTCGTTGGAAGTTCCCCGAGGTGGCATCGGTTGAGGTCGGTCATGCAGCGGACGGTCGCTTTGAGATCCAGGAGCCGTTCCGCGATATTGCGTCGATGGGTTACTTGACCCAGATCGTCAACGTTTGGGACTCGGCCAACATGCAGGTGACCAAGCATCCGGACACCGAAGAAGGACGTGCCAAGACTGGCCTGACGACGCCGTCCATGCGCTTCATTGTCGAGTGGGAAGATGATCAGCGCATCGAGATTGAGTTCGGCGACGAGGGCCCGCTCGGTGGCACTCGATTCCTTCGCCTGGTCGATGTCGAGAACAGCCGCATCTGGGAAGGCGGTGTGGGCCTGCTTGAGAGCATGCGCGTCGGCCTCAATGACCTGCGCGAGCGTCAGGTTTTTCGGCATGCAGCCGGCAACGTCACTTCGGTTCGGCTAGATCAAGAGAACTCGCAGGGGCAACGTGAACCGGTGCACATCAAGCGCGGCAAAGGCGGCGAGTGGCTGCTCACCGAGCCGGTGACCGGTCGCGCCGATCCCGTTGCGGCCCAAAAGTTCGTCACGGCGATCACCTCATTGCGAGTCGATCACTTCCAGCCGGGCACGATGAACTTGCCTCCCCGAGATCCAGACATCCGCATTGAGGTGCGTGGAGCCTACGGCGAAGAGAAGCTCAATCTGTGGATCGAGAAAGGCCAGGTCTTCGGCCTGCTGCCGGGGCGCGGCCACATTTTCACCAGCGACAACAACCAGTACGGCCAGGTGTTCGTCAACGCGGTCAACAACCTGCGGGCGCGCATCCTCGTGCCGATGGGTGACAGCACGTTTGAAGAGCTGGTCGAGTTGATCATCGACCCAGGCCAGGGCCGCGGTGATCGCATCCGGCTGTTGCGCGAGTCACAGACCAGTCCGTGGAAGATGATCGAGCCGGTGGAATGCAACACATCGCCGACACCTGTCAACGAGGCGGCGCACGCGCTGCACCAGTTGGTGGCGCGCGCGTTCGTTGTTGAAGACGGTGTCAAGCGACCTCGTTCGAGTGATCCGCGCTTTGGCATGGATGGTGCGCGTTGGTCGGTGTCGACGCGGCGCACGCAGAGCAAGGATCTGTACACGCTGTGGTTTGGCAAGGACGTGCCAATGGCGGGTGGCAGCGCCGAAGAACCGCTGGTCTACGCTTGTCGAAGTGACGAGCCTGACAACGTCGCCGTCGTGCAGAAGCAGCCGCTCGAAATCTTGCAGCGCATGTGGTTGATCTACTGCGACCGGCAGATCATGCGTCAGCCCGCGACGATCGAGCGTTTGGAACTCGAACATCAAGATGGTCGCAAGCGCGCGTTCGCGATGCAGACGGACGGCGGTTGGCTGCTTGAGGGCACGGCTGGGGACCGCACGGAGGTCGGAGATTTCACGTCCGACATTCTGCGTGACTTCGTTGGCAAGGAGGCCGTCGACCTGCGGCCCGGCAAGGCGAATCCCGAGTTCGGTGAACCCGACTGGGTTCTGCATATGAAGCGACGCAATGGCGACATCCTGGGCCTGCTCGGCTTTTGGGATCGCGATCCAGACAAGCCGTTGATTGCCAAGGGGCGCGGCGATGAGCCGATTGCGTTTGAACTCAATAAGAGCAACTCGGCCGCGTTGCGCGCCTTCTGGAAGTAGCCATCTGAGGGTCGGTGTACGCTGGCCTCAATCTGGGCGGCACTACCGGCCCTTCGTGGCTGTCCGTTCGCCGGGACAGTTTGTCTACCGAAAGAAACTGCCCTTGTGATCGATAGCGCGTCATGAAGACGGGCAGAAAACTCCGGCTCGGCGGTCTATGGTGACACGCCCATGGCACCTAGCAAGGCAAAGCGTCCCCGTCGGTATTGGCTGTTCAAATCGGAGCCCGAGGCCTACAGCTTCGAGCAGCTGAAGAAGGACAAAAAGACCTTCTGGAGTGGCGTGCGCAACTACCAGGCGCGCAACCTGCTGCGCGACGAGATCTTGCTCGGTGACGGCGTGCTCTTCTACCACAGCAATGCCAAGCCCATGGCGGTGGTCGGCATCGCCAAGGTGGTCAAGGAGGGCTATCCCGACCCAACCCAGTTCGATAGCACGGACCACTACTATGATGCCAAGAGCGATCCGGCCGACCCGCGCTGGTTCGTGGTCGACATCGGCCATGTCGTAGCGATGAAGGAGCCGATCACGCGCGATATGCTGAAGGCGAACGATAAACTCGAAGACATGATGTTGTTGGCGCGCGGCAGTCGCTTGTCAGTGCAGCCGGTGCGCAAAGACGAGTGGCTGGAAGTTCTGAAGATGGGTGGCCAGAAGGAAACATGGTGATGATGAGCGTGACGAAATGGGCGTCAGTGGTTCTGCTGGCAATGTGCGCGGCCGCTTGCGGCGGCGGTCCACAGCCAGGCTTTTCGACGCCGGAGTCGTGCTACTATGACGCGCAAAACGACGTCTACCTGGTCAGTAACATCCATGGAGCACCGCTCGCCAAAGACGGCAATGGCTACATCCTGAAGGTGTCGCCGGTGGATGGCACGCGCAGCGAATGGATTTCCGGCGGGCAGACTGGAGTGACGTTGCACGCGCCCAAGGGCATGGCCATCTCCGGCGATGTCCTGTGGGTGGCGGACATCGACACGCTGCGCAAGTTCGACCGCAACTCAGGCGCGCCGATGGGTGATGTTGCGATCCCGGGTGCGACCTTCCTCAATGATGTTTCGGCCGGCCCGGACGGCAACATCTACTGCACCGACTCGGGTCTCAACGAAGACTTTGGGCCGACCGGAACCGACGCGATTTGGCGGGTGACCATGGCGGGCGAGGTGACGGCCGTTGTCAAGGGCGTCGAGCTAGGCCAGCCCAACGGCCTCAGCGCGCAGGTGGGCGGCATCTACGTCGTCAGTTGGCGCGACGGCACGTTCTACGAAGTCGACTACCGCGGGGTGCGAACCGACCTTGGCAA
>JBNMNW010000403.1:0-3987 GCA_051278165.1 Planctomycetota bacterium | reverse complement strand
CGGGAGCGCGGTCTCAAGTCGGGACGCCTAGCTGTCGAAGAACTGCGCACCCGAATCGCTGCCCTAGACGCGTTCGATTCCCGTTTGCAGAGCAATCCCATCGATGATGAAACGATCCCTTTGTCTGTGCCTGCTGTTACTCTCGGCGTGCCAGACCGCTGTGCCGGCGGAAACGTTGGTTGGCTATCGCGATGTAGCGTTTCGGCGTGATCCAGTCGCTGTTCCTGTTGCCCCGCGCATCATCGATGACGTCGCGGCCGAGCTGTTGCGGGCGGGGGCCGCGGTGCATGCAGCCGAGCAGCGCGTGCATTGCGAGAACATCGCCAACGTAGACACCATTGGCTACAAGCGGCGCGTGGTTGTCGTCGAGACCCAGCAGGTCGCTGGGCAGGGTGAAAACCAGTTCACGTTGCCGAATGTAATTGCGGTGACTCCGGTGTTCACGCAGGGGCGGATGCAGGCAACCGAACGTAGTCTCGACGTCGCGATTGACGGCGACGGCTTCTTCTCCGTGGTTCTGTCCGATGGCATGACTGGCTACACCCGCAACGGTCGGTTGACCGTCGATGCAGATGGCCGTTTGTTGGTCGGGGTATCCCGCGATGGCCCTGGCTCATCAGGTCACGTCCTGATCCCGCAAGTGACCATCCCGAGCGATACACTCGACCTCGTGGTTGACTCGGAAGGGCGCGTGCACGGTCGCACGGCAGGCAGTCCAGATACGACGACGCATTTCGGCCAGTTGAACATCCACCGCTTCATGAATACCGGAGGCATGCTTGCGGATCGTTGGGTGTGGCGCCCGACGGATCTTTCGGGTCAACCCACCACTGGCGCGCCCGGTCACAATGGTTTGGGGACCTTGAAGAAAGGCTTCCTCGAACGATCGAACGTCGACCTCTCCGCCGAGTTGGTTGCCTTGCAGGTGCTCGAGAGCAAGCGGGCGGCGTTGCTCCAGGTCATGCGCAGCTACGGCATCGAGATGCCGTAGCGATCCAACCGACTACAGCGAGAAGCGTTCGATGTTGCCGTTCGACGTGCGCAGCAAGCCGAGGCCCGCATCGAACGTGCCCGCTTGCGCATGAATTGGCAGGCCAAAGACCGGCGCCAAGACCATGGTTGGCAGCGAGAACGAGAACTGTCCCGCGCCGTCCAGTATGCCGAAGATCAATCCAGCCGTTTGCAGGTCGACTAGCAAGGGGCCGATCTGGCTGGCGGCGATCATCAAGCCGTCACCGGCGTCAGTCGTAAGGCCGAATGGACCAATCGCTAACCCAGGGCCGCCTTGGAACGTGCAGAGCTCTGCACTGAGGCTACTGCCATTCAGCCAAGCACCGACTCTAAACTGATCCCCTGAGTGTTGGCGGAGCATTGAGGGGATGTCTCTGGCGTTAGTTGTCTGGCGAACAATTAATGATGCTTGGTTACATCGCCATGCCTTCTGCCAGCACCGTCTCACCGCCGTGCAAGCTGATTGGGTGAAGGCTGCGTCTGCCCCAGTCCTGACGCCAACGCACCACCTTCATCGGATGTAGTTGTCGCGACACTAGCCCGAGCAGCTTTGCTGGTGTTTCGTGCGGCTTGTCGCGGTTGAAGCGGCGCCGCACGTAGTTGCGCCTGGAGGCGTCGGCAGCGGCCACTACGACCTGCAGGTCGTGCGACATGAAGTGCCAACGCTGATCCTCAATGGGCGCCTCGATTTGCGATGTGATCCGAGCGCGAACGCCTATGCCCATCTCGAACTCGCCGCCGGTCAGGAAGTGTGGCTGTCGGTGAAGGGCAGAAAGGTCGATTCCGCCCTGACCTTGATGGACGACCTTGGTCAGCGGTTCGGCACCTGGGAGCACGGCGGCGTCGATGGCGGCGTTCTCGGTGCGTTCCGTGCCAAACGCGCTTGCACCTTGACGTTATCGGTGCACTCGCGATCTGGCGCTGGAACCTGCACCTTGCGAGCGTTGGCTGTCGAATGATCGTCGCCGCCGTGCTAAGGTGCGTCTCGGCGGTCAGACATGCTACGGATACCGATTGAATCCAGGGCGAGTCATGCAACTTCGGCGTGGGTCGAAGTTGATCTCGGTGCAGTTGCACACAACGTTCGTGTCTGGCGATCTGCATTGCCTGCGACCTGCCGGCTGTTGGCAGTCGTCAAGTCGGACGCCTACGGCCACGGCATGATGCGCGTCGCGCGCACCGCTCTGCAGAACGGCGCCGACGAACTGGTTGTGGCGTGTGTGCAAGAAGGTGCCGCCCTGCGAGCCGCTGGCGTCACCGCGCCGATCTTGATCGCCGGGCCGGTTGGCCCCGACGAGGCCGGTGCAGTGGTGCAGCACGGTTTGGTCGCGAGTCTCGGCAGCCTCGAATTGGCGCAGGCGTTGACCCGCAGGACGCGCCGTTACCTGCCGGTGCACATCGAAGTCGATACGGGCATGACCCGGCACGGCGTCGCGCCAGCGGAGTTGGCTTCGTTTGTGCAAACGCTTGCGGATCGCGGTCGGCTAGCGATCGCCGGCGTGTTTTCCCACTTCGCCGGGCTTGGTTGTCACGACGAAGACGGCATGCGCAAGCAGTTCGAGTTGTTTTGTAACACCATCGAGGCGGTGCCGGCGTTGCGCGGGGTTCGCCGCCACATCTGCAACAGCCTTGGTGCGATGATGCTGCCCGAAGCGAGCCTCGATGCGGTTCGCATTGGTGGTGGGCTGTATGGCTTTGATCCGCGTCGCAAATCGTCTGGTCAGTTGGCCGCGATGGCGACCGGCAGCGATCGGCTGCCGCCTAACATTGCCGCAGGTGCGCTGCTGCCGGCGCTCGAGTTGAAGGCAAACGTCGTTGGCTTGCGGGACGCTCAGGTCGGCGATCGAATCGGCTACGGCGGCACGTTCACGTGCCAGCGGCCGACGCGGTTGGCGTTGCTGCCGATCGGTTACGGCGATGGTTTGTCGCGCGAATTGTGGCGCGGTGCCGAGGTCTTGGTGCGAGGCCGCCGGGCGCCGATTGTGGGCCAGATCAGCATGAACCAAACGGTGGTCGACGTGACCGACTTGCCGCAGGTTGTGTTTGGCGAAGAAGTCGTGCTGATCGGCGCGATGGGCGATCAAAGGATCTGGGCCGAAGAACGGGTGCCTGCTGGCGGGTCCGCCTACGAAGTGACCTCATTGCTGCAGGCCAGGTTGCCGCGCATCTTTGGCTTGGCGGCCGAGGGTAGTGAGGCGCGAGACGCCGAGCGTCGGGCTCGCCGCGACGCCGGATTACTGCGGGATCGAGTCGACGAAGGCACCGTGCCGCGCAGTTCAGCTAAGGGCTAGTCCCCGAACGGCCAGGCCTCGAGCGGTCAGATCCAAAACGGACCATTTTGCCAGGATCCGATCTACGGCGCAGTCGATCTACGGCGCAGTGGATCTGCAGCACAATCGATCCGCAGCACAATCGATCCGCAGCACAATCGATCCGCAGCACGGTGGATCCGCAGCACATCCGTTTGATGGCGGGCTAATTCCGTCAGCACCTGTGGAGGAAACAGGGCAAGGAAAAGGATCACACGGCCCGCGAAGGTGGAACCCATCAGGCACCCCGGGCACAAGAAGCCGCACGCTTATGGCTGCTTCCTTCCGGACCTGACCAGGTTCACGCCGCTCCCTTGCTCGGGACCCGACAGGTCCCACCTTCACGAGCCGTGTGAATATGGCGGAGAGGGGGGGATTCGAACCCCCGGAAGGCTTTTGGCCCTCACTCGCTTTCCAAGCGAGCTCCTTAAGCCGCTCGGTCACCCCTCCGCACTGTTGCTCCCCGCTTGCTCGCCGTGAGGCGCCTGGGCAGGAATAGGGACGGGCACGTTAGCGGCGGTTTGGGCTCGAGGCAATGGTGCAAACCGAGAGAGAAGAACATCTGGCGTTACTTTCCAAGTTGGCCGGGCCTTCTAGCGGCACGGGTGGCGCAGAAGCGCCTTGACCCGGCCAAAACGACCGTCTTCAGGCCTAGATCCATGTCCAT
>JBNMNW010000402.1:0-4002 GCA_051278165.1 Planctomycetota bacterium | reverse complement strand
GCAGGACATACCCGAATACGCGCGCGACGAACTCGACGACTTACATCCAGAAGACGTGTTCTGCCCGAAGGACGCGGACAGCTCGCAGTTGTCTGCGGTGATGGCGGGATCCCTTGGACGATCATTCGTGCTCGAAGGTCCGCCGGGCACCGGCAAGTCGCAGACCATCACCAATCTGATCGCGCAGAGTCTCGCCAACGGTCGACGCGTACTGTTTGTCGCTGAGAAGCGCGCGGCACTCGAAGTCGTCTACCAACGCTTGGCGGATGTCGGCCTTGGCCCGTTCTGCCTAGAACTGCACTCAAGCAAGAGCGGTCCCAAGGCCGTGCTCGAGCAACTTCGCGCCACGCTCGAACTTGGTCATCGGCGCGCGCCGAGTGATTGGCAGCAAGTCGCGACGGACTTGCAGACCGAACGCACGGCGTTGAATGACTTCGTGCTGTCGCTGCACAAACGCCGCGAACACGGTTGGTCGGTGCATCAGGCGATGTCGCAGTTGGTTCACCTGCGGGAAGCTAAGCGTTTGCCGTTGCCAGAACTGCTCGCCGGCAAGCCCGAGGATGTCACCCATGCCCAGCAGGCGCTCGAAGCCCTGATTGTTGCATCGGGCAGATTCGGTGTGCCTGACAAGGCTCCGTGGTGGGGCGTGCAGCGCGGCGACTGGACGCCGGCGGTGGAGCGCGATGTCGTGCCGATGGCAGAACGTTTGCACGTGGCGGCGTTGGCGATGCGGGACGCGCTGAGCCCGGTGGTCGCAACACTTGGCTTGTCGGCAGTCTTTGGTGAACTACCCGTTGTTGATGAAGCATCGACTGCCGCAGGCGTCGGTCCGTCAGCGACGCAACTAGCGACGCTGCTCGAACTGTTGCGTGCTCTGCAAGCGCCGTCGCTGCCGCCGGCAGCTTGGCTGCAGCTGAGCAATTGGCGCGAGTTCGATGAGGACCTCGAACGTGCGATTGCCTACGGCCACCGCCGGGATGATCTTTGGGACCAACTTGCACCGCGTTGGCGACGCGACTTGTTGGACTTAGATCTCGGCACGTTGGCGGCCAGTTACCGGCTGCACGCGGAGTCGTTTGTATTGTTCCGCTGGTGGCGATTGCGCGCCCACAAACAGGTAGTGGCAGGTGTTGCGACCGCATCCTTGCCGTCGGCGGTGTCGATCCGCGACGACCTCGATCTGGCCCTGCGGGTGCGTGATGAAGAGCGACTGCTGCAGGCCTGCAGCGTCGCGATGCAGGGCTTGGCCGGCGATTGGCGTGACAGCCTCGCGGATTGGCAAGGCATCGATCGTTCGTTGCAACAGACGCGCGAGATTCGCCAGCTGATCCTGCGTCTGCTGCCAGGCTCGCTCCAGCCCGATCGTGCAGTGCTCGATGCCGTCGCGCAGAACCTATTGGCGTTGGCTGATGGCGCGAGTCCATTGCCGCAGTTGTGCGGCACGTTGTTCACAGCGCACGACGAACTGCAGGCGGCGCGCAGTCAGGTGCAGAACTTCCTTGAACTGTCGCTACCAGATGCGTTTGGCGAAGACGACGCACCGGACTACCTCGCTCAGGTTGAACGGCGTGCGGCCGGTTGGCTGCAACATCGCACGTCCCTGCGCGATCACTGTGCCTACCGACGTGCTGCCGAAACCGCACACCAGGCATCGTTGACGGTGCTCGTTGACCAGCATGCGTGCGGTGCGTTGCTCGTGCACGAGCTGCGGCCTGCCTATGAGCGCTCGCTCTACGAAGGTTGGTTGGATCTCGTGCACCGGCGTGAACCGTCGCTGGCGATGTTCCGCGGCCAAGACCACGAAGCAGCGATCGCTCGGTTCGCCGAACTCGATCGGCAGAGCATCGAACTTGGCGCTAAAGTCGTCGTCGCGCGCCTCGCCGCCAAGCTGCCGCAGTTGCGCGATACGCAGGTAGCGAGTAGCGAACTCGGCGTGCTCGAGCGCGAACTCAAGAAGCAGCGCCGACACAAGCCAGTGCGCCGACTGTTGTCGGAGATCCGTGGGCTGTGGCCAAAGTTGTCGCCGTGCGTCTTGATGAGCCCAATGTCGGTCGCCCAGTACTTGTCACGCGATGCCCAGCGTTTTGACCTCGTCGTGTTCGATGAAGCGTCGCAGATTCCGATGTGGGATGCGGTCGGAGCGATTGGCCGCGGTGACTCGTTGATCGTGGTTGGCGACAGCAAGCAATTGCCGCCGACGAACTTCTTCCAGCGCGCCGCCGAGGGCGATGACGGCAATGACGACCAGATCCCTGAGGATCTCGAGAGCGTGCTCGATGAGTGTGGCGCGGCCGGCTTGCCGCGCATGCATCTCGACTGGCACTACCGCAGCCGCCACGAGTCGTTGATCGCGTTCAGCAATCACTACTACTACCAGAACCGCCTGTTGACGTTCCCGGCGCCGCGTGCTGCGTCGGATGGAGCCGGCGTTCGCTGCGTGCGCGTCGATGGTGTCTACGACCGCGCGGGCACGCAGCAGAACCGTATCGAAGCCGATGCCTTGGTGGCCACCGTCGTCAAGCGCTTGCGCAATCCATACCAAGCGAGCTTGAGCATGGGCATCGTGACGTTCAGTCGCGCCCAGCAGACCTTGATCGAAGACTTGCTCGATGCCGAACGCCGCGCCGATCCGTCCTTGGAGCAAGCGC
The DNA here is from genome assembly GCA_051278165.1 of Planctomycetota bacterium. Classification (GTDB taxonomy): domain Bacteria; phylum Planctomycetota; class UBA1135; order UBA1135; family UBA2386. The sequence goes on along the minus strand of JBNMNW010000402.1, from coordinate 1,354 downwards.
TGCTGACGGCGGCAGAGGAACTGTTCGTCAAGAACCTCGAGAACGTGCAGGGAGACGAGCGAGACGTGATCCTGTTCTCGATTTGCTACGGCCCGGATGCCGCCGGCAAGATCTACGAGAACTACGGGCCGCTCAACCAGCAAGGTGGCGAGCGCCGCCTCAATGTTGCCGTGACCCGCGCGCGCCGGGAGTTGATTGTGTTCTCCTCGGTTGGCCCAGAGCAGATCGCGAACCGTACGCAGGCGACCGGTGCTCGGCATCTGCGCTACTTCCTCGACTACGCGATGCGTGGCGAGGCGGCGTTGATTGGTGCCGTCGAACACGACCCGTCGCGCGAAGTCGATTCTCCCTTCGAGGCGTCGGTGCGTGACGAACTGCGCCGTCGTGGTCACGAAGTGCACTGCCAGGTTGGTTGCTCCGGTTACCGCATTGATCTCGCGATCGTCGATCCCGAAGCGCCTGGCCGCTACTTGATCGGGCTCGAGTGTGACGGTGCGACCTATCACTCCGCCGCGACGGCGCGCGATCGCGACCGCTTGCGTGCGTCGGTATTGCGTAGCCTTGGTTGGCAGCTGTCGCGCATCTGGTCGACGGACTACTGGCACGATCCTGGGCGCGAGCTGGACCGCATCGAAGGAGAGATCGAACTCGCGCGCACGGCCCTTCGTGAAGTCGATGCTGCGCGCATTGAGTCGTCGGTCGCGCCGCCAGACGTTGCAGTGGCGGATGCGGGCGAGGCGGTAGTCGATGAGTCGGTGATCGATGAATCGGAAGTCGAGGCACCGGTATCGGCTGAAGCCACGATCGAGCAATCGTCACCGGCGTCGGAACCACAAGCCGCCGGCGATGAGCCTGCGCCAGAATCACTGCCGGAAGATGACGCCGCGCCAGAGCAGGTGATCGAAGCGCCACATGACCCCGATGGGCCGCGTCCCTATGTGCCGGCGGATGTGGGCCGTTCGGACAGTGATCAACAAATGGCGATCAGCGTTTTGGCGGTGGAGGCTCCGATCGCGTTCGATCGTTTAGTCCGCACGCTTGCCGGCAAGTGGGACGTGAACCGCGTCACCGACCGCGTCCGCGAGCGAGTGCGTTCGGCTCTGCCAGCAGCGGCCGTGGAAGACGACGGTGTGCTGTGGAACGCCGCGGAACAACGCGGTGGCTTCCGTGGTTTTCGGGTGCCGCGCAACGAACAAGAAGAGCGCGCGATCGATGAGCTACCGATTGTCGAGGTCGTGTCGGCGATGGCGTGGTTGCTGCGGCAGCACCATGCGCTGGCAAGTGACGATCTGGCGCGGGAGGCTGCGCGATGCTTCGGCATCCAACGGCTGGGCAGCGTTGTGCGTCAGGTGAT
>JBNMNW010000401.1:0-4003 GCA_051278165.1 Planctomycetota bacterium | reverse complement strand
GGTCGTATTTGTTATCTGGCTCCTTGAGCGTGAAGCCGGCCTCTTGCAAGCGGGCGCTGATGCGCGCGATCGCGGCATCTTCGGTGCCAGCCACGACGCCATGCCACCACGTGATGTTGTGCGCGAAACGGTCGCGCCACGATGCGACCAAGCGGTAGGGCTCGTTTGCGGCGTAGACCGTTCGCACGTCGAACTGGGACTCGTCGAGTAATCGATAGTCGGGATAGAACGTCGCGGGCAACTCCGGGAAGATGCCGTGTTCGCTGCGCAACTTGTCAATGGAGTCGCGGAGGCGATCGAGGATGCCTTTGCTGAGGTCCTTTGCGGCCGCTTTCAATCGTGCGTTAGGCGTGGCAATGCCATCCTGCTCGACATCGGTCGTCGACTTGAGGGCCATGCGGAAGTGCACACGATGGGGAGCCTGGTTGGGCCTCATGGTGTAGCTGAGCCCGCGTGCTACCTGGTCGCTCATGGTGACCGATACCTTCGAGTTCATCGTGCCGCTGCCGGCCATCGTGTCTTCTTGGTGGTTGCCAACCGCGATCGTGATGACGATGTCTGGCGCGAGTTCGCCCACTGGTGTGGTGCCGTTTTTGGGTGCGTAGGAGATGCGTTGGATCTCGGGGTCCAGCTGCAGACCTGCGATGACGCCGCGCGCGACTAAGTCGGCGAGAGCTTCATTGCTCGTGTTGAGCACGGCGATCGAGCGAGAGGCGATACGTGCGCCCGTGGCGCTGCTGGCCGATTGATTCGAGGTGAAGTTGGTCTTGCTCTCGCGCTTGCTGACATCAAGGCTCCACATGAAGCCGTCCGTGTCGTTGGGGATCGAGGGCCACGAGCCATCGACCTGACGCTCGATTGCGAATGGTGGTGCGCTCTTGACGAGCGCCGAACCGGGGCCGTTCCAGACCCAGATGAGCAACCCGCCGATGATCATCAGCATGCTGATGCACACGAGGAAGAAGCGGCGGTAGGCGTGAAACGCTGGGCGGTGTTCTTCGTGCATAGGGGGTGGGGTCTGGTTGTAGGGGCGGCCTAGGTCCAGCGCTTCAGGTGCTTGCCTTCGGCGTCAGTGAATGCGCCAGCGATAATCATGATCCAGTCGATCGTGGCCCAGATGACGGTGACGATGGCGCCAACCATCGTCAGGGTCAGGAGCAGCATCGCGATGCCCGAGCCGGTCTTGCCGACGTAGAAGCGGTGGATGCCGAATGGACCGATGAAGAAGGCCATCAAGAACGCGGCGACGATCGTTCGATCCGAGGCGTTGGGGTCGTAGTCAGGGTCTTGCCGTGACGCTCGCCGTGACGATTGTCGTGTTCGTGAGGTTCGCGACGCCCTTGGCGGTGGTGGCGGCACGGCGAGCACGCCAGGAACGGCTCGCAGGCTGGTCCAGTCGGGACTGCCTTCGACCCAGGCCAGGTCGTCACGATCGAGGCGGCCGGAGGTCAGCATGGAGTTGACCTCCTGCAGCGAATAGGGGCCGTAACTCTGGTCGTTTTGGCGAACGGTGATGCGGGCGGCTGAACTAGTCATGGGCGGGCGTCGGCTACGCGAGGCAATCGGACATATTTCCACTGCGCTGCTCGACATGGTCTTCTGGGATGCGCGCTCGTCGTGGTGGGTTGGCCAGGAGCACGATGCTCGCCAGCATGCGCCGGGCTGGGGCATCCACCTCTGCACGTCTGCTGCTCAAGGGCGTGCAACAGACGTGCGCGACTAAGAACGGTCGCCTGGTGTCGGTGCTGCAAGGGCACTCGCCGGACCATCGCAGCGGTGCACCGATTCGGAATGAGTTGTTTCTGTGCCTGGCACTGTCGCGCTGGTTACGTCCACTTCTTTAGTAGGCGGTCTTCGCTGTCGCGGAATGAGCCGGAGACGATGACGATCCAGTCGATGAAGGCCTAGATGGCGCTGATGAAGATGCCGACGATCGTTAGGGTCAAGACCAGCATGGCGATGCCGGAGCCAGTTTTGCCGCAGTAGAAGCGGTGCACGCCGAGTGGGCCGACGAAGAACGCCATCAAGAAGGCTGGCAAGATTAGGCGGTCGGAGCACTCGGGGTCGTCGTCTTGCTCGTCGCGGCGAGCCGATCCTGGCACGGGTGGCACCGCGAGCACGCCGGGGATCGCGCGCAGTTGCGTCCAGTCCGGTGTGCCTTCGAGCCAGGCGAGGTCGTCGCCGTCGAGGCGGCCGGACATCAGCAGTTGGTTGACGTCTGCGATGCTGTAGGGGCCAAAGCTTTCGTCGTTGCGACGAACCGTGATGCGGGCAGCGGAGCTGGTCATGGGCAGTCTAGGTTCAGGGTCGCGTGCGAGTCGTGCTTGGCGACTCACGTTGATCGGTGGCTGGCACACTATGCCACGACTTGGCTGTCTTCGGGTGTCCGACTGCCTGGCGATCCTTAGAACCTTCCTGGTCTCCGTTCATCTATCGTTCGAGCGATGGCGACGATCAGGAAGAATAGGCGCTGTCGCCGCGCTCGCGAGCGCTAGGAGTCTGCGCCACGGGAGAGCAAACCGCCATGCACGCACCCTTGACCCCATGTCGGCCCGCCAAATCCTCGCCGAAGCCACCGATTCGACTGCGTTTCGGCGAACCAACCCGGTGCGAACGTCACGCACCTGGTCGATTCGCCTCCCGTGACGCAGACTCCTAGGTGAGCTGTTCGACCTGCGCTTCGAGTTCTTTGATGCGTTCTTGTAGCGGCGTCATCAGCTCGGCGATCTCGACGCGCGTGTAGCGCTCCGTAATGTACTTCGGGCAGTTCCAGTCCTCGGCATGCACGTGGATTCGAAAGACGCGTTCGGGTTCGGCTGCGTGGCCGCCTGGTGGCGCGGCGAGCGCTGCAAGTTCGGGGTGCTTGCGCGCGTCCAGCACTTCACAGGTGCCGATGATCTTGAGACGGGTGCGATTGGCGTAGTCCATCAAGAACAGACTCACGCGCGGTTCTTGTTGCACGCTGCCAGCGCTGATCAGTTGGCGGTTACCGCCGTAGTCTGCGAACAGTAGTTCGTTCGGTGTGTTGGCGACCAAGAAGCCCTTTGGCCCACCGCGATGTTGCATGTAGGGCCAGCCATCTTCGGTGACCGTAGCCATATAGAACGAGTCGCGTTCGGCCAAGAACGCCAGTTCGTTGGGGCCGAGTGCTTCCTTGATCGAGTGCGTGCCTTGATCTGGATAGGAGCGGTCGTAGTAGGTTTGCTGCGCCGCCCGCACTGAGGGAGTCAGCATTTGACGAAGGTATTCACGTGCCATGTTGGGTCTCGGTTGCGTGTTGCTGCGAGTGGCTGGCCGACGGCTAAACGAACTGCGTTTGCCAGCCTTCGACGCCGCTAGCGGCGCAAGTCTGCGACGCCGCTAGCGGGTTGCCGTGCTAGCGGTGACGTGCGGGAAGTCGACGACGGTTTCGGCAACGTGGTTGACGTAGTTCGTCAGGATATTGAGCGCGACGTTGGCGGTGACCTCGATGATCTCGCCGTCGGTGATGCCGGCTGCGCGCGCCGACGTGAGTTCATCGTCGCTGAGGTTGCCGCGGTCGACGACCAGCGCACGGGTCAAGGTGAGCAGGGCGTTGGTCTTTGCGTCGGCTGCCTTCGCGGAGCGTGCGTCGCGCAGTTCGTCGTCGCTGAGTCCGACCATGCCGCCGATCGCGGTGTGGGCGCTGAGGCAGTAGTCGCAGTGATTGATCTCGGCGACAGTCAGCGCAATCTGTTCGCGGGCCTTGGCGCTGAGCGTGCCGGTGCCGAGCGCGCCGCTCAGGTCGAGGTAGCCCTGCAGCGCGGCGGGGGCGTTGGCGAGCACGCGCATCAAGTTGGGCGCCTTGCCCATCTTCTTCTGCACGGCTTCCAGTAGTTGCTTCTGCTTGCCGGTGGCGGCGGCGGGATCGATGGCGGGGATGCGTGGCATGACAGGGTCCGTTGAAGTCTTTGCTCGGGAGTGATTGGCGGGCTCAAAGCGAGCTTGCTGCCCTCCTGAGAGCACGGTCCGTGCCAAGGCCGAG
>JBNMNW010000400.1:0-4048 GCA_051278165.1 Planctomycetota bacterium | reverse complement strand
ACACTGCTCGTGGCAAGCCGGGATCCACAGTCGGTCGAGAAGGTGCTTCGCGAAGTGAAACTGCCGTTCCACGCGCCGGAGTTGACGCCGGCGAGGGCTCGAACGCACCACCAGCACCGCTAATCAGCGATGATGTTGTTTCTTGTCCAGGCACCGTGCTAACTTTGTCCAGGCACCGTACTAACTTGTCCACGTTGCTCGCGGAGAGCGGCAACGAATCATGGCACTCCCTATGTCCGTACGGATCTTCGTCGTCATCGCACTTGCGTTTGCTACCATCGCCCTCGCCTACTGGCTGTGGTCCGCGGAATCGCTGCCGATGCCTAGCGCTGGCACTGGTGAAGTTCTTCTGGAACAAGCGTCGCCAAAGACCAACGCTGAGACTGCACCAGCGGCAACACATGACGCGAACGATTCGCTAGCCGACGCAAACCGCACCGTCATCGACAGCGACGAGCCGCGAACGGCAACCGTCACTGGCCGTTGTGTCGACGCATCCGGAAATGCGCTGCTCGGCGCTGCGGCATCCATCTACGGCTACCTGGAAAGAGGCGAACGCGGCAAGTTGTGGCTGTCGACCCACGACACTGCACCGGTTTGGACGAACGCCATAGTACTCAAGACCGGTGCCGGCGGCCGCTTCTCAATCTCATTCGTGCCGCCGCCACCGTTCGCGTTCACGCTAACGCTAACGCTGCGCACGGATGGCTTGGTCGCGACGCACTTTGATTGGGATGCAATCGACCCGGGATCGGTCATCGATGTCGGCGACGTCAAGCTAGGTCCTGGAATCACGCTGCGCGGGCGCGTCATCGATTCACGCGGCGCGCCCATGGCGAAGGCAAGTGTCCGCGTCCAACCTAAACAAGACGGCACAACAGCCACAGATGCGACGGCAGCCGACGGCGAGCGTTCGATGCGGATTCGCCTTGCACTCGCAACCACGTTTCGTTCGGCTGGTGATGGAACGTTCCTAGCAAGCACCTCCTTGCCCGAGGGTACCTACACGATCTACGTCTCCGGCGAAGAACTGGTCTCCCCGCCAACGATCGGCCTATCGCTACAAGAACGCGACCACGCGTTGGAGATCGTGGTCAAGTCGCTGGCGGACATCCCGCATGTCTCGGGTCGCGTGCTCGACGATCACGAAGAACCGGTCGCGAACGTCGAGGTAGGAACACCGGACACCGACCAAATTGGACGGTTCGAGACACGAACACGTCGCGACGGCACGTTCTTGCTGCGGGCCAATACGACTCCGAAGGCGGCGACCATCCCACTGGTAGTGCGCGCGCAAGAGCACGAATGCAACGTGCAACCCGTGGAGGTGGCCTGGGGCACAGAAGACGTAACGCTGCGCGTCGTGCGCGGTGCTGAACTGACCGTGCGCGTCACCGATCCACAACAACGCGCCATCGAACGGTTCACGGTGCGCATGGTGCCGCGCGAGCGAGGCGGCTACGGCAGCGACGATGGTCGCGTGCGTGCAGAAGGTCGCCACCAGGATGGCATCGCAGTCGTGCCCGGACTACTACGCGGCAAGTGGCTAATCGTCGTCGACTTCCCAGACCGCCCGGGTGCCGACGTGCTGATGGCACCGCTGCAAGTCGACACGATCCGCGCAACCCGCGTGGATCTGGTGCGGCAACCAAGTGCGGAACGAGTCGTGAGCGTAGTGCTTGCCGACGGCTCGCCCGTCGCTGGCACTTCGGTCAGCGCGTGCGATCTATTTGGTAGCCCGTGGAACACCTACCGATCGGTGATGAACTACGAAACTTGGCTATTCAACGCCGGCGCGCCGCAAAGTGTGTTGCGAGTGGCCTCGGCCACTACCGACGCGCAAGGTCGAGCCAGGCTGCGCGGCCCGGGCGGCCGCGAGTATCTGCTACAGGCCGAGTCGGAAACGCACCTGCCGAAACTCGTGGAATCTGTTCGGCTCGACATACCGGGCGAACTGCGCATCGTGGTGCAGGCCGGCGCCAGCCTACACGGACGCATCGAACCACTAACCGCACTCGACGAACTCCGTCGGCTCGCAGGCCTCAAGCCAGGAGAGTCATTCGGGGCACGCGCGCCGTTCCTGACACTCGCCGCTGCCGAAGGTCACGGACGGTTCCCGTCACCCAGTGTGTATCTCACCGGCAACCAGCCGCTCGCGATTGCCGACGATGGCGCGTTCGCAGCAGGCGGGCTTCCGCTCGGCGCGTGGCACGTCAGCCTGAACGGGCAAGGAACCCAAGCGAGCGTCGGTTCCGTCACGCTAATCGAAGGGCAGACGAGCGAGCTGATCGTCAAGATACCGTGGCTACTACCTGGCACCCTGGAAGGCACTGTTCTGTGGAACGGCGCTCCATTCGCGGATCGACCCGTCACGCTCGTTTCAGCCGGCCACGGTCGACACCTCCAAGCCACTACCGACAGCACCGGCAAGTTCACGGTGCAGGCTGCGAAAGGCCGCTACTCGCTGGAAATGTCCGTTTCCTCCGAGCAACGTGCGATCAGCCTGACCGCACCGGAAACCGTCGACGTCACTTCAGGAGAAACAGCAACCTGTGAGTTCCACGCAACCTCGGGCCGGGTACGTCTACGCGTGCTCGATCCGGACGGCGCACCGCTGTCGCGGCTCATGCTCATGGCCACGCGGCCAGGCGAGACCTTCCGCTACCAGCCAGCCACCGGTGCCGACGGCGAAGTTGAGCTGCAGCTTCCTCCCGGCACCTGGTCGTTTGCGATCTTCCCCAAACGAATTGACAACCGCGAAGATCGAACGCGCATTCGGCGGGAAGGCCAAGCAGCCGGTATCGAAGATCCACTTGCCGAGCACCGGCTTCTCCTCGGAGAACTGGTGGTGCAAGCCGGCGCGGACCAACGCCTCGAACTGCGCCTGCCGCCCGAGTGGTTACGTTGATCCCTACGATCCGACTCTAGTCTTGCCCAGCGACTCAATCCCCGTCGACGCGATACGGCGATGTAAACCGCCCCACAAACAATCCTCGCGCACGCGCCACCTCACAAGCGACCCAACACCCAAATACATCACTTCTGCAACAAGAAGCGATAGTAGACCGTCTCGCGCTCTTGCAGGCTCGTGAACATTTGCCCGCCGCTAAGCCCGGCAAACTCGCCAAAGATGTGCCTGAGGCGCGGCGTCACGATCTCCTCGATCAACCGGCGCTTCCTGACATCGTCGCTCACCAGCGCTGCCACAACCCTCTCCGTAATATCGACGGACTCGATCAGCTTGCAGCCAGGAAGGGACGCGAGCGTTGCTTCGAGCTGCTTCATGTCAGCCAGCGATCGAAAGTCGGCACAGGCGAAATGGCCTCCTGGGCGCAGCACGCGCATGACTTCCGCAAAGAACTTGTCGACGTTGCCATAGCAGTGACTGCTCTCGACGTTGATCACGACGTCGCAAGATGCATCGTCCAGCGGCAGGTCTTCGGCGTCGCCGGTGACGAACTCGAGATTCGCCACGTCGCGGTGTGACTTGCGGCAAAGCTCGACTGCACTCTTCGAGAAATCGACTCCGACAACCTTGCTCGGTCGATGCGTGTGCGCGAGGTAGCGAGCACCGCCACCACGGCCTCGCAGTGTCCGCAAAGTCGGATCGAGCCTATTACGGGCCCAATTGGCCAGTTCCGATTCGTCGATGACCAATCGTTGCAGGCTTTGGCCGAGTAACCAGATCGGTGGTTGGGTTCGAAGTCGGCAAACCAGCCAACGCGTGAGTCGCCGATGGCTGTGGTCATCGGGCCCCACGCTGGGGTCAGTGGCAACGATCAGCTGCCAACTCGAGCGCGGCGACGGGCAACGAGCGGATGCTGGTTCTGACCGAGTAGCTAAACCTACACCCCGATTGCGAGCGGGTCGCGTGCGCCTTTCTCAGTAGTCGAGGCTCAGCAACAGGCGGTTCGAGTTGATAAACCCGAATGCGTTAGCTGTCGGCGCGAACACCGAGCTCTGCGCTGCGAGTTCGAAGCCGATCAGATTCGCTTGGTTCGGGACCGTGAGGCCGTAGCTGGCTTGCCCACCGGACACAACCATCGTG
>JBNMNW010000399.1:0-4048 GCA_051278165.1 Planctomycetota bacterium | reverse complement strand
ATTGCTGAGGAACGCCAGGAGGTAGCGAAGGCACGAGTAGCCAGGTTTCGCCGGAGGCTGGAACGGTTACCTGCAGCCTGTGTTGCAGCCGGGGCAAGCCATTGCCGCGACCGTCGAGGAACTCGACTAGCAACTCGTGCTCACCAGGTGCAACGTCTACCGCCAGCACCTGAACCGTCGATGGCAAGGTCGGCCAATGGCGCACATCAGCAGCCGTTGCCGTCAAAGCACCAAGAATCAGTAACGCGCCGCCAGCGATCGCCTGCGCGTTCTTCGCGTCCCGGTTCCCATTGTTTCGATTATTGAGCCCGTTGGTTAGCAAGATCGTGCCGGCGATATTGGCCGACGTCTTGAACACGGCCTTGCCCTTACGAATGCCTGCCATCGCGACGCCACCGAGCGTTCGCGCTTGGTAGTCGACGTCACTGAGAATGGTTGATCGGCCAAGCGACTTGCCGTCGATTGAAACTTGCGCAACGGCGGCTGGATGGCCCTGCGAGCGGAACTGCGCCAATTCTTCCTGCCCACCGTCGCCGTATTTTTCGGGACCAAGCCCGATCGGGAACAGCAGCACCAGGTTGCCCTTGGTGGGCGTTTGCAGCAACGGGTTGTTGCGAACGCCACGCGACTCGTGGGCAATCGCGAACTCATTCGCGACGCGCGCCTCTTTGAAGTAGCCATCGGCGCCAGAGCCGCCGTAGAGCTTGCTCATGCGACCGGCCATCCAGAACAACAGCGCGTTGTCAGCTTGGTATTTCTCGTCGGCGACTTCGGCATCCATCAAGATGCCACGTTTCAACGCCGCGCGCGCATTGTCAGGCTCGCCCTTCTGCAGGTAGCAGTAGGACAAGTAAAAGGCGTTCATGGCCTTCTCGTAGGCATCGCCCTTGTAGGTCTTACTGCTCTCGCTGCCGATGATCGCCGCCGTCGCCTCACTGCCATCGGTCGCCCACGTGCCCATGATCTGCGCGGCACTCAGGAACGTTTGCCGCGCCGCATTCACGTCCCCCAGCGCCAGTTGGCACTGCCCCTTTACGTTGAGCACGATGGCCAGGTTCTCAGCCGCGCCTTCGACGGCCGCCTTCTCTGCGAACTCTTGGACCGCGGCGTAGTTGCCAGCGAGATAGCTAGAGACGGGCACAGCCGGCTGCGAAATGGCACAGCCGGTGGCCGGGATTGCCGCCAGAATTGCCAGCAGCAAAGAACGCATGGTCGAGGAACGTGGCAAGTTGAGAGTTGCGTGGTCGCGCGCTGCTTAGCCCGAAGCTGCAACGCCAGGGGCTGACGCCTGAGCAATTGGCGCCTGAAGAACTGGCGCCAAAAAGACTAACGCCCAGGAAAACTAACGATTGATGACGGACTTCTCGGACTCCGTCTTCATCTCGTAGTCGTTGGTCCAGACCAACTCGCTCGTCACCAAGTCCGTCAGTTCGAACGTCACCAGGATGTACGACGACTTCAACTTGCCCGCGAGGCGGTCGCGGCTCTTCATCGTGCCCTTCAGAACGTAGTCACTGCCGGCAACCTTTCGGGTGTTCTCGCCCGAGACCTGACCGCGCTCCTTCATGCGACGCTCGGCATCGACCAGATCATTGGCACTCGGCGAGCGATCGATGATCTTGACCTGGCCGCGGAAGGCCTTGAACAGGTCGGTGCGCAACTTGGTCAGGATCAGCGTCTTGTCGATGGTATCGGAGCTGTCGTTGACCATCTCATAGATGTAAAAGGACGCGCGGGCGCCGTCGCGCGACGGGGCGAGGATGCCGTATTCCTTGATGTCGGCCGCCATGCGCGTCGCCATCGTGCGGATATCCATGCTCTGAAGGCCGGTGCCGGTCACAGAGTCGGCGGCATCGGGATCAACCCGGGTGTCGCGGGTACTGCCACAAGCGGTCAAGAGAAGGCCGAGCAGGCCAATGGTCACGGAGCGAATCAACATGAGTATTTAGGTTCGTGGTCTGCGGCCGAGCGAACATTCCTTGCCCGACCCGCGTCTGTATATTCTGCCCTAAGCGCGGTTCCGAGCGAAGTGTTCCGCTGAGCATCTCGAACGCAAAGCAGAACAAGCATTGGCGGTCGAGTCATTGCTCCCATAAACTCCGGGAGAGTCGAACCGTGCCCGCATCCACCGTCCTTGTAATTCCTGCTTACTGTGAATCCGGACGCGTCGGCGACGTCGTTCGAGCGGTTCGCCGACAGGTACTGACAAACAAGCTGCCCGCGATCGACATCCTGGTCGTCGACGACGGCAGCCCTGACAGCACCGCTTTGGAAGCCCAGGCAGCCGGTGCACGCGTCGTTCGCCATCCATTCAACCTCGGCTATGGCAGCGCGTTACACTCCGGTTACTGCGCGGCGAAGCGCTCTGGCTACCAGCGCGTCCTACAGATGGACGCCGACGGCCAGCACGACCCAGCGATGCTCGTGCGCCTGATCGAAGCACTAGACCTTGGCGCCGACATTGCGCTGGGCTCGCGCTACCTCGCCGCCGATGCACCGCAAAGCAGCCTGTCACGCCGCGTCGGCACGCGCCTGTTCTCGTGGATTGCTAGCCGCTGGATCGGCACCAGGATCACCGACCCCACTAGCGGCTTCCAAGGACTATCCGAACGCGCGCTCGCGTCGGTCGTCAACGACGGCTTCCCCGAAGACTATCCGGACACCGACGTGCTAGTGCAGCATCATCGCGGCGGACTCGTCGTGCGGGAAGTCTCGGTCGTCATGCACGAACGCATCGGCGGCTTGTCGATGCACCGCGGCGCCCGCATCGCCTACTACGGATACAAGATGCTGCTAACGCTGATGATGATGCCCATTCGCCGCGCGACGCCGCTGCGCACACCCGACTCGGTTGCGAGGGTCTCATGATCGCCGAACTGCTTCACGTGCTGCAAGACCTCGAGCCCATGCACGAACGGCAACAGTTCGTCGCCATTGCTGGCGCGATTGCCATCGGGCTGATCGTGTTCGAGCTAGTTCGCCGCCGCAAGTTGCGCGAAGAGTACTCGTGGGTCTGGATCGCCACGTCGGTCGCCATCGTCGTGCTGGCACTCAATCAGAACCTGCTGCTGACGCTGACCGGATGGATCGGCGCCGCGAGCTCCGCGTCCACGCTGTTCTTCGGAGCGATCATCTTCCTGATCGCACTAGCGGTTCAGTTCTCGATCCGCCTGAGCCGGCTCACCCACCGACAACGCACACTCGCGCAGCGCCTGGCCCTGCTCGAAGAAGAACTCGGCGACGTGCGCAAGCAAGCTCGCGGCGACCGCAAGGTAGCACACAAGACCACAACTGCTCGGCAGAGCGACAGCGACGAAGTCGCGTGAGCGGCCCCGTTGCATGAGTCCGGTTGCATGAGTCACGAGGCATGAGTCACGAGGCATCATGAGTCACGACGCCGTCACCACGCTGGCCAATCAGGTCAAGCGAGAGTTCCGTCGCCGCCTGGTCGAAGAGCAACTGCCGCGCATCACCCGCTGCGCCGAACTACTCGGCGACGAACGAGTTTGGCAGCGACCGTGCGCCAACAACAACTCAGTTGCCAACCTGATCCTGCACCTGTGTGGCAATACCACGCAATGGATCATGGCGCAGTTCACCGAGGTCCGCGATCAACGGCAACGCGATGCCGAGTTCGCCACCGAAACCGGCTTGTCGGTAGCGCAGTTATCGTCCCGACTGCATGAGGTCTACACGACGGCATGTGACACGGTCGACACCGTCAGCACCGAGCAACTGCTCGCCAACCGCACCGTGCAAGGCTACGCAGAAACCGGCTTGTCCGCGATCTTGCACGTGCTCGAGCACACGTCGGGTCATGCCGGCCAGATCTATGCGTGGACCAAGCAGGCGACGGGCTTGGATCTAAAGTTTTACGACCTGTAGCGCGAGCAAGTAGGCAACAAGATGCCAGCTTGGTAGCCCGCAGTTCGACTAGGCCACTAGGAGTCTGCGTCACGGGAGGCGAATCGACCAGGTGCGTGACGTTCGCACCGGGTTGGTTCGCCGAAACGCAGTCGAATCGGTGGATTCGGCGAGGATTTGGCGG
>JBNMNW010000398.1:0-4069 GCA_051278165.1 Planctomycetota bacterium | reverse complement strand
GCACTGCCCTCGCACGCACTGCCGATGCGCGAGGCGGCCGAACGGCAATCGAAGCTGCTCGAATCACAACTGCGTGACGCGCACATCAGCAACGTGCTCAGCGAGCCGCGCCACTGCTACATCTGCAAAGAGCCGTATTCGCAGGTGCACTTCTTCTACGACTCGATGTGCTCGAGCTGTGGCGACTTCAACTTTCACAAGCGCGGAGAACTCGTCGATCTGAGCGGCCGCGTCGCACTCGTCACTGGCGGCCGCGTCAAGATCGGCCAAGAGATCGTGCTCAAGCTGCTGCGCTGCGGAGCCCGCGTCATCGTCACGACGCGCTTCGCCGCCGATGCCGCGCGACGCTACGCCGAGCGCGAGGACTTCGCCGAGTATCGTGATCGCCTGAAGATCTACGGACTCGACCTTCGCCATACGCCGAGCGTCGAAGCCCTGTGCGCGCACCTGCTCAAGTCACTCGATCGGCTCGACTTCCTGATCAACAACGCCTGCCAGACGGTGCGCCGTCCCGCTGCGTTCTACAAACACCTACTAACCGATGAACGACGGGCGAGCGAGGCCCTGTCCGAACCAGCACGCGCGCTGCTCGGGGCGCCAGAGACCAACCCTGGCGGCGAGGCGCTAACCAAGACGAACGAGCCGGACCGCAATGTCACAGCGGCCGAGATGTCGCAGTTTATCGTGCTCGATGAAGATGCCGAACACGACCCGACGCTGTTCCCCGAAGGCACCTACGACGTCGACCAACAACAAGTCGACCTGCGCAAGATCAACAGCTGGCGACTGCGCATGCACCAGGTGTCGACGCCCGAGTTGCTGGAAGTACAACTGGTCAACGCCGTCGCGCCGTTCGTTCTCAATGCGCGGCTAAAGCCGTTGATGGAACGGGTCGCGAGCGCCGACAAGCATGTGGTCAACGTGTCTGCCGTCGAAGGTCAATTCAATCGCGGCACCAAGACCGACAAGCACCCGCACACCAACATGGCAAAGGCCGCGCTCAACATGATGACGCGCACATCCGCGTCGGACTATCAGCGCTCGGGGATCTTCATGAACAGCGTCGACACCGGCTGGGTCACCGATGAGGACCCGGCCGAGCACGCCCTGCGCAAGGAGCAAGAAGGCTTCCAACCGCCGCTCGACATCGTCGATGGCGCCGCCCGCGTGTGTGACCCGATCATCAGCGGGCACCTGACCGGCGAGCATGTTTTCGGCCGGTTCCTCAAGGACTACGCTGAAGCCGTCTGGTAGCGCTACCATTGGGATTCTTCAGAATCCCGACCCCATTGCGTGGCTTGCGCGCATTACCTACCCGTGTCATCCGTCACGCCCAGCCGCCCAATCGAGTTCCAACCGGAGCTCGTGCAAACCCATCAACAGGGTGTGCAGCGGTATTTGCGGTTCCTCGGCTGCTCAGAACAGGCCGCCGACGAACTGAGCAACGAGACGTTCACGGCTCTGTGGCAGCAACCGCCTGAAGACCGTGGGGCAGCCGCGTTGGCGGCGTGGCTACGACGCACCGCCTTGAATTTGATGCGCATGCAGAAGCGCGCGATGCGCAGCGGCATCGAGCTGGCGGACGCGGAAGAACTAGAAGCGGTGTGGATCCGCAACGCCGGCGACGACGACGGCTGCCACTACGTCGAGGCGCTGCGCATGTGCGTGCGCGAGCTACCCGAACGCCAACGACGCGCGGTCGAACTGCGGTATGCAACCGATGCGACGCGCCCGGAAATCGCGACCAAGCTCGGAGTCAGCGAAGAAGGCGTCAAGACCGCATTGCGGCGTGCCAAGGACAGCCTCGGCATATGCGTTCGCCGAAGACTTGGAGAATCCTCATGACCAACCAACAACAGGCTCTCGACCAGGCGTTTCTCGAAGCAGCGCTCGAAGAGGTATGCCGAGAGACTCCGCAGCCAAAAGCTCTGCCCGCTCGAACCTCGCACTGGCCAGTAATGAAGGCTGCTGCCGCGCTGCTGCTGGGCATCTCCACCGTCATCGCTGTCCGGATGATGTCAGGCGGCGATTCCAACGAAGTGATCCCGGTGCAGAATCCAGCGCCATCGTACGGGCCGTTGATCAAGCCCCGCGATGCGGACCACGCCCGCGAACTACTCCAACAGGTGCAAGCGATCTCGATGACCGTCGCGCACGTCTTCAAAACCGATACCCGGATCTCGGCCGAGCCGTGGGAGGACTGCCACCGCGTCTTGCTGACGATCGAGAGTGACGACATTACAGCCATCTGTAATCAGTTCGCAGAGGGCATTGAGACGTCCGTGCCCGCAGGGAGAGCGGTCCACGAACGCAATCAGATATCGCTGCACCTGCCGACTGGGCGACTCGTCTGCACCTACAACAAGCACCTGGACCCCGGCCTGCGCATGCTTGGGCTCGGAGCCTGGCAGCCGAGCAAGAAACTCGCCGCCTGGATTACGGAACGACAACACCCGGCCGAAGAGCAAGCGCGCCGCCAATCGGGCATCGTCAAGCCTGCCGACATCGAAGCCAACGCAGCATGGCTGACCGACCTGACGACCGTGCGTGCGCGAGGCCTCGGCGATCAACACATGTCCGCCCTGCTAGGCATCAAGGGCCTGCATACGCTCGACCTATCGAAGGCGAAGATGTCGAACGACAGCCTCACTGAACTCCACCGCCTCAAGAACTTGCGGGTGCTCATTCTCGATGATTGGCGGTCGTACAGAATGGATGGCGCCAACCCCTGGCCACAAGCAATGCGATGGGCCGCGGCCCTGCGATCGCTGCGTGCGTGCCCGACGCTGGAAGTCATCTCGCTGCGCAGGACCGACATCACGGCAACGGCATTGGTTGGCGACATGCTGGCGCCTTCGCTCGCTACGACTTGGAAGGGCCTGCAACTGCTCGACCTCCACGGCAGCAAGGTCGACGCCGCAGCCTTCGCTAGCCTGCGGATGTTCTTGCCCAACACCATGGTGTCGCACCCTGAAGTCCATGCCGCCGGTGAGTTGCGCCATCAGCATCCGTCCTACTACCCCAACAGCCTTCACGCGGGACGGCTGCTGCGAGCCGCCGTCGAGTTCGCCAAACTGCGCGGGTTCGCGGTCGTATCCGTGGCGGCACAGAACACGGACCGCCCGGGACTGCGCGCCCCGAATGGCATGCAAGGCACCAGCTGCCAAGTCGGTTCCGAGATCCGCATCCTGCAACAAGGCCTTGACGACCACCAATGGCGAATGAAAACCGGTGAGGCGATCCACCTTTATCCGGCGACCCACAGCGACCGCGTCATCCTACTCCCGACCAAGACCGCCAACTGGATTGCGCACGATGACCGAACCGAACAGATGGTTGTGCAGTTCCTCGCGGGCCGGCGATACCGCTAGCGACCAGGCTTGCGAAGTGCGGCGCCGACGCGCCACTAGCGGTCGCCGGACTATTGGCGCTTGCGGCGGGCATAACCCCACGCAACCACCAGCAGCACACCGCCCAACACGCCAGTAACCAAAACGCGCACAGGCGTCTTCGCCTGGCTCAGGTCGTAGCCAGCAACCTTGATCGCGACGCCGGCAAACAGAGCCAGCGCGATCCATCGCAATTCGAGCATCTGCTTAAGGAAGCCGGCGACCAATAGCACGGAAGCGAACAGCAGGGAATACAGGCTGGTTGCCGCCGCCTTAGGCCCAAACGTCCAATCGGCGCTGACGTCGAGCACCTCGAGCAGGCCGCCGACGTAGCTCGCGACCAACAAGACGATGCCGAGCACGACACGCTGCTCGCCATCCTTGATCGGCAAGCGAGAACGCGCGAAGCCCACTAACGCAACCAAGATCGTCAGCGCCAGGAAGCGCACGTTCCAGAACGCGATGGGCGCAGCGGCTCCCGCCACTGGCTCGATGCGAGCACAGTAGATCAGCCACGCCGCGAGCAAGACCGCATGCCCCAAAGTCGCGATGATGCCCAACTGCAGGGCTTCGCGGCGAGCGGACGTCCACGTGCCGAACGTCGCAATCGCGGTCGCAGAGACCAGCGCAAGAGCTACGAGTTCCGACCCCACGATCGGTGGTGCAGACGCGAACAGCAC
>JBNMNW010000397.1:0-4094 GCA_051278165.1 Planctomycetota bacterium | reverse complement strand
CCGACGATCACGCCATCGCCGTCGACACCGAGGTGCAGCTTCTTCCAACCACTAATGCCCTTGCCGCCGTGTTTAGCCGCAGCCCACTCGCCTTCGCCGAAGATCGCGAGGCCGCTGCTGTCGATGACCAGATCAATCCTGCCAAGCTTCTTCGGCACCCGTAGCGGCACCTTCAGCTTCTTGGTTCTACGCGAGAGCGTTGTGTGATCTGGAACATCAAGCGCGAGCCCCATCAAATCGAACAGCGAACGTAGGAAGCCCTCAGTGTGGCGCAGCGGCAACTGCAACAAGAGCCGCAGCGTGAGCGCCCTCTCGATCGCTAGGTCCGAGTATTTGCGCTGCCCTCCGCGACGCCCCGAAGGCTTGGCATTCCACCGCGCGATCGCGTCCGGCGACAACCAGATCGAGAGGTTGCCGCGCTCGACCAGCGATCGGTCGTAGTCCGACCAGTTGCTGACCCGATACTTCGTCTTGTACTTGGGATGGACTCTGGACTTGGTGCTCGGCATGGCTCGCTGCGGATCGGGGAACCCCCATATCGGCAGCTTGCTCGAGCACCCTTGCGATTGATGCACCAACGCCAGTCGGCGCCGTTCGCGGGCGAACTCACTGCAACAACAGTAGCTGCATGAAGTCGGCGACGAACGCCGTCTGGTCGAACCAAAGTCCGCGCGAGCTGTAGTAATCCAGTGTCGCATCGCGAAGCTTTTGGAAGCCCAGCTGCGAGCCACGTTCACCTTCGGACCGTTCTGGTGGCAGCTCGGACAACGGCCGGTAACGCCAAGCAATCCGCGGCGTGCGCGGATCCGCCGTCGCACCGAGGATCTTGTTTCGAATGGCTTCCGGTTCGTGATCGTCGGGCGACGGCACGCCAAAGACGCTCGTGCTGCTGTCGGTCTTGTTGACGTAGACCGTCTGTCCGACCGGGCCCCCGTCCTCGCCGGGAATGGCATTGGTGATCGGGTCGGTCGAGATCAAGACGCGATAGCCAACGGGGCGCGACGGATCGATCAGACGCGGCCCAATGCTCGAATCGATGCTGCGCAGCGCGTCATCGTCAAAGGGAACGAAGCCACGATCGTAGTAGGGAGACTGCAGCTGTTCGGTCGTCAACTCGCGAGCCCAGGATTCATCCCCGGCGCGCGGGGCGCCATAGGTGATCAGCTTGAGGTTGGACCAAGGCCAGCTGCGTAGCATTGCAGGCATCGCAGTGCCTGAACCTGCAGGTCCGTAGTCATCACCGATCAGAACCGCGCTTGCGAAGTGTTGCGCGAGCGCGCCACCGAGGCTGTGGCCGGTTACGTAGATGTTGTTGGGCGATCCGCCGCGCAACTCCGCGGTCTTCTGCAAGCACGCAATCAACTGCGGCAGGATCGACTTCATGCTCGTCGCAAAGCCGCGAGCAACGTTGCCGGTCGTCGCAATCGAACTGCGCAGCGGCTCGGGCACCGACGCGAAGCCGAGGTCGGTGATCCAGTCCGGGTTGCCACTCGCATTGTTGGTACTGAGTGCCTCGAAGAACGCGCGCCCAGCCGTGCCGCTGCGACTGCCGCGGAACGAAACATGCACGTCGTAACTCGACGCGCCAGTCGAACGCAGCAGCACGAACCCCATCAAACTCTGCGACGCGGGCATGTTCGCTTCGCCCTTGTCGCCCGTGCCACCTTCGAAGGCGAGCAAGACGTCGGACGCATCGGCGTCGCGATCGCCGGGCGTGATCTGTTGCGGCAAAGCTTCGAGGCGAACTTCGTCGGAGCCGCCGGTCGGCCGGTGGCGATAAGCCACATAGACTTGGTTGATGCGCGCGGTGATTTCACGCGGCGTCAGGTATTCGGTCCACTCGCTATCCGCGTTCATCACGTTGCTGCTCCACGGATGGATACGGCTGTAATTGTAGAGAACCGGGTCGTGACTGGCGTTCTGATCGAGGCCAATGCCTGGACCGCGATAGCTGTCGAGCACGCTCGAGTTTGGCTGCGTCAACGCCCACGCGCGCACGTTGTCCATGAAGTCGTCGCGCGTTGAGCCGAATGGCTCTGCACGCTCTTCGTAGAACGCGTCGAACGGCCACACCAGCGACTGGCCGTGCAGCTGGTAGGCCAGGATCGACAGGTCAAGGTGGTAGACGAGCGGGTGATAGGGAAGCGTGCCGAGTTCGACCTGGGCGGGCGGGGTGTCACCGTTCCCGCTCGAAGGGCTGCAGGCGGCGAGCAGGGAAATTACGAGGAGCAGAGATCTCATGGGGTGTTCCAGAGGGGTTGATAGCACCCCTCACATCGCCATCCGCTAGCTGCTAGCAACCGCGACACGGTTCTTGAGAAATGCTGCCACCGCTGCTGCACCAGTTTGTTGTTTTTTGTCCTGGCACCGTACTGACATGGCACCGTGCTGACAGAACCGGGGCTAGGTGTGGCCGGGGACTTGGACGATTCGGTCTTCTTCGGCGATCCAGCGGTTAGGGGGCCGCCGTAGACGGTCTTTGGGGGGCTGGTTGCCCTGGGCGTCGCAGTAGCGAACGTTGACGGCTGCCGAGACCGCGTCGACAGTTGGTGACCTATCACGGTGTGTTGGCACCGGCTGCGAGTCTCCGGTCAAGGGTTGTGCCGCGGCTGCTGGCAGCCATTCAGGATCCGGACTCGATCGAGCGCGTGCTGCGGGCGATGGCATTGCCGTAGCAAGCGCCGCAGTTGGCGGTCGCGCGGGCTCCGCCGGAACTCTGGGGGTGACTGGCTCGGGGCGTGTTTTGGCGAGGGCGCGGGCGAGGGCTAGCTGACTAGACCGCGGCACCCAGGGTCGCTGTGGGGAGCGGTGTGTTTATGGGTGAGGTTTCGGGCGAAATGCTCGGTGAGGTCGCTGTGAAACGGGCGGGTTGACCGGGTGTCGCGGGGGTGGGATTGTGGCTGAGTGGGGTTCGGGTGGTCCGAACCGCAGCTTGAATTACCTACACCCCAGCTTGGTCGCTGTCATTGCTTCGCGGGCGCTAGTGTACCTGCACCGCCACAGCTCGTGATCGATTGGGTCTCGACGCGTTGGTTTGCCGAGTCTCGCGGCGTTTCACACACTGGAATCGCGGACTTCGGACGCACGTGTCGACCGATGCGCCGTCCGAAGATCGCTGGGCCAGTACACCCAGGCTTAGTTTGCGGACACCCCGTGACCTCCAAGCATCGAGCTCTCCCGACGGTCCACGCCAGGACGGCTCGATGACTTGACCCTGCGTTCGCGGTCAGGAGCCGATAACGAGGTGCACGCCGTTGCTGGTCTTGGCCGGCAGTATGGTGGCGGGCAGGTACCAGGCTTGCACGTTGAGGCTGACGCCGGCGAGGCTCGGGATGGCGGGGATCGCCTTGGTGATGCTCCAGCTCGGCGTCCCAAAGACGCCCTGGATTGAGAAGGTCGCGAGGTCGATCCAAGAGAGGTTCCCGGGCTCGACGAACAGCTGGTTGGGGGTGCCGATGTGGCCGCTCACGGCCAGCACGGCGATCGTTCCGGCCGGCGTGTCCTCACCCGAGAAGATCACGCTACCGCCGAGCACGGGCGCGGTCGCACTCAGGGTCGTGCCTGTCGCGCCGAGACCCAGGTCCTGGCTGTAGGCCGCTGGCTGCGAGATGTATATGAGCTCGCGGCCGAAGGCCGGGATGTCGGCCGAGAAGAGCAGATTGCCCGCGACGAGGGTGAAGGATGAAGGGCTGCTGTTCCCTCCCCCTGGATTGACGTCGCACGCTAGCACGGTCCCCGCGGCGGTGCCGTCGGAGAAATACGGCTCATAACCGAATGCGTTATCCAAGCCATTGAAGAAGACCCCGGCACCAGTCGGCTGAAAACTTCCGGCATCGCCGGCCAACCCCTGGGTCCCGACGGCGGTACCGTCGCTCGTCCACAGTCCACCGGCCCACCAGTTGTTGAACCAGTCGATGCCGTAATAGGTGAAGAAGAGGCGCGTGCCCGATGCCGTCAGTTCACCCGCGACTATCCCGTTCGCTGCAGACCACTGGGAGACCAACTGCGTTCCCGTGGATGTGAGGTCGCTGCCGTAGAGGCCCAGATTAGCGGCCCAGCCGCCGCCGGTGAAGAAGTAGACCTTGTCGCCCAGC
>JBNMNW010000396.1:0-4240 GCA_051278165.1 Planctomycetota bacterium | reverse complement strand
CCACAAACCACAGACGCCGCCGCACGGGCATGCGCCGGCGAGGCTGACCGAGTGGCTTGGCCACTACAGGACCGTTGCTTGGCAGCTGTTCGTAACGAACAGCGGCTGGGTGCCGGTCAGACGCACGGCCTGGAAGTAGATATCCGTATCGTGCAGGGCGACGTTGTTAGGCACTGGCAACTGGTATTGGGCCGAGCCAGTGGTGAGCACGAACGCACCCAACGACGCGAAGCCACCGAGGTCGAGGTGGATGTTGCGGTTGAAGCCAAGTGAGAAGTTGCCGGTCGCAAAGGCGCCAAAGATGGCCGCCAGCGAGCCGGGTGGACCGGTCATCGTCGCCGTGATCGTATCGCCAAGCGCGACATCAGGTTCGGCCATCTCGAGACCATCGATGGCCTGCAACTGCCGCAAGATCGCGACTACGTCTGGGCGCCGTCCGATGATGTCAGGCGTCGTTGGCCCCACCGTGTGCAGGAGGTTGATCACCTCGACGTTGCTCAACAGCAGTCCATTCTGCCGCAACGAGGCGCCTTGGATCGCGGCCACAACGCTAGCGACATGAGGCGTAGCCGACGAAGTACCAGTGCCGGACGCGGTATAGGCCTGCAACGGATCACTGTTCGGAAAGAAGATCGTCCCGTAGCCACACGCCAACACACCGTCACCCCAACTGTGGGCATCGATGCGCGACCCCCAGTTGCTGAACGAAGCCTTCTGCAACAAGCCGCCAGCGGACGCGCCAACAATGATCGAGCCGGAATCGCGAAAGTTGCGATCGAAGCGACCAAGCAGCGCGGGGTCATCGAGACTGCGATCGCCGTTGCCGGCTGGCACAACCATATGCAAGCCATTCGCTGTCGCGGTCAAGGTCGCGTCAAACGCAGCTTGGTAAAACTCGAACGGCAAGAACGTGCCCGGGCCAAGCGCGGACACCAAGACCATGATGACGACCATGCCGACGTCACCCGGCTGACTGTGCAGCAGCGCCAGCGAGACGGCGTTGCTGAAACTTCCGTTGATGTCGATACCGATCAACTTGGCCTCGACCTCATCGGTCATGCCAGTGATGCCGTACTCGTTACGATCTGCGAACACCACCGACCCACCCGATGTTCCGTGCAGCGCAGGCAGCGTCGTTGACGACGGCACCGCACCAATCACGTTGCTGGACACCATCTGGCAGAGGTCCTCGTGGCCGAGCGTCCAGCCGTTCTCCAGCATGCGGAAGCCAATGCCCTGGCCCCGCGCGCCGAGAACTCCTGCAGCCAAACGGAAGCCGTGCCCTAACGGTGCCGGCGACTGCGCAAACTGCTGTGCGACGAACGACGGCGTGGTCGGCGGAATGTCGTTCCCTGTCGGCAGTGGCGGCAATGGTGTTGCCGTCGGGGTCGCCGATGCCAGGTAAAGGCGCGGCTGATGGTAGACGTGTGAGATCAGCGGTTCGCTGGCGAGTTGCTGGCGCAATGCTTCGCAACTGGCTGCGTCCTTGGTGCTGACGTGGAACCACAGTCCTAGATGGCCGGGTCGATTGTCTTCCGGCAACACCGAGCAGGCGTGTTGGTGCCAGCGATCGAGTTGTTCGCGCGACACGCTGGTGACCATCGGCATAACGGACGCCGAGGCGAACCATCGCTGCACGGACGACAGGTCGACGCCCGTGTGCGAAATCAACTGGCCACCGCGCCACTCGGCACCGGTGCCTTCGGCGAGTTTGACTTCGAGACGCGTCTCGTAGATGGACTCCAACCCGTCGCTCGGTTGCGGGCTATGACCTTCCGGAGACCGCAGCAGCACCGGAACGCCGGCAGTCCCAGCGGCACTCTGCCACGCCGGCGATCCGACTTGGGTAGGCGCAACGACCTGAGCCATCAGACTCGTCGCCAAGAAGGCCATCGACAGGGCAACAGGTAGGGTGCGTAACCGTCTCATCGCTGCCGATCCTACCATGGTCGCGCGGCCTTGCTCATGCCGATGCTTGGTTGCGCAGGGGAGCAAAACTCCCGGCCACCTCAAGGGAGCTAAAATGGCACGTTGCCGATCGGGTAGGATCGCCACTCGGCGAAGTCGTAGTGCCACCACTCATGCTCGTATACGGCAAATCCCTGTGCCTCCATCGCTCGCCGCAGCACCTCGCGGTGGTATCGCTGCTGCGACGTGCCGCCGGGGTAATCGGGATAAGCACGCGCGGTAAACTCATCGTAGCCAGACGGCATCGCGTGCTCTTTCCCGGTAGCTAGATCGTAGAGCGTCAGGTCGACCGCGCAGCCACGGTTGTGGCGCGAGCCATTGGCTGGATTCGCAACGAAGTGTTTCAAATGCGATGGCGTCGCGTCCCAGAACACCTTGGTTACCGACCACGGCCGATACGCATCGAAAATCTTCAGGCCAAGCCCCTGCTTGGCAAGCTCACGATGTGCACGCAGCAACGCCAGCGCCGCCGGCTTCTGCAACTTCGCCTTGGCCTGGTCATAGATCTTGGCGCCGAGGAAGTTGTTGTCCGTCGCATAACGGATCTCCAATTGGATCGTCGGATCCAACTCTGCCAGATCGACTAGCTCAAACGCGCGCAAGCCTTCGGGCTGCACCGGCGGCTTCGCGGTCTTAGCAGCGGCGACCAATTCGGGCACCGGATGCACCACCGGAATGCGGTAGGTGCCACCGGATGCACCAGGACGTCGCGGGAAGCGGGCGCCACCGACGACAGCGGCAACCACTTGGCCTTCGTCATCGCGCTCGAACAGCAACTGGTCCGCGGTGTACATGCCGGGCGGGAAACGATACTGGTCCTTGCCTTCACGGTCCGGCAAGTCGCGCACCACCCACTCAATCAAGACGGCCAGTCTCTCGTGATCTTCGTAGACCACGAGCACGTTGTGATCCCAGCCATACTCGCCGAGCAGGTCACGCAACTCGTCCGGCATCGGCGGCGGCACATCGTCTTGGCGAACGTATTCGCCACCGGCATCGAGGAAGTTGCCGTTCGGCAGTGGCTTCAAGCGACGCGCTGCTCCGATCGCCAACGGATCGTGGGCGAGCAACGTGCCATCGGGAGCTTCGCGCATACGGGTGCGCACGCCAATGTTTGGATCGTAGTAAAGGTCGCCGTCGCGTTCGCGCAACTCAACCCAGTTGTCACCGCACTGCCAACGTCCCTGCAACGCACGCGCCCTGTCGACCCCCAGCGGTTTAGGGAACACCGCAGCAGGTAGCGATTCGCCGCGACGGTTGGCCAATGCCGCCAACAGTGCTCGTTCGGCAATCGCACCGGAAACGTCATTGGCGAAGTCCTTGCTGCAAACCACGGCAACGGCGAGACCAGCTTCAGGCAGCGCTATCAGCGACGACGCGAAGCCATACACGGCACCGCCATGGGCCACGCGCAGATGGCCATCCAGTTGACCAACAAAGAAGCCCAAGCCGCAGCCACTCGTCTTGCCATCCGGCAACTGCCACATGCTGCGCTGCGCCTCGACATTGAGCACGCGCTGCTTGGCGCCAGGGAACCAACTGCGCGCAAACTTGACGAGGTCCACCACCGTGCTACGCAACTCCGCCGCCGGGGTGTAGCCAAAGCGCCAGTTCGGCGTCGGGATCTTGCGACCGTCGTACGTCCACATGATGCCTTCGGCTTGCCGTTCGACTAAATCCGCACGCGGTGCGAAGTCACTGTCGCGCAAGTCGAGCGGCGTTAGCACGAGTTCGCGCACGGCATCCTCAAAGGGCTTGCCCGTGACTTGCGCAATCACTTCGCCAACGACGCCGATGCCGGGGTTCGAATACTTGTAGGCCGATCCTGGCTCGGCAACCAAGGTCGTATCGTTGAGGCTCGCAACCGTCGCCGACAGCGATGGCTCAGTTGCATCGAAGTAATGTCCGACCGGAGACTCACGAACCATGCCCGCGCGGTGCCCCATCAAGCTGCGCAGCGTCACAGGCGTACCGAACGGATTGTTCGGCGCGAACGTCGGCAGGTAGGTCTTGATTGGCTCGTCCAAGTTGAGCACTGCTCGCTCGACCAGCACCATCGCAGCGGTATCGGTGTATAGCTTGCTGATCGAGGCCACTCGATGCGTCGCGAGCACATCCAAGTTGCTAGGCGCGGACACCAGCGACGTCGCGCCGTAGGCCGAGTTGACGGCCCCACCAAACGTACTGGCCCACAGGTGCTGCTCACCGGTTACCGGATCGACTTCGAGCAGCGCGATCCAAACCCCGGGCACCCCCATATCGATCTGGTGCT
>JBNMNW010000395.1:0-4284 GCA_051278165.1 Planctomycetota bacterium | reverse complement strand
CCCAGGACTGATCCAAGTAGGGTTCAAAGCCGGCGAGGCTGCGCGGCACCCACGGATGCGGGCGATCGAGCGCGAGTTCGAGCACGTGCAGGTGGCCGGGAGCCACCGGGGTCGCCGCATAGAGGTGCGCGCGATTCCCGTCCTGCACCAACGCGGCGCTGGCCAAGGGAGCGGCGACCGGCTCGAGCATCAGGTCGCCGATCGTTGCACGTTCGCCAACCCATGCGACTCCGGGTGCGCCGCCGCCGAGCGCGCCGTCGAACGACTGCAGCACGATTTCGTCATCGACGGAACACTGCAGGCGAAAGCCATCGACCTGCATCGTCAGCGTGTGCCGTGACGACAACCACGGCGCGTCAACCTGGCGCACAATCATGTGGTCGGTGCCCAGCCACCGCTCAAGGCGGATCTTGCTCGCCTTCCAATCGATCGAGAACAGATAGCAACCGCGCTTCTCGTGATGGCGTGTGACGATGCCGACGACGTCGGTCTTGCTGTTGAAGTCAACGACGACCGACACACGGTAGTTGCGCAGCTCAGCACCGGCTGCGCCGATCGTGTGCACCTGAATCGGCATCTCGCGCGACTTAGTAACGAGCGCACCTTGATACGCCTTCTCGCCAAACGGCTGCAGCTTGCGCTCGGCAGCAGCGGCAGCCGGCGCAACCGCTACGTCAACGCGCGACGTCTTGATCGTCTCGAACTGCAACGACAGCGGCTTACCATTCGCGTTGCTTGGGAAATGCACGCTGGTCTCCCCCGCGGCAACCGACAACTGCATGCCGGGCTCGATAGCTGTAATCGAACGCTTAGTGCCTGATTCCGTCACCTTCACCGCGACACCGCGCATGCGGCCACCCTGCATCTGCCATTGAGGCTGTGCTACTGGCGATTGTGCCGAATGTGACTGTGTCGAATGTGAAAGTGCCTGTTGCGATCGTGCCAGCTGACATCGTGCCAGCTGAGATTGTGCCACTTGCGGCTCTACCAGTTGCGATGCTGCCAATTGAAACGGTGCCGGCAACACCGCGAATACTGCGACGTACACCACTGCAATCGAGCAGGTCGCGCGAACCGTTTCTGCGTGCATCATTCGACTCCGTTTCTTCGCAACATGTTGATGAACATAGCACCTTGTTCGCGCGCGTCATCGAGCGCCACGTGCGTGTGCGGCAAGTCGTCGCTCCACTCCTTGGGCAACGCGTGCTTAACGCAATCGCGATACGGCTTTTTGAGCATCGCCATCGCGTATGTCTTCACATCGAGCGCCGAGTGGCCGAACGGGCTCTCGTTGCAAAACCGCTGCAGATACCAGTAAATCCACATGAAGTCGTATGCCGCTGGCAGGCCAACCATGACGACACGCCCGGGCAGTCTGCGCACCCATTTGACGTAGCGCGGCATCACTTCGGCGGGATCCTCTGGGTTCTCGCGCGCCTTAGCCAACGCTTCAGGAAAGCCCTCCCACCAAAGCGTCGTGCGTGGGTGTGGCTGTGAATCGGGCAGCACCTGCAAGTTCGCAGTGAACTCACTGATGACAGTCTTGTCGCTGCGCAGCGCAACCGACGCGAAGCTGAGCATCGAGTTGGGCCCAGGGATCGGACCGTCGGCTTCGATGTCGGTACTTACGAATATCTCTTCTGACATTGGGGGCACGCGCCATCTTGCCGCACCAACGCCCTGCGTGCAGGCCCCAGAGTGGCCAAAATGACTCCTACGACGCTGCAATTGTCAGTACGGTGCCAGGACAAGAAACAACAAACTGGCCCCGCCGCAGTGACAGCATTCGACATCGGCACGTTGTCCAAAAAGGCCTGTTACCGCTAGGTGCCCAAGATGTTGTTTTTTGTCCTGGCACCGTACCGACGTACTCGCGAACCTGCTTTCCCCGTAAACGAGGAAACTATGAGCTTTAGTCATCAAGGTCGCGAAATCCGCAAGGTTGCAGTCATTGGTTCGGGACAAATTGGTCCGGACATCGCCCTCTACTTCAGCAAGGTTCTGAGCCCGTTTGGGGTGCAGACCGTTGTGGTGGATGTGAGCGCTGACGCTCTCGCTGGCGGGCAGAAGAAGCTCGAGAAGAAGATCGCGAAGGGTGTCGAAAGCGGCGCCTTCTCGGCCGAGCAGCAAGCGCAAATGATTGGCAGCGTCACCTGGACGACGGACTATGAGTCGATCAAGGGCGTCGACCTGGTCGTCGAAGCTGCGACCGAGAACAAGGATCTCAAGGGCAAGATCTTCGGCATGGTCGAAGGCCTCGTCAGCGATGACGCAATCCTGTGCAGCAACAGCTCGCACCTCGAGCCGGAAGTGATCTTCGCCAACGCGAAGCTCAAGGGCCGCACCGGCGTGGTGCACTACTTCTTCCCGGCCGAGCGCAACCTGCTGGTCGAAGTCGTTCCGGGCAAGGACACCGACGCCGCCACGACGCAGTGGCTGATGTCGTTCTACGAAGCGATTGGCAAGGTGCCGATCGAAGTGCAGTCGCGCTACGGCTACGCGCTCGACCCAGTCTTCGAAGGCTTGTTCTACGCCTGCGCGCTGCTCGCCGAAGCTGGTGTCGCCACCACCAAGCAGATCGATGTTGTCTGCAAGAAGACGTTCAAGATGGGCGTCGGTTCGTTCACTGCGATGAACCTGACCGGTGGCAACCCGATCACCGCCGTCGGCCTCGACAACTACACGAGCAAGATCGGTCCTTACTTCCGCACGCCGGACTCACTCAAGGACAAGGTCGCCAAGAACGAGAAGTGGGACGTGCCCGCACGCGGTGAGAAGCCGGAAGTGCCCGACGACCTCGCTGCGAAGATTCGCGACAACCTGCTGGGCGCCTACTTCGGCCTCTGCGGCGAAATCGTCGACGCCGGTCTGATCTCGGTCGCGGACTTCAACATGGGCCTCGATGTCGGCCTCGACATGAAGCCAGCGTTCGCATTCATGAACGAACTCGGCACCAAAAAGGCGCTCGAGTTGGTGCAAGCCTACGCCGCCAACAACGACGGCTTCCCGGTGCCGAAGTGCATCGAAGCGCTCGGCAAGGACAACTTGCCGTTCGACATCCCAGTCGTGCTGCGTGAAGACAAGGATGGCATCGCCGTGCTGACGATCCGCCGCCCGAAGGTGCTCAACGCGCTCGACCAAAACGTCTTCGAAGAGATTCGCACGCGCTTCCAAGAGTGTGATGCCGACGCATCGGTCAAGGGCATCGTGCTCACCGGCTTCGGCAAGAAGGCGTTCGTCAGTGGCGCCGACGTGCGCTTCCTCGCCAAGATCGACAGTGTCAAGATGGGCGAAGAAACCTCGCGCGGCTCACAAGTCTGCGTCGATGCGATCCAAGCCGTGCAGAAGCCAACGGTCGCCGCGCTCAACGGCCTCGCCTTCGGTGGCGGCATCGAAACCGCGATGGCGTGCGAAGCCCGCATTGCCGTCAAGGGCCTGCGCGTTCTCGCCGGCCAGCCCGAAGCCAACCTCGGCATCATCCCCGGCGCCGGTGGCACGGTTCGCCTGCCGCGCATCGTTGGCCTCGAAAACGCCAACCTCATGCTGCGTGGCTGCCGCCCGATCAGCAGTGAGAAGGCGCTCGCCTTCGGCCTGATTCGCGAAGAAGTAGAGAGCGGTCTCGTCGATCGCGCCGTCGCACTCTGCCGCGACATGGCTGACGGCAAGGCCGATCGTTCGCGCATGTCGGAAGCACCAATGGAGAACGTTCCGGACAGCCTGCCCACAGTCGAGATCGGCCACCTCAGCACCAAGGTCGACGAGATCCTGCAGAAGGCCATCCTCGGCGCTGCCAAGCTGCCGCTCGCAGAAGCCATTCCGTTTGAAGCGAAGTGCTTCGGCGAAGTCTGCGGCACCGAAGACATGCGTATCGGTGTCGACAACTTCATGAAGAACGGGCCGAAGTCGAAAGCCGAGTTCGTACACCGCTAGAGCCATGAGCGACGAGCTAGATCCGGCAGGCGACTTCATCAATGCCTGCATCGAAGACCTCACCGAAGCACGTCGCCTGTTCGCTGCCGATCCGCAGGTGCTCTACCTGACGAAGATCGGCTCGCCGATCCTGCACTGGATGGTCATCGAGGACTTCCAGATCGGCGTGCAGCGCTTGCTGGAGGAGTTCCAAGTGGACGTTGACCACCTCGACGACTCTGGGCAAACGGCGCTCCACCATGCCTGCATGGTTGGGCGACTCGGCTCGGCTCGCTTGCTACTGAAGCACGGCGCCAATCCGGACACGTGGAACGAATTGTTCGACAGCCCGCTGCACACCGCCATCAACTGCGG
>JBNMNW010000394.1:0-4293 GCA_051278165.1 Planctomycetota bacterium | reverse complement strand
GCCGTAGACATCATCCGCTTGAAACGGCGGCTGCTTTTTGCCGGCAACGTTCGCCGTCAACTCACGCCCGCGCGCTTGCACCCAAATGGTCGCCAAATGGCCTGGCGCAATGCCAACGCCATTGCCTTTCGGACCGAGCAGTGCCTGGTCGCGCGTGCGCCAGCCAACGCCATCCCCTTCGGTCGACAGGCGCAGCACCGAGAACCGCCCGGCGAACGGCAAGATGTGGCCATCGACCAAGCGGGGCTCGACTTGGCGCAGCAACAGATCCAATTCAACGCCTTCGGACACTTCGACGTCCATCTGCAGATCGAAGTCGCCAAATAAGAACGGTAGCAAGAACCACTTGCCCTCGGTCACCTCGACGAGGTCGTCGCTCGGTCGCGCGAGGGAGAAGTCCTTCTTCTCCAATTGGCGTTCGGAAAGGTCTGCTAGACCCGCCGGAACCAAGCCAGTGACCAAGACGCCTGCGATCGCTCCACAGGCGAGAAAGATGGTCCGTGCCAGGGAAGTAGGGAGCTGCATGCCCGGACGATCCTACGCGAGCGGCCGCGCAACGCCACGCCATGCTGGCGGCAACCCCTCGATCAACCTAACGTGTGCGCGTGAAAGCTAGTGAGTGGATCGTAGATCGCGCCGCCTTGCCGCACGTCGTGCAAGCCGAAACGCGTATTACAGCCGTCGATGGCCGCATCGTCTCCGTTGCGCCATCGGCAGGCGGGCAACAGGTATCTGGGCAATCGGCATCTGGGCCATCGGCATCTGGGCCAGCAGCCGTAAGACTGCGCGGCACCCTGTTACCGGGCTTGGTCGACCTGCAAGTGAATGGCGCCGGCGGTCGCAGCGTCGATGAGGCGAGCAAAGAGGCGCTCGACGTGGTGGCGCGCGCCGTTTGGGACGGTGGCGCCGTAGCGTTCTTACCGACGCTGATCACCGCCCCGTGGCCAGAACTCCTGCAGCAAGTCGACCGCGTCGCACAGTGGATCGAGACCTGGAATGGCGAAGGTGCCGAACCACTAGGGATGCACCTCGAAGGCCCGTTCTTGGCAACGCCAGGTGCGCATATAGAAGAACTGTTCCTCGATCCGACCCCGGAACGCCTCGCCGAACTGCTCGCGGCCGCGCGTGGCAAGCTCAAGCTCGTCACCATCGGCAACGCTCGCGACGGCGCGGCGGCGGCGACCAAGATTTTGACCGAGGCCGGCGTCACGGTGGCGCTCGGTCACTGTGACCGCGGCGATGGTTTCACGGCCTGCGTCGATGCTGGCGCCACGACCGTCACCCACCTTTTCAACGTCATGGGCCCGCTGCACCATCGCAAGCTCGGCCTGGCGGCGCTGGCACTTGACGATGCGCGGGTCGCTTGCCCGATCATCGTCGACGGCGTGCACGTGGCACCGGCAATGGTTCGCAACGCGTTCAAGATTCTCGGCCCTGACCGCATGATCTTGGTAACCGACGCAGTCAGCGCGGCCGGCATGCCGAACGGCACCTACTCGCTGTCCGGGATCAAGGTCACGGCTACGGACGGCGTCGTGCGCGACGCCAACGGCAACCTCGCCGGATCGGCGCTGACGATGGCTATGGCCGCGCGCAACTTCTTGACGTTCGTCGAGTCGGCCGGGCCATGGACCTTGGCGCGCATTGCGAGCAGTAACCCGGCGGCGCTAGTCGGCGTCGCCAACTACGGCGCGCTAGCGCAGGGTCATCGAGCAGCGTTCACGCTGCGCGATGACGACGGCAGCATTCGCTGCGTGCGCTAGACCGAGATCAGGCGCGAACAGGTTGTTTCTGCGCCTTTCACCGCACCTCTATTCGATCCAAGGACGGGCCTGCTTGATCAGCATTTCGCCCTGCTTGCTGACCTTGAACTCGACTTCCATTGCGAAGGTCGGGTCGTCGTCGCGATCGTAGAGACGAGCGAAGCGATCTCGCAGGATGCGCATGCTCGAGCGTAGCTGTTGGCGGTGCTCCATCGACAGCAACGACTTGCCGTTGCTGACGCGGTTCGAGCGTTGCAGCACGCGGTCGGTGCGCGGGTTGCGCGGTGACAGCAACAACTCCTCCGGCACCGAGGCAGCGTCTGGATTGGTCACAAGGTCTTCGCCCATCTGCGCGTTGACGTAGTAGAGCGTCAGATCCTTGTGCTGCGCCTGGTAGAGCACGTCCTTAGTCACGGCAACACCGTTGACCTGCTCGTCCGTCGAGTTCGCATGTAACACGACCCCCATCGCCGCCGCCATGTGATCGATGCGGAAGAACTCGCGCTCTTCGAAGGCACGGTAGTTCCACATGCTCGCGTAGACCTGTCGGATCGACTTGTGCAGATTGCCTTCCTTCGGGTGGTGCGTGAACGAATCGTAGAGGCCAGCGCCGCTGAAGCCCGGCAGGTCCTCGTTGTTGGTGCTCGAACGGCAACGAATCGACTGGTCCTTGGCGAACTTCTTTTGCACGTCGGCGAGTGCACCCTTGGTCCACTTCGGGGTCTTGCCCTTCTTGATCGCCTTGCGAAAGGCAGCCAGTGCCTGCTCGCGGAAGTTGGCGTCGTTGCGGAACTCGTCCATCGCCATCATGGTGCGCGCCATTTTGTAGAAGCCGTTGTGCAACATGTAGGCATCGTAGAAGGAGAACGGCACCGCAAAGCCATCCGGAGTGCGATCGCGGGGCAGCCCAAACGTGCGCAGCGTCGCGAGATTGGCGGCCTTGACGCCGACGTTCGCGCCATCGTCGAAGCCGACATTCGCGAACGAACGGATCGTCTTGACCGTCAGATCGCGCACCGGCACCTGCTTCTTGCTGGGCCGCATCGCCGCAAAGTGCTGATCGACTTCTTCGGCCTTGGCCTCGCGCAGTTCGTAGCCGCCGCCGTGCACCTTGTAGTAAACGTATTTGCCAATCAGGGCGGTGATCTCAGGCTTGGTTGCGGCACCGATCACGAACGCATTCGGCACGTTGTCTTGCACTGCGCGCAGGTTGACGTGTGACAGCGGTGTCTGGCGGAAGCCAGTCAGCACACCAGCAACACGCGGCATCTCATTGGGCAGCGATCGGTAGAGCACGATGTCGCGTGGACCGGGCCGGTCACCGACTTCCATCAAACGCAAACGGCCATACGATTCGGCCTTGTTGAGCGGCAGGAAGCCGACTTCACCGTAAACGTCGTCGGCGTGGAAGACCGGGATCTTGCCCTGCACGTAGACATCCTTTTCCTTTTCCCATGCGACCTTCGAACGAGGCAGCAGGTTGTAGGACAGGTTGCCGCGCAGGATCTTGGCGTTCGCCGTCAACTGGTCGTAGGCGACGCGGATGAGCTTGTAGGCGTAGGAGTCGTTTGGCTCGAACTCGAACGTATACATGCCCGGGTTGCCAGACGGCGACATCAGCATCGGCCGGTAGACGATCACGCCACGCATGCGATGCTGACCCGGTTCGGCACTACCGCCGCGACCGCCGCCAGGACCACCGCGGCCGCCACCGCCGACGCCACCGCCGACGCCAATGTGCTGCATGAACATCGGGTGAGCGCGGAACTTGTTCGTGTTCATGAAGTACAGCTGCGGCGTCTCGCCGTCCGCTGACTCAATCTGGAACTTGACGAACTCCTGATCGGCGAGGTGGGTATCAACCATCACCTCTTCCCCCTGGTAGGACAGCTCGCGGAAGTGCGCCATGTCCTTGACGACACCGGTGCCGTCGGCCGGACGAAGTTCGGACGGCGATGGCGTCGTGTCGTAGCCATCCGTTCGATCGCGCGAACCGCGACCGAAGCCGCCTCGACCACCACGGCGACTTGACAGTTCTGCTGCCGACACGATGTCGTCGTCATCTACGTCGAGACGATCGAGCGAACGAGCGGCTTGCGTGATCTCGTCGCCGAACAGCTCACCGTCGCCGTCTTTGTCGAGCGCTTTCATGAGCGGGTGACTCGACATGCCCCCCATTCCAGGGGGACCGCCGGGTGGTCCACCTTGAGCTTGATCACCACCGGGTTGGCCCCGGCGCTCGGGCATCTCCGGGGTCAACTCATCACTCGTCAGGTTGCCGTCACCGTTCTTGTCGAGCGTCAACAGCGACCTGGCCGCGCCATCGATCTCGTCATTGGACAGCTCACCGTTGTCGTCGACGTCGATGGCGAGCAACGCGGGCGGCGGCGGCATCCGGCGGCGACCGCGACCCTGCGCGGTCAGAGCAACCGTCGTGCAAACGGCAACGACGAAGGCGACGAGAGGAAGTTTCTTGGTCATATGCAGGTCCAGCACGAGTGAGGCCTCACTCTTGGCGTGCGGTTACGCA
>JBNMNW010000393.1:0-4364 GCA_051278165.1 Planctomycetota bacterium | reverse complement strand
GATGCGCCGGTGACAAGAATCGCGACGGGTTGCTGGTTGGCGTCAGCAGGTCGTGATGTTGGCAAGCGGCATCGGATTTTCTCGTCACCGTGAGAACGCGAAGTTGTTGTTTCTTGTCCAGGCACCGTACCGACAGTTAGTGGAGGTGGTGGTCGGCGAAGGTTAGGTAGTGCTGCCAGTCTTGCCAGGTTAGGTCGTGTTTGCCGGTGCGGATGTGGTAGCCGAGTTGGCCGTGAATGGGCTGGTCGGGTGGTGGCATCTTGTTGGCTGGTAGGCCGTCGGTTCCTAGTAGGTGGTAGACCGGGTTGGCGCCGATGGTGGAGAGGAACTCGCCTTGGGGGTCAGCCCAGGAGTCTTCGGTGGCGCTGGCGATGTATGCCGGGCGGGGCGCGATGGCTGCAATCAGTAGGTGTTGGTCGATCGGTAGTTGGTCTTCACGGTCGTCGAACTTGCGGAATGCTGTGCAGAACCAGTGGGGGAACACGCGGTTGATGACTTCGACTGTTTCGCCGGATCGTCGCCTCGAATAGGCAGCGCCGCCGCAGCCGGAATCGTTTGAGATCACCATCGCGAAGCGTTCGTCTTGCGCGCCGGCCCACAGCGATGTCTTGCCAAGTCGGGAGTGGCCAAGAACGGCGACGCGAGTGGCGTCGACATCCTGGTCCATCTCCAGCGAGTCGAGCACGCGCGAGAGTCCCCACGCCCATGCCGCGATCGAACCCCAGGCATCGCTCGAGCGCTCGCCGTGCAACGGTGGGTCAAGAACGCCATGCACCCCGTTGCGGAAGCCGTCGTCAAAGTCGGGATCGATGTCGCCGTAGTAGACGGTCACCAAGCCATAGCCACGCGCGAGGATCTTCTCGACAGGCCAACGGCTGGCCCGCTTACCGCGCGTCGAGTCATTGGCGCGGTCATTGGTTACGCCGATCTTCTTGTCGTTGCGCATCCAAGTCGTCGGCATGCGAATGTCCGGATCCGCATGGATCGATTGGTTGCCAAAGAAGTTCAAGCCAAGGAACGCCGGCACCGGTTTGTCCGCGTCGGCCGGCAGATACATCAGCACTTCGAAGAACGCATCGTCGGCATCGTCATAGCGAACGCGCCATTGCTTGCGCCGCGCCTTGCCGTCGAGTGTCATCGCCTCGCTCATCTGCTCGACCCGCACCGTGCCGGGCTGAGGGGACCGGCCATACATGTGCTGCCGGAACTGTTCGAGGATCTCGGGTCGTCGCGACTGCCGCCACTGCTCGGCGCTGGCGATGACGCTGCCATCGATAGCGATCAAGGGGTCTGGCGGCAGGCGAGGAGCGTCAGGGCGCGGCGTGATGCAGGCGCTCACAAGGAGCGGCATCAACAGCCACGCGGCGCGTGGGTTTGGAAGCTGCGACATCAGGCCGGCAGTCTAGTAGCAAGGCTGCGTCGCGCGTAGCCTCGCCCGCCCCGATCGCTCGCTTACCGGCGCGGCCAGACGTTGTCCGACTTGCTGGCGTCGGGGAAACGACCAGCGGGGTCGAGCGTGATCTTCTTGATCGCGCGATCGCCAAATAGCAGCTTGGCCTGGAAGTCGCGGTTGCCGGCAAACCAGACATCCACCGGCCACGTCACGATGGCTGAGTTGGCTCCGTCGGACTTGCTGTTCTTCATCATCGTGATCTCGGGACCAGCCACTTCGAAGTCCACGCGCAGCACAATGGGTGACGGCATCTGGCCGGCCTGGTGCACGGTGACGACGGTATTGGAACCCGTGCCGTCGACGCTCTTGATCGAGCCATTCACCGTGTCGGTCGTCCACAGCCAGTAGTGCCAGAACCAGCCGAGCTCGGCGTTGAGCTCATTGCTCATGAAGAACGCGAAGTCCCACGGCGACGGGTGCTTGAATGCCCACACGCGTGCATACTCGCGCATTGCGCCTTGCACCGCTTCATCGCCATAGATGCCGCCCAACATCGACAACATCAGCGGCGCCTTCATGTAGGTCTGGAACCCGTATTGGTCGCCGGCGTAGTTGGCCGTCCACATCATCGGCGGCTCGCTCTCATTGCCCGCGCGCTGGCCGTAGCTTGCGCCGCGCCCATCGAGTCCTGGCTTGCGGTCGCGACTGTCCGCGCCCGACAGGATGTTCATGTAGGTGTTAAAACCTTCGTCCATCCAGCCGTACATCGTCTCGTTCGTGCCAACCATCATCGGCCACCATTGGTGCGCCGCTTCGTGATCCGCCGCTCCTTGGTTGGAGTTGATCACCATCGGATACTCCATGCCCGCGCTCGGTCCATCCTGCAGCGTGAGTTGCGGGAACGGGTAGGGCACCCACAGCTTCGAGTAGAACTCGAGTGCGTGACGAGTGATCTTGCCGGCGCGTGCGAAGCGACTGGCGCGCTCCGGCAGGTAGAACATGTGGATCGGCACCGGGCCCTTGCCGGGGATCGTTGCGCGTGTTGCCTTCCAGACAAAGCGTTCGGCGGTCGCCCAAGCAAAGTCGTTGACCATGTCGGCGACGTAGTGCCAAACCAGTCGATCCCCTGTAGCTGTCGACGTGCCGGCATCGACTTCGTCCTTGGTGACGATGTCGATTTCGTCGTCCGACTCCAATACATGCGACAGGCGTTCGCGCGCAGTCTTGGTTAGGACCTCCTCAGGATTTTGAAGCACGCCGGTTGCCGAAACCAACCAGCCAGCTGGCACATCGAAGCGCACGTCGAAGCGTCCGAAGTTGTTGTAGAACTCCGCCGGGCCGAGATACGGGTTCGAGTCCCAGCCGTTGAGGTCGTCGTATTTGGCTAGTCGCGGAAACCACTGCGTCGGTTGGAACAGCGTGTCGTCCCAGCGTTGCGTCATGCGGTGGCCGCGGCCGGCGTCACCACCCGGCAACTTGGTGTGCCAATCAATCTCTAGGATCGCCTTGGCCTTTGCGGGGATCGGCTTGGCGAGGCGAATCGTGGCGACGGTTTGGGTCAGACCCGAGACCGACGCGCCGCTAGTGTCGTCACTACGGCTACCTCGACCACGGCGTCGCGTGCGAGGCTTCAGGTCGATGTCTTGCCCGTCGATTGCCATGCGGGTGATGACCATGCCGTCGGTCAGTTCCGCCGGCACCGAGGAGCCACGCTGGATGCGCGCCCGGAATATGTTGTGATCCAGACGCAGCACGATGCGAGTAAGCGCATCTGGGCTGTTGTTGTGAACGACGATGCTCTCTTTGCCAAAGATCGACTTGGTTGCACGGTCGAGTCGTGCTTCGATCGTGAAGTCGGTTTGCAGTTGCCAGTAGTTCGGACCCGGCTTGCCGGTGTAGTCGCGCGTATTGGCTTCGAAGGCGCGTCGAATCGAGCGCGTCATCGGAACGTCGCGTCGCACGGCGCGCGTGTTCGATTGCAGCGCGGCGCGCAGCACCTCAGGCGCACCGGCGATCTCGTTCGCTCCGGGCTGTTGGCACGCGATTGGCGCACACAGCGCGGTCAGTGCGAGGGCTGCAGTGGCAGCGGTCGAGAACAGGGAAGCAGTTCTAGGCATGAGTTGAAGGTCCGTGGGGTGCTCGCATCGGAATGCGGCGCACCACTCTAACCCTGGAGCAACCGGGCGACCTGTCGGGAAGTTGCACCATCCACGACCCGAGTGGCGAACCTGAAAGCCATTTCGCTAGGCTCGCTGGCCTATGGAACGAATGACTCGCCCGATTCTGCTCAGCGCGTTGGCCTTTGTGTTAGTCGGTGGCTGCAGCACCGTCGGCAGTAGTGACGCAGTGACCGATGCCAACCTCGTTGAGCGCTGCCTGGAGCTTGAGCGACGTGCCCTTGAGGACAACGAAGCGATTGCCACGCTGCGGTCGCTGGTCATGACGGCGCCAAAGCGGCTTGCTGGTTCGGCGGGCATGCACGCCGCCGAACAGTGGGCGATGCAGAAGATGCGCGAGATTGGGTTCGATGAAGTGCACGCCGAATCGGTGATGGTTCCTCACTGGCAACGGGGTGTCGAAACGGGTGCGACGATGGGTGCCGGTAGCATGCCGCTGCGGGTGACTGCGCTCGGTGGCAGTGTCGCGACGCCTGAGGGAGGCATTGAAGCCGAAGTCATTGAGGTCCGTTCGTTTGAACAGCTGCAAGCGATGGGCGATGCCGCGAAGGGCAAGGTGGTGTTCTTCAACCGGCCGATGCCGCGCGCGCTGCGTCGCACCGGTCAGGCTTACGGGTCCGCGGTGCCGCAACGCAGCAACGGTGCCGTCGAGGCCGCGAAGGCTGGTGGTGTCTTTGCGTTAGTGCGTTCGGTTACGACGGCGATCGATGGTTTCCCGCACACCGGTGCGATGAATTACGTCGAAGGAATCGCGCAGGTGCCGGCAGCAGCCGTGGCGACGGCAGATGCGGATG
>JBNMNW010000392.1:0-4380 GCA_051278165.1 Planctomycetota bacterium | reverse complement strand
CGAGGTCCAGAAAGCCATCCGGTGTCGCCACACCTTCGTCCCCGAGCTGGTCGTGGCTGACGATGGCTAGATCCGCAATCCCGACGGTGGCCTCGCTGTCGCAATGCCGGCTTGGAAACGCGCCGGCAACGCCAAACAACAGCACCGCACGCACGGTCTCGCGGCTGCGAATCAGGTCCGCACAGCGCACGGCCGACGCAACCTTGCCAACGCCGATGGACTGCACGCCAAGCTCTTCGAGGCCATAGCCTTCGATGGGCGCCGCGTGAACGATCAGAAACTCATGGAACGGGATGCCGCCAACCATATGGACGTCATCGTGGCGAAGTCGCCTCTACGGGGAAACTAACGGAGCGAGATCCGGCCAACAATTCGCCATATTGCTGCTCATTCGAAGCGTAGCTCTCGGCGATCACGCGCCAACCATCGGCGACGGCGTGGAACATGCAGATCTCACGCGCACTCGGCCGCACCCCATTCACCTCGACGACGAGCGCTTTGACACCCGTCATCTGAGCGAGCAACTGCTGCAGGTTCGCGGCCATCCGGCACTCAAGACCATCTTCGTAGTTCAATTCTTGCAGCCTTGCGACGGCAGCCACCATGGCCGGTTGGCCAAGACGCTGCACGCGCGTGGCCAGTGCCTGCACGAACCGCGGCGACTCCGCCAGCGAATCGAGCATCTCCACATACGCCGTGAAGTCGTCGGGGACCTCGACCAGATCAAAGTTCAGTTCGTGCAGATCTTGCGGCCGGTTGCGTTGTGCGGCACGACGACCGTTAGCGAGCGCCTTGGCTGCCTGCTGGTTGGCGGCTTCCTGCAGGTTGCGCGGCAACGGAGTCAGCGTCTGCACCTGCGTTGCCGACTCCGTGCGCGTCTGTAGCTGTGTCCGCGTCGGCGTCGGCACCTGTGGGTAGGTCGTTTCGAAGGCTAAATTCCAGGCCGGCCGCGGCGCCTCGGCCGATAGCGACACTAGATATCCCACCGCCAACAAGCATAGGGCAATCACCACGCCGACCTTTGCGCCACGGCCTGAATTGGCGCGGCGAGGACGTCGCGAGCTACGGCGGCGTGGCGGAGGAGGTGGCGGCGGTGGCGCAGCAGTGCCTGCCGCCGGGTTTGCAACCAGAGCAGGTGCTGCTGAAGTCGCCGCTGGCAACGCTGGCATAGACGCCGCGACTCGATTCGCGACCTGCCCAGGCAGCGGTGGCGGCACGCTTGGCGGCAAGGAAGGCAGGTGAGCCAGCGCCCCAGGACGAGGCATGGCACCCGCCGGAATCGGCATGCCATCGATTCGCGACAATGGGCCAAACGCCGCGAGCAATGGCTCGATCGACTGGAAGCGCGCCTCCGGATCCTTGGCCAAACAGCGCATCAAGACCGCTCGTTCCGTCGGTGTCAGGTGCGCGGGCAGCTCCGGCTGCGCCGTCTCGTGCTTGCGCAGCACTTCCCATTCGCTGTCACCGGTGAACGGCACCTTGCCGCACAGGATCTCGTAGAACATCACGCCAAGTGAGTAGATATCGCTGCGCACGTCGCCGCGCCGCTGCAGCATCTCGGGCGCCATATAATAGGGCGTGCCGCGCCCCATCGACAAGCTGCCGCGCGAGTGGGTGACCAACTTGGACAAGCCATAGTCACCGAGTCGGGCCACGCCACCCTTGAGGAACACGTTGGCCGGCTTGATATCAAAGTGCACCAGCGAACGTTCGTGCAGCGCATGCAGGCCGCGACAACTCTGCAGGAAAGCGCGCACCAACGCGTCCTTCTCGGCCCCCTTCGGCACCAGACCTTCGCCAATGCCACTCGCCGTCATCAGATCGCGCAGCGTGTCGGTGCCAGCGAACGCCATGACCAGGAACGGGATGCCGTTGACCTCGCCGCGGTCCTCGATCGACACCAGGTTCGGATGGTCGATTTGGGCGAAGTATTTAACCTGCTCCAACTCCGACAGCACCGCGCGGCGAACTTCACCGTCATCGACCTTCAAGAACTTGATCGCGTAGTCCTTGCCAATGGACATGCGGCGCGCGCGGAACACCAAACCGAACATGCCCCCGCCGAGCTTGGTTGTGATCTCGAAACCTTCGATGTAACCGGGCTTGCGGTAATCACTGTAGAAGGCCTCCCAATCGGGCGTGCCCTCGGGAGCCAGTCCTTCCGGGCCAGGGCCATCTGCGGGGGGTTGCATAGTCATCAAGCTTACCAGGGAGAGCGGCTCGGAGTCAGTGACCGGCACATGTGCCTGCTTCGCCTTGCAATAGGTCCGGAGTTAGCACGATCTCGGGTGCGGCGAAGCAGGGGTCCCGGCTTCGCCTTGCAATGGGTCTGGAGTTAGCACGATCTCGGGTGCGGCGAAGCCGGGGTCCCGGCTTCGCTCTCAGATGGCTCCTCCACGAGCCCGATCTTGGTCGAGGCGAAGCCGGTGCCGGGTTCGGCTCCCTCGGACAACTATTCCGACTATCAGGCAATCCGCGTAGGGTGACAGCACACGTGACGACGGACATTCAACACTGCACCCACTTCGGCCTTTGCGGAGGCTGCTCTCTTCTCGACCAACCCATTGCCGACCAAATTGCCGGCAAGGTCGCCCGCGCACGCGAGTTATTCGCGCCCTACCTGGGCGATATTGAGCCCGAAGTAACCCTGCCGCCGCGCACACCGCGGCACGATCGCACTTCGATCCTCTACCCGATCCAGCCCAAGGGCCGGACCGTCACGCTCGGCATCTACCAGCGCGGCACCCATATTGTCGAAGAAATCACCGACTGCAGGATCCAGCACAAGGCGCTGACCGAGTTCGGGGTGCGCGCGACCAAGATCATCATTAGCGCCAAGATTGCGGCCTACGACGAACAGACTGGCGAAGGTGTGCTGCGAGCGATCCGCGCGCGCATCATGCCGGGCACCAACGAACTGATCATCGGCTTGGTCACAACCACCAGCCGCTTCGTCGGCCGCGACA
Source organism: Planctomycetota bacterium (assembly GCA_051278165.1). Classification (GTDB taxonomy): domain Bacteria; phylum Planctomycetota; class UBA1135; order UBA1135; family UBA2386. The sequence goes on along the minus strand of JBNMNW010000392.1, from coordinate 1,414 downwards.
AGTTGATGAAGGACCTCGGCGAAGCTGCGCGGGATCTGCGCGATGATCAGGGCCGCGCGGTCAAGCTCGTCGGCGTCGTGCTCAACATCAACGAGACCCCTGGCAACGTCTTGCTCGGCGAACGCACGATCACGGTTCAGGGCGACCCGTGGCATCACGACCGCGTTGGCGACCTACGCATTCAGGCCGGGTTCAGCAGCTTCTATCAACTCAATCGCCATGCCGACGTCGTGCTGTTCAAGCCGGCGATGAAGATGCTAGGTGACGTTCATGGCAAGACGATCGTCGACGGCTACGGCGGGGTCGGAACCTTCACGCTGCGCATGTTGCGGGATGGCGCCAAGCATGTCTCGCTGGTCGAGTGCTCACCACCGGCCTGCGCCGATGCCCGCGCCAACCTGAGTCGCAACGGCTTCGTCAATGCCGAAGTGCTCGAGTGCGCGTTCGGCACGATGCCATTGCCGCGCTGCGATATCATGGTCGCCGACCCACCGCGCGCTGGCTTGCAGGAGATCGGCGTGCGCGCCATCATCAAAAACGGCGTGAAACGCGTGATGCTGATCTCGTGTTCGCAAGAGTCGCTGGCACGCGACTTGGCGATGCTGACGCCGACGTATCGGGTGACAGCAATGCGACTGTGCGATCTGTTCCCGCACACGGAGCACGTCGAGACAGTGACGATTCTCGAACGCGTTTAGTAATACGGGCATCAAGTAGCACCGAACCGCTGGCCGTTAGCGGCGCGGTTCGGGCAACAGGCAGCCGACCGCCTTCGGGAACGGCTGCGCGACCGGCAGACCTGCCAGCACGCTGGCGACAGCATCGGCCAAATCGTGCTGACTTGCCTCTGGTGCCCGACTGCCAAGCTTGCGCCACTGGTCGTCAATGCGGCCACGGTAGCCAATGCCGGCAGCACTCACGATGATCGCCTCCGGCGTGATCGTCGCGCCACATTGCCGCGCGAGCGCTTGCTCCGGGTCCATCAAGATCGTGCCCGGCAGTTCGTAGTCCTTGGCGTGCACCATCGCTGCCGCCGCCGAGAAATCGGGATCGACATGCACCAAGAACAAGCGGACCCGTGCGTTCTTAGACCACTCTTCGTGCAGTTCGCGCACCGTCGGCGCATAGCCGTTGGCAATCGGACACTCGTGGCTGATGAACAAGATCACGTGCACGGCGTCGCCGGTCGCGGCCAAAGGTGCGTGTCGTTGCCCTCGGCAATCCGGCAGCCGGACGATATCCGCGGGGACGATATCGGCGGGGACATTACTGACGGGGACGATAACGACGGGGGCCGGATTGACCGCAGACGCAGGCTCATCGGCAGGCGAACAGGCAGCTAGCAATAGCCCGGCAGCCAGCATGGCTAGGCGAAGATTCTTCATCGTTTGCGCCGCGTCAACGTGCCGAGGAC
>JBNMNW010000391.1:0-4403 GCA_051278165.1 Planctomycetota bacterium | reverse complement strand
TGGCTTCGACAACGAGGACCCCAAGCCTAGCGACCCGTTCGAGCTGTATGACCTCACCAAGGACCCAGGCGAACTACACGACGTTGCCGCGCACCAGCCCGACGTGGTGGATGTGCTGCGCATGCAATATGCAGAGTGGTTCGCCGACGTCTCAAGCACGCGCCCGAACAACTACCGACCGCCGCGCATCCACGTCGGCACAGTTCATGAGTTGGTCACCACATTGACGCGTCAGGACTGGCGGCCTGCCGATGGTGTCGGTTGGGGTCACAAGGGCGCGTGGCTCGTGCACCTGAATGAGCCAACCAAGCTCAACGTGACCCTGATCTTCCGCGAGCAGCGTGACCTCGAACGATTCACGGTCGAAGCTGGCGGCAAGTTGCAGAGCACCCGCATGGTGCTGACCGCAGAGCCTGGTGACCGAGTCGAACTCGGAGCGTTTCAGTTCACCAAGGGCAAGGTCGACCTTCGCATCACCTGCGACAACGGCACCGAAAAGTTCGCGCCGTATCAGGTGCTGCTATCTCGGCTGTAGCGCCGGGATTGTCGCCCGACGTTGCCGCGCTGCTGCCACCAGCGTGCCGCCGAAATCGCTATGCCATGGACGATTTCGAACAACGTTCCGAGCCGAGCGTCACGGCTCGGCAACCCGCCTCACAAGGCCGCCTCAGCAACGGGCAATTCACTTCGGTTCGCGTCGTAAACCTGCCGATGCAAAGCGCAACAGGTCACAACCCGGCATGAGAACCGGACTAATTACGTTGGAAGAGAAAACGAATGTCCACCAAGCTCCAAGCTCTGCCCGCAGAGATGCTCGAGCGGAAGATCGCCGAGCGCACCGCAACGATTGCAGTCATCGGGCTCGGCTATGTCGGGCTGCCACTCGTGCGCGTCATGCACGACGTCGGCTTCCCGATGATTGGCTTCGACTGCGACCAACGCAAGATCGACAAACTCAAGAAGGGCGAGTCCTACCTCAAGCACCTCGGGGAAGACTTCGTAGCGGACCTCGCCACATCGGATCGCTTCACGGCATCGTCTGACCAGGAAGTCCTCTCCAAAGCTGACGTCTTGATCCTATGCGTGCCCTCGCCGATTGGTCGTCACAACGAGCCGGACCTGTCCTACATCCTCGAGTCGACGCGCATGGTCGCGAAGATGCTTCGCCCGGGCCAACTCATCTGCCTCGAGTCGACGACCTACCCTGGCACGACTCGCGGTGATTGCCTGCCCATCCTGCAAGAGAGTGGCCTCGAGCCGGGCGTCGACTTCTTCGTCGCGTTCTCGCCCGAACGCGAAGATCCGGGCCGCAAGGACTTCTCGACTTCGAGCATTCCAAAACTGGTTGGCGGCATCGACCCGATCAGCACCAAGCTCGCCACGGCGCTCTACTCCGCCGGCATCGGCCAAGCGATCGCCGTCGAGTCCGCCGAAATCGCCGAAGCTGCCAAGCTCGTCGAGAACATCTACCGCTGCGTCAACATCGCGCTGGTCAACGAACTCAAGCCGTTGATGACCGACATGGGCATCGACATCTGGGATGTCATCGGCGCGGCCAGCACCAAGCCGTTTGGCTTCCAAGCGTTCTGGCCAGGTCCAGGTCTCGGCGGTCACTGCATCCCGATCGACCCGTTCTACTTGACCTGGAAGGCCAAGGAGTTCGGCCACCGCACGCGCTTCATTGAGCTTGCCGGTGAGATCAACAACGCGATGCCGAGCTACGTCGTCAGCCGCGTTGCCGAAGCCCTCAACGAAACCAGCAAGTCCGTCAAGGGTTCGAAGATCATGATCTGCGGTCTGGCCTACAAGCCGAACGTCGACGACACCCGCGAAACGCCGGCCGCTGAAATCATCCGCCAACTCTCTGAGCAAGGCGCCGAGATCTGCTACCACGACCCGCTAGTCCACAGCTTCCCTGAGATGCGGAAGTATTCGTTCGACATGTCGTCCGTCGAACTCACGCAAGAAGGCTTGGCCCAAACGGACTGCGTGGTCATTGTGACCAACCACGACGACACGGACTGGGAGATGCTCGCGCAACACGCGCCGCTGATCGTGGATACGCGGAACCAGATGGCTTCGTATGAGTGCCAAGGCACCGTCTTCAAAGCCTAAGAACGCCAAGGTGACTTGAGCTGGCCTACTGGAGGGGTTCCTTCAGTAGGCCGGTTGCGTTTACGGGTGTCGTTGCGCGAGGAATTTGCCGCGAATCACACGCAACGGACGCGTTGTTAGCAATTGCGCACGGCTAGGCAAACCTCTCTGTGCCTGTGCAACTATGAGAGCGACTTGCGAATGCCGTGGCATACGGGAACGAGTCATCGCGAACTGCAGAGGTTCCGTCAATGCCGCTTCGTTTTCAGCGCCGCCGCGCCCGCGGTCCGCTAACCTGCGGCCTCGGAATCGAACACGATGAACCCATTGCACAGCACGATCGTCGCCTTCTTCGCCAGCTGCGTCCTCATTGGGCAAGAACCTGCGCAACAGCCAGCAACGCAACAACCCACCCACGTGCCTGTCGAGGCCTTCACAGTACCCGAAGGCATGGAGGTGAAGGTCTGGGCGACGAGTCCGTTGCTCTACAACCCGACCAACATGGACGTCGACCAGCACGGTCGGATCTGGGTGACCGAAGGCGTCAACTACCGCGGCAAGGCGAAGCGACGCAAGGAAGGCGATCGCGTCGTCGTCCTGGAAGACACGGACCACGACGGCAAAGCGGACAAGAGCACCGTCTTCGTGCAGGAGGAGTTCTTGGTGTCACCGCTCGGCATCGCGGTGTTCGACAACAAGATCGTCGTGTCGCAACCGCCGGACATGATCGTCTACACCGACGTCGACCGTAACCTGAAGTTCGATCCCAAGATCGACAAGCGTGAAGTGCTGCTGACCGGCTTCCAAGGTCGCAACCACGACCACAGCTTGCACTCGATTACGGCTGGGCCTGATGGCAAGTGGTATTGGAACTCGGGCAACTGCGGCGCAGTGTTCACGGACAAGTCGGGTAAGACGTTCCGCATCACGAGTTCGTACAATGACCCCAAGGGTGTCGCTGGCCAGAAGAGCGACGACGGCCATGTCTACGTCGGCGGCTTCACGGCGCGCATGAATCCCGACGGCAGCAACGTCGAGATCATCGGCCACAACTACCGGAACAGCTACGAACAGATCGTCACGTCGTTCGGCGATGTGTTCCAAAGCGACAACGACGATCCGCCGGCGTGTCGGGTGGCGCATGTCATCGAGTACGGCAACGCCGGCTTCTCTTCACGCGATGGCAAACGCAACTGGCGCGCCGACCAACGCCGCGGCCAAGACACACCGACTGCCGAATGGCGCCAAGATGATCCCGGCACGATGCCGGCGGGCGATGTCTACGGCGGCGGCTCTCCTACCGGCGTCGCGTTCTATGAGAACGGTGCACTAGGCAAGAAGTGGCAGGGGCTACTGCTGACATGTGAGCCAGCGCGCAATGTCGTGTTTGGCTATCTTCCCGTTCGTGATGGCGCGGGCTTCAAGCTCGAACGCATGGATTGGATGACGTGCAACCTCGAGCACAAGTTCAACGGCGGTGACTTCTCCGGTCGTTGGGATGGCAAGCTGAACACGCAGTTCCGGCCGTCCGATGTGACGGTTGGGGTGGATGGCGCGATCTATGTTGCGGATTGGTTTGATGGGCGCGTTGGTGGCCATCAGACGTTGGACAACAGTCTGTCGGGCACGATCTACCGCGTGGCACCGAAGGGGTTCGTTTCGAAGGTGCCGAAGATGGACTTGGAGACGGTTAAGGGGCAGATCACGGCCCTTGCTAGCCCAGCCGTGAATGTGCGGCACCTCGGGTTCACACGATTGCGAGATGCTGGAGAGAAGGCCGAGGAGGCAATCCAAGAGCTCTTCTACGACAAGTCCCCTCAGCGAAGTAATCCGTTCATCCAAGCACGCGCTTTGTGGCTGTGGATGTCGCCCAGCTGGCTCGACAATGATCACTCCGTGATCCTCGATACAGACCTAGCACTCGTACAGCTGCGAGCGCTTCTACTTAAGGGAGTCAGCCCGACAGACGCTGGTTCCTTTGTGGTAGTCAACCCATCGACCCAAGCGGCCGCAGCGACGTCACTACGCGATATTCCTGCACACGACTCCGTCGCAGCCCTTACCTACATAGGCTCCAACTTCGACGGCAAAGACCGCAGCTACCTCGACGCATTCGGCATCGGCTGCACCGGTAAAGAGTCACAGGTCTACAAGGCGCTGAAGGCAATGGCCAACCCCGACCCCGTGCAATGGAAGCCAGCTATGGCATGGATCGCCTGGCGCCTCGGCGCGCCAGAGTCCGTTCCCGATCTAGTCAAGCGCGTCAAGTCGACCAAGCTCACACTCGAGCAACGCACCCACTCACTCAC
>JBNMNW010000390.1:0-4404 GCA_051278165.1 Planctomycetota bacterium | reverse complement strand
AACCGCATGGTGGCGTTGGCCCGTCGTATGGTGGGCGCGGCTCGTTCGCGCTAGGCAAGGCGACGGGGCCGGCGGGCAATCGCCACCTTCTCGTGAGCGCACATGCACCACCGCGGACGTTGAAGTTGCAACTTGGCCGGCTAGCCGCGATCTTGCAGAGGTGAGAACCTTGCCCGCAATCGCTCTCTTGCTGGCAGCGTGTCAGTCCACGAAAGTTCCGGCGGAAGCGGGCCTTGAGCGACAGCTCGCTAGCCGCGCGATTGCATTCGCAACTGCGGTGGAGGCTGGCGATTTTCTTGAAGGAAGCACCTATGCCGCCCCGTCGGCGAAGGGCTTTTTCGAGGCCCAAGTAGAGCTCAAGAAGATGCAGTGGGACGAGCGCGAACCGCGCCCGCCGGCGGGCGTATCGCTCAAATCGACGAGTCATGAAGGCGCTCGCGGTGTCGCAGTTGTGACGATGTCGCGTGGTGGTGAGACCCAGGACTTGACGTTTTTCTTCGACCTTGTGAACGGCGTCTGGGGTGCGGTTGCTTACAGCTCGGGCGATTCGAGCGACATGCGGCTGTTTGCCGATCGCGAGAAGCAGTTTCGCGATGTCATTGAGCGCGCCGTCAAGGACGCGACGCCGTATCCAGAGTTGGGCGCGTTCGTGACGGCCTATCTCGCGGCTGCTGCCAATAAAGATAAGGCCGGCATGACGGCCAGCATGGCTCCCGAGTGTGTGAAGAGCGAGGAGCACAAGAACTCATTTACGAGCGGCTTCCTCGCTGGTCGCATCAAGGTCAAGAGGTGGCAGTTCTCGCGCCACGAAGTCGATGGCGACACCGTCGTGCAATACGTACGCACGTTGCTCGAACTGCCAGACGGTGAGACCGATAACGATGCGATGCGATTCTCGTTTGAGAAGGCCGCGACGGGCTGGGTGATGACGGGCATTAGCTAGTCGCGCTCAGTGCGGCGGTCTTGCTGCGCCGGTCTTGCTATGCCGGTTCTTGCTACATCGGGGCATGCCACACGTGATTGTCGTGCCCGCCGGTCGGGGCTACTTGCTGCCCTTTTGTGGCTTCGTCGGCTTGTTCGCCTGGTAGATCGGCGTGTCCCAGCCCGCAATGTCGCTTGGCTTCACTCCGCGGCGATAGCCCTTGAAGTTGTAGGTTACCGGATGGAACGGACCGACGAAGTCGATCGGTGAATCGGCCTTGATTTCCTTCTCCATGCCGAGGCACCAGAAGTGGGCGTTGAGCAGCATGCGGCGGAAGTCGTCGTTGACGATGTCTTCGGATGCGCCGTGAGTGGTGGCGAACACGCGCGAGGCTGGGTTGTTCGACTGGTAGTTGCGAACCCAGGCAACCGAGTGGCGGGTTTGTTGGCGCTCCTGCTTGCTCGCTGGCGAGTCCGGCGTCATGCCATCGAGCACGTGGCCACGTGCGAGCGTGGTGCCGTCTTTAGGATGGCCGACGTAGCCACCGCACATCGCGTGCGGCTTCTCGACACCGCGCAGGATCGGGTGTTCGCGCTGTTCGGGTTCGAGCACGAGGTTGCTGCTCTGGCGATGATTGTTGCCGAAGTGGCCGACCCAGTGTTCGCCTAGGATCTCTTCACCGAAGCCGAACCGCCATGCATCGGAGTCGCCCTTGAAGCCTTCGTTGTACTTAACGAATTTGCCCTTGAGGCCCTGGAACGCGTGCGTCGAGGTGCGCATCCCGATCACTGGCTTGCCAGAACTCAGGTAGTCCTCGATGTGCTGCATCTGATCGTCGGCGAAGTGTTGGAAGCGCAAAAACACCACCATCAAGTCGGCGGTCTTCAGTGCTTCAAGCCCGGTGATGTGGCTGCTACCAGGGTCCATGAAGCCGGTCTGCTTGTTGGTCGTCACCAAGAACGTGCACTTGAAACCGTGCCGCTTGGCGAGGATGCGGGCGAGTGCTGGCAGAGTCTCTTCGCCGCGATACTCGTGGTCGCCGGCAATGAACACGATGTGCTTGCCCTTGCCTGGGCCAGCGTCACCTTCCCAGACGACGCCATTTGGGTGCGCTGCCGGTTGCGCGATGGTTGCGAGCGCTGGGCGAAGCGTGTCTGCCCACTTCTTGTAGCCAGCCTTGTTGGGGTGCAGCAGGTCGGGGAACTCTTCTTTCTTCGCGTCACCCTCGGCGTTCGCAAAGAGCGAATACGTATCGAGCACCGTGACTTGCGGCACATCCTTGACGGCCGCCGTGCACAGTTCGTTGATGCGTTGGATGTCCTTCGCCGGGCGCCGCATGCGCGCTGTGCTCGGGAACACCTTGCACAAGAGGATCGGCATGTCCGGGTTGTGCTTGGCCAGTCGCTGCACGATCGCTCGCACGTTGTGCGCGATCGCTTCGGCGCTATCTCGTTCTTCGAGGTCGTTGGTGCCCATCAGCATGACGACGCCGCTTGGATTCACCGCGAGCACGTCGTCTTCTATGCGCAACAGCATGCCGCGGGTCGTGTCGCCGCTGATGCCGCGGTTGGCGACCTTGAGGCCGGGGAAGCTGTCGCCCATGTTGGGACCCCAGCCTTGCGTGATCGAGTCGCCGAAGAACACGACGGCACCTTGATCACGATCCGTCTCGCTGTGCCACTTCGTGCGCTTTGTTAGCCACAGGTTCTTGAACCAGTCGTAGCGACGAATTGTGCCCTTGCCGGGCAGGCCGTCGTCGGTCGCTGGGATTTCGATGTTGGCTGGGGACTGCTCGCCGACAGGCGTTGCATCTTGGCCGTAAGCGAATGAGCCCAGGACCGAAACAAGGGTGAGGCTTGCGAGGGCGCGCAGACTTGCACGAGATGGAATGGACGAACGTTGCATGAGTGCACCCATGATCACCTAAACTCATCGATCCGTGCCTACACACTTCCGATCGTTTTGTTTGGCCGCGTTGGTTGTCGGCCAGGCCTCGTCGCAGTTGCCCGCGCAAGCTCGTAAAAATGTGCGAGCGGTGATGACTGAGAATCTGGTCGTCGCCGGTCATCGCGCGTTCTTGATGAAGCCGACCGCTCCAGCATCAAGCGATTCGGGGCTACGCGGGGGCATTCCGTGGGTGTGGTATGCGCCGACGTTGCAGGGGCTGCCGAGCAACGCGGAGACTTGGATGTTCGACCAGTTCCGTGCGGCGGGCATTGCTGTCGCTGGCATTGACGTTGGCGAGTCATACGGCAGTCCAGCCGGTAGCCGCGTCTTCAGCGAGTTCTACCGCTACATGCTCAAGAAGCGTGGGCTGGCGCCGCAACCGTGTTTGCTTGCCCGCAGTCGCGGCGGGTTGATGCTCTACAGCTGGGCCGTTGAGAACCCGCAATGCGTTGCCGGTATCGCCGGCATCTATCCGGTGATGGATCTGAAGAGCTATCCGGGCTTGGCCAAAGCGTGTGGTGCCTATGGAATGAGTGAGGCGCAGCTCGCTGGAACGCTGACTCAATACAACCCGATTGAGCGGCTGGCGTCGTTGGCGAAGGCCAAGGTGCCGATCTACCACATTCATGGTGATAAGGATCGGGTCGTGCCGTTCGCGGCCAACGCCGCTGCGTTGATGCAGCGTTACCGCAAGCTTGGCGGAGAGGTTGTGGTTCTGACTGCGGAAGGCCAGGGCCATAACATGTGGCAGGGCTTCTTCCAGGATCAGGATCTCGTCGACTTCGCGATCTCACGGGCGCGAACGACTAAGGGCATCATCGACATTCACGACGGGGCTGTCTCAGGCAGTGCTGATTCAGGCAGTTCTATGCCACCCAGTTCCGTGCCACCCAGTGCCATGCAATGCATTGGTCCGAATGGTTCGCTGCTCGTGCCGGAGAAGGCGAGTGTTGCCTGCCAATGGCAGTTCGAAAATGGCGTGCTCACCGCATCGCCTTCTTGGGACAGCGTGTTGACCAAGGAGTCCTACCAAGACTTCCGAATGCACATCGAGTTCAACGTCAACGAGTCACACGACGACAACGCCGAAGCCAACGGCAACTCCGGCATTTACATCCAGCAGCGCTACGAACTGCAGATCCTAGATTCGTTCGGCATCTCCGCCGAGAACTACAAGGACAGCTACTGCGGCAGTCTCTACCGCCTAAAGAAGCCCGACCAACTAGTCAGCAAAAAGCCAGGTAAGTGGCAGAGCTACGACATCGCGTTCCGAGCACCGGTGTTCAACGGCACGACCAAGATCCACAACGCCCGCATCACCGTCTACCAAAACGGTCACCTCATCCACGACGACTGCGACCTCACCCGCAAAACTGGCGCCGGCCAACCCGAAGCCCCAACCGCCAAACCAATCAAGCTACAAGGCCATCACAACCAAGTCCGCTTCCGCAACTTCTGGATCCGAACCCTCTGATGTCGGTACGGTGCCTGGACAAGAAACAACAACTTCGTGTCGGTACGGTGCCTGGACAAGA
>JBNMNW010000389.1:0-4417 GCA_051278165.1 Planctomycetota bacterium | reverse complement strand
AGTTGCTCAATCGGCACCGAACGATGCACGAGACCGATTCGCTCGGCTTCCTTGCCGTCGAAGCGTTCACCGGTCAAAAACAACGTGCGCGCCCGACCGGCGCCAATCTTCTGCAGCAAGAACGGCGAGATCACTGCGGGCACAATGCCAAGCTTCACCTCGGTCATGCCAAACACGCAATCGTCGCTGCAGATCGCAACGTCGACTGCGGCGGTCAGACCGGAGCCACCGCCGAGCGCGTGGCCATGGACGCGGCCAACAACCGGCTTCTTGCAGCGAGCGATCGCCAAGAACATGCGCGCCATGTAGTCGGCACCCTTCGCATTGTCAGCGTGCGGCAAGCCAGCTTGATCCTTCATCCAGCCCAGGTCCGCGCCTGCTGAGAAGCTCTTACCGTTGCCGCTCAATACGACGACGCGCGTCGCGTCATCGGCATCGGCTTCGGCAAACGCTTTGTGCAGGTCGTCAACCACAACGCCATTGAAGGCGTTGCGAACTTCCGGGCGGTTGAGGCGGATGTGCCGAACGGCGCCTTCTTGGGCGATCTCGAGGGTTTCGTAGCTGGTCATCTGCGGACAGAGTGTCCGGCTCGGACCTGCAATTCCAACGTGGAATCAGGTCGCAGCACATGCGACAAAGTATGCATGCCCCCCGCCCTGCGCATCCTGGTAGCTGGTGCTCTATTCGCAACCGGCGGCGCACTGATCAAGTCGTGCGAGTTTCCGTCGGCCCAGAGCGCCGGTATACGCGCCCTAGTGGCCGCGATCACGATCTTCGCGTTGATGCCCGAGGCACGAGTACGGCCGACACGGCGCGTGCTGGTGCTGATTCCGGCCTACTTCGCGGCCACATTCTTCTTCGTGCTAGCCAACACGATGACCACCGCGGCCAGCACGATCTTCTTGGCGGCGACCGCACCGCTATGGGTCATGGTGCTCGGACCGCTGGTGACTGGCGAACGAGCCAAGCGCCGCGACCTCGTCATATTCGTTGGCATCGCAATCGGCATGACCCTGTGCTTCCTCGCGCCAACGGACGCCATCGCAACGGCTGCGAACCCCGTGCTCGGCAACGCCCTCGCGCTGTGTGTCGGCATCGGCTTCGCGCTACTGCTGCTGGGCATGCGCCGGTTCGCACGTGAGGGCGAAGACGTGGGCGCCGCAGTGGTCGCGTGGGGCAGCCTGGCGACGGGAGCATTTTCGCTCGCCCTGATGCCGGTGATCAACCAAGCGTTGGTCGTCGGCACCGCCAACGACTGGCTGGTGATGGCCGCGCTGGGCGTGTTCCAGGTTGGCCTGGCGTATGTGCTGCTGACGCGCGCGCTGCCGCACGTTCCCGCGGTGCGCGCATCGTTGATTCTGATGATCGAACCCGCACTCAACCCGGTCTTCGCCTACGCAGCTCACGGCGAAGAACCGCACGCATATACGATCTTTGGCGGAGCACTAATCATTGGCTCCGTTGCTGCTGGCAGCGCGATCAGGCGCGCGCGTTAAGCCACGAATCGAGCATTGGCCTACCGTTCTTGGTATCTATGCGGCTCTACCTAGGAGTCGTCGATGAATACAACACGCTGGACCAAAGCCACCCGCTCGCTCGCCCTTGCCCTACTAGTCGTCTCGACCGTCGGCGCGCAGGACGCACGCGACACGGCCGCCGAAACCAAGAGCCACGCGGACATGCTTGCCAGACTCGGCAAGATCGCGACCGAAGCGAAGACCATCCACAAGTACCACGGCGACAAAGCTGCCAAGCAACTGTGGGCGCAACTCGAGCAGGACGGCGACAAGGCTGGCTGGAAGTTGCGACTCGATGCGGCTCTTGCGCACATGCGCTTGGCCAACACGGAGGCCGCCATCGACATCCTCAAGAAGGCGAGCGATGAGATGCGCGCGGGCCGACTCAAGGGCGGACTCGACGAAGCGAGTTCGATCGTCTTCTACCTCGGCATGGCCTACATGCGCCAAGCGGAGACCGAGAACTGCTGCGCACGATCCACAGCCGAGAGCTGTATCCTGCCGCTGCGTGGCGAAGCTATCCACACCAAGACCGAGGGTGCCACCAAAGCCATCCCGTGCTTCGAGCTCGTGGTCGCCAATCGCCCAGCTGATGACTACTGGCATCTCAGTGCCCGATGGTTGCTCAACATCGCGCACATGACGCTCGGCACCTGGCCAGACGGCTTGGCGGAAGAGCGGCGCATGCCGATCGATGCACTGCAGTCGCAGTTCAAGCTACCGCACTTCAAGAACGTTGCGGCGAAGACCGGCTTGGACATGTTCGCGATGCTCGGCGGCGTGATCGTCGACGACTTCGACGGCGACAACGACCTCGACGTGCTTTTGTCACTGTGGAGCGCCGACGGCGCGATGCGCTACTTCCGCAACGACGGTGATGGCACGTTCTCCGAGCGCAGCAAGGAAGCCAACCTGACCGGCATCACGAGCGGCATCAACATGTTCCAGGCCGACTACGACAACGATGGCGACCTCGACGTCGTGATCCTGCGTGGTGCCTGGCTCTACAACAACGGCCGCCATCCCAACTCGCTGCTGAAGAACCGCGGCGACGGTTCATTCGTCGACGTGTCGCTGGCCGCCGGCTTTGGCGAGACCGCTTTCCCTTCGTCGCAGGCTGACTGGGCCGACATCGACAACGATGGCGACCTTGACCTCTTCGTCGGCAACGAGTCGACCCCGAAGATCCACTCGCCCTGTCACCTGTTCCGCAACGAAGGCGACGGTACGTTTGTCGACATCGCAGCAGAGGCAGGCGTTGAGAACCTCGGCTACACCAAGGGCGCTTCGTTCGGCGATTACGACGGGGACGGCCTCGCCGACCTGTTCGTCAGCAACCTCGCTAGCGAGAACCGCCTCTACCACAACCTCGGCGGCAACAAGTTCGAGAACGTCGCGCCGAAGCTCAAGATGGAGGAGCCGATCGCGAGCTTCCCGACTTGGTTCTGGGACTACGACAACGACGGCAAGCTCGACCTGTTTGTTGCGGCCTACTCAACCGGCGTCGGCCATGTCGCGGGTCACCATCTCGGCATCAAGGTCGCCGACAGCAACTACGACTACATGAAGCTGTGGCGCGGTGACGGCAAGGGTGGCTTCACCAACGTCGCCAAGGAGATGGGACTCGACTACCCGGCGCTGCCGATGGGTGCCAACTTCGGTGACCTCGACAACGACGGCTGGCTCGACTTCTACCTCGGCACCGGCGACCCCTACTACTACAACCTGATGCCGAACCTCATGTACAAGAACATGGGCGGCAGCAAGTTCGCCGACGTCAGCATGGCTGGCGGCTTCGCCCACCTGCAGAAGGGCCACGGTGTGTCGTTCGCCGACTTTGACTTCGACGGCGACCTCGACGTCTACTCCGTGATGGGCGGCGCCTACGTCGGCGACCCGGCCTACAACACGCTGTTCGAGAACCCCGGCTTCGGCAATCACTGGCTGTGCGTGCAGCTCGTCGGCACCGACAGCAACCGTTCGGGCATCGGCGCCAGGATCCACGCAGTCATCACTGAAAACGGCAAGACGCGTTCGGTGTATCGCCACGTCAACAGCGGCGGCAGCTTCGGCGCCAACCCGCTCCGCCAGACCATCGGCATGGGCAAGGCGATCAAGATTGATCTGCTCGAGGTCCACTGGCCGCGCACCGGCAAGACGCAGACGTTTAAGGACGTGACCCCCGATCGCATGGTGCGCATCACCGAAGGTAGTGCCGAGATCGAAACGGTGACCGCGAAGCAGACTACGATCGGCGGTTAGCCAGCCAGGTCACTGCAGGCACCTCAGCATCGCTTATGGGTACATTAACGCGCCCACAACGATTCCCATCGATGCGGGCGCTCTGCGGGGGTCTGTTGCCAGCCAGGGGTCTCTCCTCCCCGACTGACGGCTGCCTCTCTCTCTTGTTTCGGGCCTGGTGTTTCGGGCCTGGTGTTTCGGGTCTCGACTAGCGCTTACGACGCGACAGGCGGTTCTCGCTCTTGGCGATTCGAGCAGCCTCGCGATCTTCTTCCGCACGCTGCTTTGAGAGTTCCTTCTCACGGATGCGGTTGCGGCGTTCGGCCTTCTTGAAGGCCTTCCCCTTGTCACCATGGTTGTTGTCGTAGAACGAGCGGCCGTAGTCGACGAAGCTCTCGAGGTCGAAGTCGTCGAGCTTCTTGAAACGACGGGCGAGCATTCGGTCGTGAATGACCTCGGGCACCGACTTCAACTGTAGTTGGCCATTGGCCAGCGTGCGGAACGTGTCGCGCTCTTCACGCTTCACGCGGGCAACTTCAACATGGCGGTCGAAGTCCTGCCAGTGGCCACGACGGATGGCGTCTGCACCATGGCGACGCATGTGCGTCTTGTGCAGCAGCTCGAACATCTTCGCCTTCTGGTTGTAGGTCTTCTGCGCA
>JBNMNW010000388.1:0-4421 GCA_051278165.1 Planctomycetota bacterium | reverse complement strand
GCCGGAGCCGTCGGAGTCATTGCTTGCTGGCAGTAGCACGAACAACACGCTCATGGCGCGTCGCTCACGCCTGCGACTTCGGTCGCACCATCGATAGCAGTCGCACGGTGGCGATGACCAGGCCAACGCCTAGCAACGAACCAACCACCGGCAAGAGCCATCGGCTGCCGCTAACCCAGTGCGGGGTCGACTCGCCGTTGTAGCGGCTGGTGCCGTGCACGAAGCCAGCGACGCTGAGCCAGACGACCATCACTAGCAACGAACCACTGATCAACACGATCGACCTCTTGGTGATCTTTGCATCCATGCGCGGCAAGACCGCGCTGCCGCGAAGTTCGATCACCAGCCAGGAAGCGGTGCCGAGCAACACGAGCGTATCGATGCCAACCGTCGCGCCCATTGCATGACCCATGACCAACTGCGTGCCGTGGATCAGCGTGTTGAACGTCGGGACCGAGATGATGATCGACGTGACCAACATGAAGACCGTCCAGTATTTGGCCATGACAAGCCAGCCGCCGCGGCCGCAGAACTGCGCCGCGTTCTGGCGGCCCTTCAGCATCTTGCCCATGTCGATCATCAGCTTGACCAAGATGATGACTTCGGCCATCGACACCAAGAACGCCACCCACTTGACCGTGTCGGTCTGCGGCAGGTGATACGTGTGGTGCACGTAGTTGGTGAAGCTGTTGAGGCAGCCAACGCCGAACAGCCAGAACGCCACCGGCGATTGACCATACTTCTTGTCGCCGGACAGACGTTCGCCGACGTAGGTCAGCGAGCCATACATCATGAAGTTGAACGACCCGACTAGCGTGCCGCACGACTTCCACTGCACCTGCATGTCCTTGATCGGACGATTGAAGATGTCGTCGAGCAGGTAGGCGTGGCCTTCGACGAACGTGTACATGAAGAACAGCGAGCCCACGGTCCAGAACCAGATGTAGATGGGCTGGCCCCAGAAGCCGTGGCGCAGACGCCTGAGCAAGTTCCACGCGAACGCCATCCAGCCAACCAGCAGGAACACGCTGAACACTGGGTGGAAGCCCAAGTATTCGCGGCCGGTGCTGATGCCCATGAACAGCGAGACGAAGATGCCCGCGCCGGCGATCAACCAACAAACCGTGTGCACACGGAAGCGCAGCAAGTCGCCGCGGGTCAAGCCACCGTAATGGCTACACAGGAAGTGGTAGACGATCGCGACACTGCCACCAAAGATCCACAGCGACGCAAACGCGGTGTGAATCGGGCGCAGCTTCGGGAACGTCAACCCAATGTCGTTGAGGGCCACCGACAAGGAGGGCACGTAGTGCAGCGCACCAAGTGCGCCACCGGCGACCGCGACGAGAATGCAAACCAATGCCATTCGGATCTGCACGTAGCAGGTCTTCTCAAGCATCTCTGCGGGCGGCCGCGATGATTGCGTGTCGCTCATTTGTACTCCCACCAAGGCAACGGTTGCTCAGCGCCAACGCCACCCACCGACTTGGAGAGTTCGGCGCGCTCCTCATTGAGCCACTTCAAGAACGCGACGAGGTCGTCGACCGTCTCCTTTGGCAAATCCTGCCACGACTGCATGCCACGCTCCGGCCGACCGTGCACGATCGTCGTGCGCACGGCAGCTTCATCAATGCGGCTGAGCACCGTTGTAAGGTCGGGTGCCGTCTGCAAACCGAGCGGCGTCGCCTGCAACGGCAAGTGGCATGACGTGCAGTTTTGCTTGAATGCTGCCAGGCCACGCACGACCGCTTCACCGGGCGCCTGCGTTTGCACACGCTGATCAACGGCGGCCATGACGGCAGCAGGATCGAGCGGCTTGTTGCGGCGCGGCACGCCGATTCCCATCGCACTCAGCTCCAACAAGAACTGGTCCATGTCGAGCTGCTGGTCTTCGGTGAAGTGGAACGCTGGCATCTGTAATGTGCCAACGGTCAACACTTTCGTCAGCCGCTCTGCGGTCAGACGCTTACCAGCATTGGTCAGGTCGGGACCCAGGAAGCCCCCGAAGCCATGGATCTGATGGCAGCTCTGGCAGTTGTAGTCATGCCAGAGACGACGACCACGCACCGCTTCCTCGCTCAGTGTTTCGAACGTGGAGGCAGTGTCATCAAGATAGACGAGGGCTGTCTGCGCCGCAAAAGCAGCGACCAAGCCACTCATCAACAGCTTGCGCTGGACGAGGTTCACGGGCGAAGAGGCTAGCGTCCACCCCGCCGACTTTTGCCCCGAAGCTTGACGAAAGTTTTGAGTGCTGGTTTCGCCCTACCGGGCGGGGGCACCCCAACTTACTTAGCTGCGGCGCCGTTCATCGCCGCCAGCAGCGCCCGAACGCCGGTGCGAATGGCCGGCTGGTAGTCGGGGTAATACCGACCACTGTGCAGAACCGCCAGATCACCGGCGTCCTGCATCTTGCGCAGCCTATCGGGCAAAACGGTGCCGAGCCGGAACATGCACAGCGGGATGCCCTGCTCGCGCAGTCGCCCGAAGTCCTCCGCCACCATGGCTGGCTGGATTTCGACGACGTTCTCAGGACTAAGCACGGCCCCGATGCCGCGCTGAACCGCCGCCGTCAGTTCTTTGTCGTTCTCAAGGGCCGGCGTGCCTTCACTGAACGCAATCGTCGGCTGCTTGGCCCCCACCGACTGCGCCGCCGCGTTCGCCTTGCGAATGATCGCCGCCAGCATCTGCTTGCGGACCCCATCCGTGTAGCTGCGGATCGTCAACTGCAGGTGGCACGACGACGAAATGATGTTGTGCTTCTGGCCGCCGTGGATCGAACCGACGGTGATCACGCAGGCATCGATCGGGTTGATCTCGCGCGAGACGATCGTCTGCAGGTCGAGCACGAGCTTGGCCGCCTGCACGATCGGGTCAATCGTCATGTGCGGCGAGGCCCCGTGGCCGGCCTTGCCGTAGAGAGTGATGTCACAACTGTCGACGTTGGCCATCGCCGGACCAGCGCGCACGCCAACCTTGCCGACCGGCAAGTCGGCCGCGGTATGCAGCGCAATCGCGTGCGCCGGCCGTGGGAAGCGTGTCAGCAAACCGTCGGCGATCATGCGATCCATGCCACCCGAACGTTCTTCCGCCGGCTGGAATTGGAACACGACCGTGCCCCTGTAGGCATCCTTATTGGCGGCGAGGTAGCGCGCAACACCGATCAAGCAGGTCATGTGGATGTCGTGACCGCACGCGTGCATGATGCCGATCTTGCGGCCATCGGCGCTCTCGGCCTTGATCTTCGATGCGTAGGGCAAGCCCGTCTCCTCGGCGACCGGCAGCGCATCCATGTCAGCGCGCAGCAGCACGACCGGGCCATCACCGCAGCGCAGCACGCCAACGACGCCGTTGCCACCGACATGCTCGGTGACCTCGATGCCGACCGCGCGCAGTTCCTTAGCCATGCGCGCGGCGGTCTTCACCTCACGGAACGACAGCTCTGGGTTCTGATGCAGATGAACGTAGAGCCCATCGAGCGAGGCGCCGTTCTGAGCCAGCCACGTCGTAACTGGGGTCTGCGGCTGCAGAGCCTGGGCCCCTGGAGTATGGGCCACTGGAGTATGGCCCTCTGGAGCCTGGCCCACTGGGGTCTGGCCCACTGGGGTCTGGGCGTAAACAACTGCGAGCGGCAGCGCGAGGGCGAACGCGAGACGAAGGGCGTGCATATCAGCAGTGTGCCGTGCAGCGCTCGCTGCGTCACTCGTTCGCGGCGCCAATCAGCGCGGCGTCACTTGCTCGACATTGACGACCACGCTGCGCCCATTGCTAGCCACAGCAAATGGGAAGCGCATGTTCGACGCGGCGGCCCCGTAGCGGCCCATCTTGTCGAGAGCGACAAAACAGATGTCGAGTTTGTAACCACGCGGATCGAGGCCGGCGATGCGATGCACGGTCTCTTCGCACGCCTTCTGTGGATGCATGCCTTGGCGCATGAATTCCACCACGAGGAACGAACCGCAGTAGCGCATGACGTTCTCGCCGATGCCAGTTGCCCCAGCGGCGCCGACTTCTTCGTCCACGTAGAGCCCCGAACCGAGGATGGGCGAATCGCCAACGCGACCGGGCAACTTGCCGCCGGCACCACTGGTCGAGCAACCGCCGGCGATGTGGCCGTCCTTGTCACGAATCAGCAAGGCGATCGTGTCGTGGCCGTTGCGATCGACATCCTTCGGGCGGTGGCCGTCAACCCAAGCGGCCTTCTTGGCCTTGAGATCTTCGATCGAGATCGACTCGACGCCGTGCTCCAACGCAAACCAGCGCGCGCCTTCGCCAACCAAAAACACATGCTGAGATTTTTCCATCACGTGACGCGCCGCCGAAATCGGATGCACAATGCCCTCGACACCACCCACGGCGCCAGCGTCACGACTCGGGCCATCCATGATGCACGCATCGAGCTGCGGGTAGCCCGCGGCGTTCGG
>JBNMNW010000387.1:0-4428 GCA_051278165.1 Planctomycetota bacterium | reverse complement strand
ATGTTCCACGCTGCGCGCAAACGGTCACGCTCTAGCTCCGGCAGTTGTTGGAACCACGGTTCGATTTCCCGCGGGTCGATGTCCGACTGCTTTGCGATCTCGAACTCAGGTTCAGGCTCCTTGGCAGCTTCGCCAACGACACACGTCGCGGCCAACAGACCAGCGACTAGCTTCGCCGCCTTCTGCTTGCGCGCCCCCCGCTGTTCACGTCGCTGCGCCTGTGCAATCAAGCTGTTACCGGGCCCCGCTTTGGCAACCCGTTCCTGCAGCTCCCGCAGCATCTTCTCTTGGCGCGCACTCAGGGGGTTTTCCTGGGCACGCTCAGGTATCGGTACGAACGGCGAGGGCCTCGGGGCAACCTCAGCAAAGCCAACAGATGCTGCAATCACCTTGTCCTCGGCATCCCACGGCCTCTGCGCCAGCTGCTCTGGCGTCAGCGGCGCCCAGTCATCTTCTTGTTCCTCCACCATGTGCTGCCACTTCTTTCGGCACACCACCGGCAACACAGAAGTGCGCGCACCACAAACCCAATGCCATCGTCTCTTGCGCCGTGGCCATCGACACGCAATCCTGCTCGCATGAATGTGCCACTGCGCTGGGCCAGCATCGCCCTCCTGTTCCTATCCACCTCCTGCGCCTTCCACAGCACCGCCACGCACTGGAACGGACTGAGCGACGCCGACGGCAAGCCGGTCTTCGTCAAGACGACCACCAACATCGGTTTCAACTTGCTGGTCATCGTGCCCTTGTTCGGCAACACATCGATCGACTCGATGCTCGACGAGACCACCGCCGAGATCGCACAAGAAGGCGGCGATCGCGTGCGCGTCATCCAAAGCGGCACCGAGAATTACTGGTACGGCTGGTCCCCGTTCACTTGGATCATCACGCCGATCGTGACCGACATCGCGCTGGAGTATGAGCCATCCCAAGAGCAAGTCACCAAGGTCGCTGAGGCCAACACAAAGCGTGTCGCGCGTCACCAGGAACGAGCGAACCGCGACAACAGCCACGTCGTGCCGTCAAGTCGATAAGCCTGGGGCTTTCGCAACGCACAAAGCGCCTTACAGTGGCGCTTGCATGAAGTTCGCCGACCCCAAACAGCCTAACCACTCACCTCACGGCTCGCCGCGAAGAGAGCGGCCGTTCTGGCGCCGACTACTGTTCGTCGCAGCGGCCGCAACGGTCATTGCCGCGACGCGACCGTGGATCCGCGTTGAGTTCACGACCTTGTTCGGCGAAGTCTTCGGGCCACCCGCGTGGCAAAACACGACGGCTGGATTCACGTGCCTGTGCACGAGCGCGCTGCTCGCGGTCATGGCGCTGATCGAAACCCGCACCACAACCACTCGGGAAGCAGTGCGCCCAGCGAGCCTGCTATTGGCGGCCGTGATGACGCTCTCCGTGGTGCTGTACATCTCGCGCGGACCCGGCATGCTGCGCGGCGTCAGTGCGATGTGGACACTGAGCCTCTACATCGGCACGGCAACGTCGTTCTTGGTGCTAGCTGCGTGCGCCGTACGCTTCGCGGCGACGCAGCCGCAGCGTAAACGAAAGCCAGGTGTGTAAGTCGCGCAGCTGTGCAACGCTCAGCACGAACTCACAGCGACTCGCGAGGCATTCGCCAACCGTCGCAAACTCGTGCTAAGTGCGGCCGCGACCCTCCTCGCGGCAAGCGGCAGCTGCTAATTACAGCTCCTCTGGACCACCAACGTGGCCGAGGAACGCACTCGCGACGACCACATACGGGCTCGCGAGGTAGACGTCACCAGGACCACTACGGCCTGGGAAGTTGCGGTTGATCGCCGACACGGTGACTTCATCCGCTTCGAACGAAACGCCAGGGCCCGCCTTGATGCAGGCGCCGCAGCTCGGGTCGATCAACTCGATGCCGACACCTTCAAACAGCTGCACGTAGCCCATCTTCATCGCGTAGTCGCGGATCCGTTGGCTACCAAACTGGATGTAGGTCTTGGCCTTCAGGCTGAGCCCCTTATCTGCCGCCTTGCGGACGACTTCGGCATACATGTCCATGTCGGCCTTCTTGCCACCGGTGCACGAACCGCCGTAGGCGATGTCGACATGCACGTCGCCCTTATCCTTTTTGAAGGCAGCGAGCGCGATGCCGTTGCGCGGGTCGCCAGGTGTCGCCACCGTCGGCACGACCTGTGACAGGTCGATGTCGATCGTCTTACAGTAGCTAGCGCCATCGTCGGCTTTGACGATCTGGCTGCGCAGGTAATCCTTGTCGGTGCCACGCAGTTCGTGGATCTGCTCGACGACGACCTCATCGGCCTCGATGATGCCGGTGAAGCCACCGGCCTCGACCGCCATGTTGGTCAGCGTCGCGCGCTCATCGAGCGACAGTGCCACCGTGCCGACACCTGCGAACTCGAGCACCTTGCCGATGCCGGCGCCGGTCTTGAAGAACTCGTCACTCAGCAAGTGCAGCATGACGTCCTTGGCGCAGACACCGCTCTTGAGTTCGCCCGTCAGGTTGACGCGCACGGACTCCGGCACCTTGACGCGCACGTCCTTGGTGAACCAACTGTTGGCCATGTCGGTCGAACCAACACCAAACGCGAAGCAACCGATCGCACCCGCCATGCAGGTGTGACTGTCGGAACCGATCACGAGTTGGCCCGGCTCGGCGAGGTCTTCGATGACGATGTTGTGGCAGATGCCTTCGGAGCCAACGGTCTTGCCGTCGCGCTCGACTTCGCCGTAAAGGCGCACGCCTTGGGTATCCGCAAACTTCTGCTGCACCGTCGCCAAGGAAGCGGCCTGTTCCTTCAAGCCCATGTCGATGTGCTTCTGCGGCATGACGCGATCCAAGAACGTCAGGTGGTCGCGGAACGCGAACACAGAACCAGGATCATTGACCTTCGCGTCTTCCCCGAGCCCCATCTTGAACAGGGCTTCGGCCATCGGCGTCACATACTCGTGACTGAAGCGAACGTCGGTGCGCACGAACAGCGCATCACCCGGCTTCACCGCAGTCACGCCAAGGTCGCCGGTCTTCGCATCGGCGATCGCTCGGTTCGAGATGATCTTCTCGCACAGCGTCATCGGTCGCTTCTCGGTCGTCGTCATTGGCGGCACCGTGGTGCCCGCCAGACGCGCCTTATTGTAGGCGAACAGGCCACCGTGGCGCACGATCTCGGCAGCGATCTCGTCGAGGCCCTTGGTGAACTCTTCGATCGAAATCTCTTCGCCGTTCTTGATGCGATCGATCAGCGTGAAGTCGGTCGAGGTCAGTAGGCCAATGTTCTGGCAGTTCTGGCCGTAGATCTTCTCGATGTTCTTGGCGATGACGAGCTGGATGCCCGCCTTCAGTTCGCTGAACGGCGCCGTTTCGCGCGAGCTTCCACAGCCCTTCGAAACGCCGCTGACGATGACCGAGAACTTACCGTTCTTAATCGCGTCCTTCTCGATGTTGCCGCCGCGCAAACCGACTAGGCAGTAGCGCGCTAGCGTTTCATCGTAGTAGTAGCAAACCCAACCCGGCGTGATCTCGTCGGTCGAGATGTTGTCGACCAGCTTGCGGTTCGGGTCGTAGTCGAGTGGCACGCCGTCATACAGCTGCGCCTTGAGTTCGGCCTCGTCCTCGGTGAGGTAGAGGACACGGCCGTTAAAGTTAATGATGCTATCGCGCATGGGATCTCCTTAGGGCTTACGCCCGCTCCAGGATCATAGCGATGCCTTGGCCACCGCCAATGCAAGCCGAAGCACAACCGAGCGCCTTGCCGGTCTCTTCCATCTCGCGAACCAGCGTCAGCAGCAACCGCGTGCCGGTCGCACCGAGCGGGTGACCGAGCGCGACGGCGCCACCGTTGACGTTGCACTTGTTGCGGTCGAGGCCGAGTTCCTTCTCGCAGCCGAGGTATTGGGCCGAGAACGCTTCGTTGATTTCGATCAGGTCCAAGTCAGCCACCTGGATGCCGGCCTTGGCACACGCCTTCTGGATCGCGGGAACCGGGCCGAGGCCCATCAGTTCTGGCTCGACGCCAGCGAGGCCCCATGACTTGATGCGGGCCTTGATGTTAAGGCCATGCTCCTTGGCGTGCTCGGCGGTCGTGACCACCAGCATCGCAGCGCCATCGACAATGCCCGACGCGTTGCCGGCCGTGACCGTGCCTTCCTTACCGAACGCCGCGCGCAACTTGGTCAAACCTTCGAGC
This sequence comes from Planctomycetota bacterium, assembly GCA_051278165.1. Taxonomy (GTDB): domain Bacteria; phylum Planctomycetota; class UBA1135; order UBA1135; family UBA2386. The sequence goes on along the minus strand of JBNMNW010000387.1, from coordinate 247 downwards.
GTCGTCTCCGGCTTGATGTGGTCATCGCTATCGACGACGAACTCCTTGCGACCCATCGTTACCGTCATCGGCGCAATCTCGGCGGCGAACTTGCCAGCCTTGACGGCGGCGGCACCGAGTTGGTGACTGCGCAGTGCATATTCATCCTGCTCTTCGCGCGAGATGCCGATCTTCTTGGCAACGTTCTCGGCGGTCTGCGCCATGAAGAACTTGCAGTACGGGTCGTAGAGCGCGGCGAACAACAGGT
>JBNMNW010000386.1:0-4509 GCA_051278165.1 Planctomycetota bacterium | reverse complement strand
GAACGTTCCGGCAGCACCACTTCGAGGCGCTCACCCTTCTGGGCGATGCGGCCACGCAGCGTCTTCTGCAGCGAGTTCGGCGACTCGCCAATCTCCTTAAGGAGGTAGTGCGGGAAGTCGCCGCGATCGATGTCGCGGGTCGTGACCGATGCGGCGGCGAGGTCCTCTTCGCTGACTGGCAGCTCGGTTGCGTCGTACGCCTGGCGCGTGATGCCGGCGACTTCGCCCGCACCGTCGCGATCGAGAACGATCACCTGGCCGCGTGATGCTGCCGGATTGTTCGGGTTGCCGGGGGTCTCGCCGTCCATGCGCAGGTAGCGATCGCAGTCTTCAATGACTCCGTATGGCTCACTGGCAATGACGTAGGTGTCTTCGGCGAGGCCAATGTAGAGCGCTTGGCCGGAGCCGCGCAGCGCGAGTGCTAGCTTGCCTGGTTCGTTGGTGCTGGCGGCGCCGATCGCGACCGAGCCTTCAAACGAACTGACCGTGCGACGGAAGCCGCTGATCAGGTCGTGGCCAGCTTTCATCTGGTGCGAGATCAACGCCGGGATGACCTTGGCATCCGTCGTGATCGCGTCGTGCAGTTTGAGACCGTGTTGCTTCACCAGGTCTTGGTGGTTGTCGACGTCGCCGTTGAGCACGCCGATCACATAGGGACCCTGTCCGTCACTGAGCTCTTCGTTGTTGAGCGGGTGTGCGTTCGCTTGGCTGATGATGCCGACGCTGGCCCAGCGGGTGTGGCCGAGCACCAGGCTCTGCACGTTCTCTTGGCGGAACGCAGCCTGCAGCAGCTTGTCGTTGATGATCGTCTGGCGCAGCGCCGTGACGTTGTCGCCGAGTTCGCCGATTTCGGCGGCGTGCTTGTAGACGAAGTTGAGGTTGCCGTCGGCGAGGCGCACCGAAGCGTTGGTGAACAGCGTGTCGTCGCTGCGGCCTTGTAGCAGCGAACGGAGCGTTTCGGTGTCGAGGCCAGAGACGACCACCGAGATGCCGGCGGAGTCGCGGCCGCGCACTTCGAGTCGGTCGAGCGCCGACAGGGCGAGTTGCAGCGACGAGAACGCTGCGGCGGACATCCGGTGCGGCACCTTGCCGCCGGAGAGTTGGCGGACTTGGTGGGCGTGTGGCACGCGATCGCGGGCAACGGCCCACAGGGCATCCTTGAGGCGCACCATCGCCTCGTTGCGTTGCTCGATGTCTCGATCGCTGATGTCTGTGGGGTCGGCGCCGTCGGCAACGCTCGAGTCGAACGATTGCTCGATGGCGTCGAGATGTTGTTGCAGCGCCGCGCAACGAGTGCCGAGGTCCGCATGCAGCTGGTCATTCTCGAGCAGCGACCACAGTCCAGCAACGCCACGCAGTTCGCCATCGATCTGCGTGAGTGCCTTGGCGGCACCGTCGAGGTGCTCGGTCGTAGGCGCTCCGGCGAGATTGCTTTCTGCCTCAGCCAGGATGGCGAGCAGATGGGCGGGCTGAGGTGGTTGACGCCGGCTTACGCGGCGAAGCACGGCGATGATGCCACACATAGAATGCAGTTCTCCGGAATCAGGCGTGCCGCCTGTCGGCTAGCCCAGTCTTAGGCCGGCCCAATGTGGGCAAGCCTGTGCAGACGAAACGACTGCGGGCTATTGCCCTTCGAATTGTCCAAGTCCACGGCGCAGGTCGGCGGCAACCGCGGTCTCATTAGCTTCTTCGAGCCTAAGCGCGAGGCGCTTGAGCCAGTCTGAGGCAGGTGCTGGCAGGCTCTTGGGCGCGATGTCGACCCGGGTCTCGGAGTCGAACAACACCATCTGCAACTTGTCGCAAACGACCACACCGGCGTTCGCGTCGAGCGTGATGGCTGTCTGTTGTTGCAACAGTTCTTGCCACTTGTCCGCCGGCAACTTCACCTGGCGTGAGCCATCGATGCCGAAGCGCACCGTGCCGTCGGCACTCCATTGCACGAACTGGTCACCAAACTTGCACGACGCGATTTCGAAGCCACCCGTGATGCCGAGGTCGGCGTCTTCGAGCAGCGTGGGCATCGTCAGAGCTTGGCCGGACTCTTTCTTGGCTACGGCCAGGATTGCCGCCGCTGACTCGAGCGTGTCGCCGCCGGTGAGTTTGGGGAAGTCGGCAGCGAGCCAGTTGTTGAGTGCCTTGCTCGATTCTTGCCCGAGGCGCGCGCCCCAAGGAATGCCCAAGAACGTGCGTTGGTCGGCAAGCCCATCGATCAGCGGTTGTAGTGACGGCACCTTGCCGTTGTCGAGCAGTAGTCGAGCCAGCCGCACGCGGGCGCGCGGGTCGTCTTCGAGTTGTTGGGTTGGGTTGGTCCGCTCAATCAGCTCTGCACCAAAGCGAGCGTGCGTGCGCATCAGCCACGCGTCGTCGTTGCTGTATTGGTGGAACAGCTTGGCCCACTCGTCCTGCTTGACCGCGTCCGTGGTCCTACCTGCCCGCAAGGCCAGGCCGCGCATCGCGCTCGAACGCCAGTAGAACGCTTGGTCGGCGGCCCACGTTTTCAGCAGGGCGGTGGTCTTAGGCGCATAGTCTTTGGCGTCAATGTCTTTGGCGTCAATGCCCTTGCCGGTCTTCGGCGGGCGGACGTTGGCGTCGGCGAGCGCATCCACGAGGGATGTTGGGATGGCGTTCTGTCCCTTGTCCTTCGCATACGCAGTGATCGCAGCGATGGCCGCGTCGCCAGCGTTCGCAACGCGTTTTGCCGCGGCGAGGCGAATGCCAAAACGTCGCGACTCACATGCCTTGCGCACGTGCTTAGACCAGTCTTCACCCTGGGGCCAGAACGCGATTGCGGGAACTGCGATTATGGCGAGCAGCAGGAGCCGCATCGATATGTTTGCCTTCAAAGTACGAATCGTCTGCTAGTGCCAATCGTGGCGGTCTCTGATCATCAAGAAGCCGTCACCGTGTCCGCGTCCATCGCGTAGATCAGGATGACGTCGCCGTCCTCCTTTTCTTCCCCGACGTAGAGCTTGCCAGTCACGGTGACCACGCCCGTTAGCAGCTCCATCTTGACGTCGGCGGGCAGCGTGCAGAAGATGATCTCGTTCATCATCGGCGTGCCCATGCAGCCGCAGGCATCATTGATCAGCATGAACGAGTTGACTGGGCCGCTGCCGGCGAACTCGCGTCGCATGAAGCCGCGGATCTCGACGACCTTTTCGTGAAGGTTGGTGACCTCCTTCGGCAGCGTCATGCCTTCCTTGTATTCGTATCCCGCCAGTACCGGGAACCCGATGGGCATGGGGTCTTGGAGGGGCGTCGCACCAATGGCGGTCAGCAACAGAACGGATAAGGGAAGGCGAATCATGGTCAAACTCCGGCCGCACAGCTTACCAAAGCTGCCGGGTCCCCGGAGAATCTTCATGTCATCGGCACATGATGGTCACGATACTGCGTCGCATGCCCTCCAAAGCCAAGCCCAGCAATCTGCTGAGTCGCGTGCGTAAGATCGCGATGGCGCTGCCAGATACCGAGGAGTCGACCCGCCTGGGCGGATCTCCGCACTTCTACGTGCGGGGGAAGATCTTTACCGGATGTGGCGATGAGGGCGGTGTTTGGTCGTTTGGGGCCAAAGTCGGTCTGGAGCTGCAGTCGCTGCTGGTTGTGCGCGACGGCATCCATATCGCCAAGTATGTCGGTCGCTACGGCTGGATCAGCGTCGATGAGCACGCCCTGCAGAATGAGGACGAACTGCGGCAACTGATCGAGTTGAGCTACGACTTGATCAGCGCGAAGGCGCCTGGCGGCAAGCTGGCAGCGGCCCCAAAGCAAGCGGCCCCAAAGCACACAGCAACGATGGCCGCCAAGAAAGCCGCCAAGAAGTAGCTGCCGCTAGAGCCGTAGCGCCACCGGCGTGGTCTCGAGCAACTTGATCGTCACGTAGCGCGTGTGCACTCCTTGCGCGCCAAGATCGATGACGAGTTCGTAAGGGCCTGGCGGCAGGTTGTCCTGGCAGGTCGTCAACTCGGCCGCAAACGTGCCTGGCTTGCCGTCGCCCGTCATTTGAAGGACACGTTCTTTGCCATTGGCGGAGCGCGCCAGGATCTTGCCGCCGAGATACTGGCTGTTCTTGCCGAGCACTTGCAGCACGAACTTGCCGCCAAACTTTGCCTGCAGGTTCAGCCGCATTGCGGCGCCGTTGGCACCCATTTGGCGGATGTGGAACTTGCGCGTGATTGGCAGCAAGAACGTGCCGTTGCGTTCGCCGGCCGTGGGGCCGACCTGCAGCTCGTAGTTGCCCGGTTCGAGCCACATCTCAAATGGGCCACTGTTGTCGCCGCGATGCAGTCGTTCAGTCAGTTCGCGGCCGTCGTCGCACTTCCAGTGGAACGCCGCGTTGCGCACCGGGAGTTCGCTTTCGAACTCGACATGCAGTGCTGCAAGTTCGTTGGCCATGTCGAAGTCGATCGTCTGTTGCAACTGACTCGACGAGATCGATTGCCATGGCGAGCGCAAGGCTCCTTGCTCAGCGCGCACCATGGCGGTGGTGGCGATCAAGGCGCGTAGCGT
>JBNMNW010000385.1:0-4525 GCA_051278165.1 Planctomycetota bacterium | reverse complement strand
CTGCACGCGGATCCCGACGCTCGATGTCTCACTAGTCGAAGCCGACCTGTCCATCCCGCTGCCGCCGGCAGTGCGTCCGCTGACGTTCTACGCGTAGGTCTTTTCGTTTGGACCGACGCTGCTTGCACAGGACATGCTGGTGCCCGACGCCTTCCAGATCACGGTGTTCTAGATCGAATAGGTTAGTACCGTGCCAGGCACGGTACTAACACGCCACAGTATCAATGCCGATGCTCATGACCGGTCCTCCGCGTCGGCACGTGCTGCGTCCGTCGCCGTCGTGCGTCCGTCAGGAACCTGGCGCCTGAACGGCGGAAAGCCGGCGATTCATATCATTCAATCGCCTGCATGATGGACCCAGCCGCCCTCATCGCAACGCCGCTCGATTCCTTTCGTGTGGCACTGTCATTGCTTTACTTTGGCATGACGATTTCTCGCTCGCTCGCTGCAGTGCTATTCGCGGTCTTGCCGCTGGCTGCCCAATGCAACCCGACCTTAGCTGCGGCCAGTAATGTCGCCGGGAACATCACCACATTCGCGACGCTGCCGAACGGCGATCTGGTTGCTGGCGGCACCTTCACCAGCATCGGTGGCGTCGCCGCTCTCGGCATCGCCCGCCGCGACAGCAGCGGCAGCTGGCAGCCGCTAGGCACCGGCATTCAAGGCAGTGTGCGTGCGCTTGCCGTGTTGCCGAATGGCGACCTAATCGCGGGCGGTCAGTTCGCGATCGCCGGAGGTCTGGTCGTCAACCACATCGCGCAGTGGGACGGCAGCACGTGGTTTGGCCTTGGCTCCGGCATGGGTAGTAGCATCGCCAGCATACAGGCGACGGCGGTGCACGCACTTCTGGTCGAGCCGAACGGTGACCTGATCGTCGGCGGACACTTCACCACGGCCGGTGGTCTCGCGCTTGGGACTGTCACCGGCGGCTCTTGGGGCACGCCTGGTCACATCGCACGGTGGAACAGCAGCGGGTGGTCGCCCGTCGGCGGGGGCCTGTTCGGAAGCCACCTGAATCCGCCGCCAGCTGTTGACTCCATCGTAAGATTGCCGAGCGGAGATTTGATCGTTGCCGGCCAGTTCACCATCCCCGTCGGGCGCATCGGTCGCTGGGATGGCACTGCATGGCACGGGATGTCTTCCGGCTGGCCGGTGTCCGGGATCTCAGAGCCCGTGCCGTCGTTGCTGGTAATGCCAAACGGAGATCTGATCGCCGGCGGCGGCAAATACATCTTCCAGCTGGGGGCCCCGTATGTTGACCCCTACGTTGCGCGTTGGAACGGTTCGAGTTGGGGCGCACTGGGAACTCTCGACAGCGTTGGATTTGGGCTGAGTCGCACCTTTGCGCTGCTGCCACTTCCCAACGGCGAACTTCTTGCCGGTGGGCGCGGCGTCACTGCGAACGGTGGCGCCACCAACACCTTGGTCCGCTGGAGCGGCTCGACCTGGAGCAACGTCGCGAGCGGCCTTGCTGGCGATGTGCGCGCACTTCGCACCGAACCTGACGGCAGCGTGCTCGTCGGCGGCTCGTTCTCTGCGAGCGGCGCGGTGCCAACCACGGGTCTCGCACGGCTCGCGTCGCCGTGCCCAGCGACTGCTTCGTTCGGCGGCTCCGGCTGTAACGGCACTGCCGGTCCATGCACCCTGACGGCGACCGCCTTACCCTGGCTCGGCAGTGCCTGCGTGACGGCGGTTGGCGGCATGCCTGCGGCCTCGATCGGCATCGTCGTCACCAGCCTGTCGCCGCAAACGATACCGCTGTCGTTGGTCCTGCCCTTCGCTGGGATCGGTTGTGAAGGCCTGCTGCAAGTAGGACTCTCCGATGTTGTCCTACCCGTCGCCGGTGGCGCAGCGTTCGCATTGCCGCTGCCAGCACAGCCCGCATTCGTCGGCATCACGCTATATCAGTATGCGGCGATCCTCGAGTTCAACGCCAGCAACGCGATTGCACTAACCGCCACCAATCGCCTCGTGTTGAGCCTCGGCGCATTCTGATCCTGGTTTGCCGCCCGCGACTGGGCCTCCTAGGACATGTAGCAAGTTGCCGGATGAAATGAGTTGGTTCTGTGCCGGGAACCGTAGCTGGCTGCCTATTCAGTCGACTTGGCGGTTCGTAGGCTCATGCACTGCTCGTCGGCGTGGTGGCAAGCGAAGCGGCGACGCATGTAGATCAGGCGTTTGCCGGTAGCGGTCCGCGCAAGTCGTCCGTCCGCGAAAGCTGTCTTCGTCTGCGGGCTGCATAAGCTTCGATTCTGTACCGTTTCCGGGCACAGTTTCTCGCAATGAAGCCGACTTCAAATCCGTTGTCCTGGTCGGTCCAGGTCGGCTATGCCATGGCCGAGGTCGGTATCAACGCGGTTGAGACGGGGCTGCGGCTATACCTGCTGATCTACTACACCGATCGCATTGGCCTGCGCGCCGACCTTGCCGGCCTCGCACTGGCACTCGGGTTGCTGTGGGACGCGGTGACCGATCCAGTCATGGGAGCGGTTTCGGACCGCACCGCGCATGGCCGCCACGGCCGAAGGATCTATGTTTTGATCGGCGGTGTGCTGCTCGCCGTCGCAGTCATTCTGCTGTTCCATCCACCGGAACTCGATGGCCAGTGGCAACGATTTGGCTGGCTGCTGGGCGCGTTCTGTTTCCTTAATACGGCGCTCACGATCATCAACGTGCCGCACATGGCCATGGCCGGCGAGATGACGGTCGATCCGCATGAGCGCTCGGTGCTGTTCGGCTGGCGGTTCGCCTGCATGAACGTTGGCGCAGTGTTTGCCGCGGTGCTTCCTGCGCTGCTGCTCAGCGGTCCCGATGATCGCACGGTCAGCGCCATGGGGGCCTTCAGTCTCTGGGTTGGGCTCGTGGTCGTCGCCTCCGCGACCTGGACCTGGCGGGCGACGGGCCGCATCAAGTTCCATGTGGAGCGCTCACGCGAGCGCTCACTCTTCGCCGAGTTCAAGGAAGCGTTTAGCAACCCGACCTTCCGGCCGCTCGTGGTGATCTACATCGTCGCGACGATCGGCATCGGCGTGAACGCAGCAGTCGCGCTCTATTACTACAACTACCAGCTCGAACTCTCCGACCGGCAGATCCAGATCATGGTCGCGGTGCTGTTGGTGGTGTTCACGATCTCGATCCTCTTCTGGGTCCGGTTGTCGCGACGTCAGGGTAAGAACCGGCCGATCGTGCTCGGAGCTAGCTTGCTCGGGGTCGCGACCAGCGTGCTCTATCTGGTGCTGCCGCCAGGAAACTTCGTGCTGCCGCTAGTGCTCGGAGCCGTTGGCCTTGGCTCGTTGATCGGCTGCATCGTGCTCATCGACTCGCTGCTCACCGATGTCATCGACCATGATTCCATCACGACCGGGGTGCGGCGTTCGGGCGTCTTCTTCGGTGTCTGGCGATTTGCGTCGAAGCTCGCGCGTGCTGCTGCAATTGGCGGTACTGGCCTGGTGCTCGACCTGATCGGCTTCGTTCCGAACGAAGTCCAGTCTGATGAAGTGCGGCATGCCCTGTCGCTGCTGTTCGGTCCCGGCGTCGGTGTGTTCTTCCTTGCTGCCGCTGTGCTGCTTGCGCGCTATCGCTTCACCGACAGCAAGCAGCGCCAGGTTCAGCGCATCCTCGCACGTCGTCGCTAGCAGTCCGACTGCAACGTCCGGCGCAATCGTCCGGCGGCCCTTACCGCTGCTCGCGGCGTCACCGCTACTCGACAGGATGTTTGCAACATGGCTTCGTTGTTGCTCCATCCCTAAGTCGGGATCGCAGGGGTATTGGCTACTCGGGGGGTGGCCGTCAAGCGCCGCTTGCTCACAGTGCGGGACTTTACTTAGGGGCTCGGCGAACGTCTCTACAGCCTCTCACATTGGGCTAACTCAGAGCTGAGCTCCTCACGAAGGTGGCGTGCAACGTCGAAGGAAGACCCGTTCGGATTCATGCCGAACGAGGTATCCACGTGACAGGGCTAGCCACAACCACGCGCACCATCGCTCCTGACAGCCTGTTTGTGCAAGTCGGCGGACGTCAGGTGTTGGAAGACGTTCATCGCAAGTTCTACGACAAGATCTACGAGCACGCATGGCTGTCGCAGTTCTTCGAGTTGATTGAGCAAGACATGATCGAACGCCAGCAGACCGACTTCATGTCCTTTGCGATGGGTGGCCCACCCGTCTACTGCGGGCGCATGGTGCCGCGCGTTCACGAGCACATGATGGTCTCCGAAGAGCTGTTCCAGCTGCGCTCCGAGTTATTGGAGCAGAGCCTCGTCGAAGCTGGGGTCGAGCCGAATAGCCGAGCGGCCTGGCTCAAGATTGATGCGGCCTTCAATCACGCGATCGTCAAGGCCAAGTTGTCTGACTGCGTGCCGCGCTATGCCGGCGATCAGATCCTCAACTTTCCACGCCCCAAAGGTAAACTGATCCCCTGAGTGTTGGCGGCGCGTTGAGGGGATGTCTCTGGCGTTAGTTGTCTGGCCAACAATTGATGCTGCTTGGTTACATCGCCATGCCTCCTGCCAGCACCGTCTCACCGC
>JBNMNW010000384.1:0-4554 GCA_051278165.1 Planctomycetota bacterium | reverse complement strand
CTGGCGAGACTAACGCCCTCGGGTGGCAGTGTGTTGGTGCCTTCGCGTTGGCTTGGATAGGTTGCGCCACTGAGTTCGATCGCCGTTGCCATGATATCGACCAGATGGCCAACTTCGTTTCGCACGAGACCCGCGCCTTGTATGCCCGCGGGCCAATGCGCGATCAGCGGTGTGGCGATGCCACCCTCATGCACCCAGTGCTTATACATGCGAAATGGCGTGTTGCTGACGTTGGCCCAGTCGCGTCCATACGCGACATAGGTGTCCGACGCACCCGGCATCACGCCGTAGCCTTGGCGCACCGGATAGCCGTCGCGCGTTTGCTTGGGCGCCATGCGATCTTGCAGAGCGTCCGCCGCTATGGGCGGCAGGCTCGGCTTGCTGGCTCGCTTAGTGGCGTTTTTGCCGCGCCCGTAGCCTTCAGCGCATCCGCCATTGTCTTGTAGGTAGAGGATCAACGTGTTCTCAAGCTGCCCGGTTTCGCGCAGCGATGCCACGATGCGCCCGATGCCTTGATCCATCGAATCGACCATAGCTGCGTAGACCTCCATGCAGCGCTCTTCGAACGCCTGGTCTGCAACCTTGTCCCACGAACCAGGCGCTGCCGATAGAGGCCATTTCTTGTCAATCAGCCCGCGGGCACGCTGCTTCTTGAGTCTCTGCGCGCGCACTGCCGCAAAGCCTGCTTGATAACGGCCGCGATACTTCGCGATGTCTCGTTCGCGCGCATGCATTGGCCAGTGCGCGGCTGTGTAGGAGACATACAGGAAGAACGGTTGGGCATCATGCGTCTCGTGATGCTCGCGCACGAACTTCGCGGCGTGGTCAGAGATTGCATCGGTGTAGAAGAACCCATCCTCCGGTTGGTAGACGGGATCGGCATACGGTGAGATCAACTCGTTGCCGCGCACGAGGGTGTTCGGGTCCCACAAGCTGCCGGCGCCATGGATGGTGCCGTAGTAGCGATCGAAGCCGCGTTGCATCGGCCAATTGTGCTTCTGCAGTTTGCCTTCGGTTCGTTTGAGTGGCGTGACGTGCCACTTGCCGGTCGCGTAGTTGCGGTAGCCCGCGCCGCGCAACACTTCGGCAATCGTGACGCACTGGTTGTTGAGGTCGCCCCGGTAGCCAGGGCCTCCTGGTTTGCTGTCGACCATCCAGCCGACTCCGGTTTGGTGGGCGTAGAGGCCGGTCAGCAGCGAGGCGCGTGTCGGGCAACAGCGGGCACCGTTATAGAACTGCGTGAACTGCTGGCCGCCAGCCGCTAGGGCATCGAGATGGGGGGTTTCGATTTCCGATCCGTAGCAACCGAGATCGGAGAAGCCCATGTCGTCGCCAAGGATGACGAGCATATTTGGTCGCGTTGGCGCGCGTTCTTGTGCCGTTGCGAGTGCGAACATGCAGGTGATGACGCTGGCGACCCGGCCAAGGTGTGCGATGAGCATGACGGCAGTGTAGCGTCAGCGCTAGCGGCTGCGACAACGTCCTCAGAGCGACTTGGCGTTGGCGTTCTGATTGCTGGGACTGCCTAGGCGACCCGCTGTCGCTAGCATGTGGCCGCCGCTTTGCACCTCGCGGCGTTGCCACATGACTCGCACCACTGGATCAACTGTCGCCGCACTCTTCGTCTCGATGGCCCTAGCCATATTCGCGGCGACGTTGCCGGCGCAAGCCAATGAAGGCGGCGAGAACTGGCCGTTCGGAGTTGCGCCCAGTGCCGGCCGCATGGCGAAGAAATTCGACCTCTTCAATCTTGGCTTGCTCGGTGCCAAGGCATGGGATGCAGATCGCCCGGAGCCATCGGCGGAGATGGCGCAGGGCAAGCGTCGCATCGAGAGCGCGCCGTTCGATGGCAAAGACGATGGGCCAGTGCGCTTGGTGATCCGCGCCTTGCTCGGTGGAGGACCCGCGCAGCAAGCGGGATTGAAGCTGGGCGACGTGCTGGTCGGAGTCGGCAAGAAGAAGTTCACTATGGGCAGCTATGCGCCGCTAGCCGCCGCGTTGGTCGCGGCTGAAAGCAAGCGCGGCACGGTCGTTCTGCAGGTGATTCGCGATGGCAAGTCGCAGACGGTAACCGTCGCCATTCCGGTGACGACCGCTGCCGCGAAGAAGCCTGCGTATGGCGCACAGCGTCGCAAGATCTGTGCGGCTGCGTTGGCGTTCTTGGCGGGCAAACAACAAGATGATGGTGGCTTCGCGGCAACGCTCGGCGGCGTCAACGGCCAGTCGGTGATGACGTGCTTGGCGGGACTTGCCTGGCTCGCTGGTGGTAGCTCGCTGAGCGACGGCACCTATAAAGACCAGCTCGCGAAGGCGCGTGATTTCGTCGTCAAGTCGTTGGGGCAACAGGACCGCTTCGGCACGAGCGATGGCGCCAACTGGGATCAGACCAACTGGAAGTATGCCTACGCCGGGATCTTCCTTGGCGAGCTGCAGCTGCGTAGTCCAACCGACGAGTTGATGTCCGTGCTCTCTGATATCGCGTCACAGCTGTGCGCCCGTCAGGAAGCGAGTGGTGGCTTTGCGCACGGCCCCGGTGGTCCGAATGCGTTGCACTATCTCGAACTCAATATCGTCGGCGGCTTCGTCATGTCCGCGCTCGGTCAGGTCAAGCAAGCTGGCGCCCAACTGGATGACAAGGTCATCGCGCAACTGAACGACTACCTCGAAAAGTCTTCGTCGGGTTCTGGCGGCGTTGCCTACTCAACCAAGGCTGGTCAAGTCGGTCAGGGCAACGTTGGCCGCACCGCGATTTCGTGGCTCGGCAACGTCTCTCTTGGCCTGCGCCGTAAGTCGTTCGCGATGAAGATGGAGAAGTGGCTGAAGCGCGAGATCGCGTCGGTGATGGGTGGTCACGCGTCGCTGATGCAACACATTACGTTGGCAGGTGTCGCCGCCAAGGCACTCGGTAGCAAAGCGACCAAGGCATATTGGAAGGTGATGGAGCGGGACCTGACGTTGTGCCGTTGTCCTGATGGTTCGATCCAGATGCGGCCGTGGCACGAGTCGCTTGGCATGGGCAGCAACTCGGACGTGTCGATGGGGCAGATCTGGAGCACGGCGTCTTGGGCGATCGTGTTGGCTGCGGATGGCTTCGCGGACAAGTTGGACAAGAAGGTCATCGTGGGTGGTTTGCCCGGTTGGACCGGCAAGCTCACGAAGTAGCCGCAGTCGACTCGTCGGGCCTGACCGAAACGGTCACGCAACCGCTATGGTGTGGCGCATGAGTTTCGGAAGATTGGCTTGCTCGTTTCGCGAGGTTGGCTTCGTTGCCGCTCTGTCAGCAATGGTGTTGTTGGCGTCGAGTGCGGTCGCCCAAAGCGATGCGGCGACCGTCAAAGAACCGCACGCGAAGGTGCTGTGGAAATACGCACCCACTGGCTGCAGCTTCAACGGAGTGAAGGCTGATAACGGCACGGTGTTCGCCCTCGATCGAAAGGGCAAGATCCACGCGCTTGATGGTGCGTCCGGCGAGGTGCTATGGACGAGTAGCGAAGACATCCCGATGGACTATGGCTTTGGCATCACCGTGTCACCGAACCTAGCGTTCCCCGCAGTCTTGGTCGGTTGCGACAAGGGTTTCTATGCACTCGATCGAACGACGGGTAAGAAGCTATGGCATACCGAGGCGGCCATGGGCGTTGCCGGTCCGGCTTGCACCAACGACGCCGTCATTGCTGGCAGCGGTGACGGCAAGGTCTACGCCTGCGCTCTGACCACAGGCAAGATCCTGTGGCAGCACGACTACCTCGATGACGCGCCGGATGATCCACCTAGCTTCGATGGCGACAGCGCACGTTTTGGTGGCCGTCCGGCTCGACCTCGCACCGCTACTACGGATGGCTTGATGGTTGTGCTATCGATCTTCGATCAGTGTCGCGCGTTGGCTCTCGATGCGAAGACCGGCAAGCGGCTCTGGGCGCACAACACGCAGGGCTGGATCTATGGCACGCCATCGATCGGTCCGCGCAATGTGTTCGTTGGTAGTCAGGACAAGCACATCTACGCGGTCGACAAGCAAATGGGCAAGCTGATGTGGCAGGTCAAGACCGGTGCCCGCGTTGAGAGCGGTGCCGTTTCGACCGAGCGCTTTGCCTACTTTGGCTCGTGCGATGCCAAGCTCTACTGCGTTGACCAAACAGTGGGGCGCGTGGTTTGGAAGTTTGCGACCGAACACGAAGAAGGTCGCGGCTCGCCGATCTATAGCCGTCCGTTGGTGATCGACGACACAGTCTACCTCGCCGCGATGGCTGGCAAGGTCTACGCCGTCGATTGCAAGACTGGCAAGCTGCAGTGGAAGTTCGAGCCATTGGCCAATTCCGAGCTCAACAGCGACCTGATCCTCGACGGTGGTCGACTGTTCGTGACCACTCGCAAAAACGGCAAGCTGGGCGAGAGCGCCGTACTTGCGATCAGCACGAAGTGAGGGCGGGCGTGTGTGATTCGCCTCTGTGCGCGCTAGGAGTCTGCGCCACGGGAGAGCAACCGCCATGCACGCACCCTTCACCCCATGTCGGCCCGCCAAATCCTCGCCGAAGCCACCGATTCGACTGCGTT
>JBNMNW010000383.1:0-4554 GCA_051278165.1 Planctomycetota bacterium | reverse complement strand
GACAGTCGCCGCTCCTTCTTGGGGTAGCGTGGCGGCTTGTTATCCGAGCGCTGTGCCTCAACGTATTCCTGCGCTACTGAGGCAACCTGTGGCACAGGTTCGGCGGCTGGTTCGGCGGCTGGTTCGGCGGCTGGTTCGACGGCTGGTTCGACCACTTCGACCGGCACGGTCTTCGGCTTCGCGGGCTTCGGCCGGACGCGGTCCGTGGCCAACTGTCGCATAACCTCGGTCGGCGACGGGATGACGTCCGGCGGCATGACCGGCTCGGCAGGCTTCTCGAGCACCGGCTGTTCACTGACTTCGAGTTCTGGAACGGCGACCGACTCAACGATCTCTTCTGACATAACATCCAGAACCGGAACGGCTTGCAGAGGCATCGCCACCGAAGCAAGCTGCTGCTGGATCTCGATCTGCGCCACCGGCGGCACCGGCTGCGAAGCTGTGTACGCGCTAAACCCAATCGCTGCGGTGACCGCAGCGCCGTGGACAGCGATGGAGACTAGGAGCCAGGAAGTGCGCACGTGCGAACTCAAACGATACCCGAACTGGATCGGTTCATCAGAGCGGAACTTCGCCAAGGGGCCCCGAGTCCGGTGCCACCGCAGCAGGCAGGATCACGCCGCTGGTAGAGAAGCACTGAGCAGAAGCCATCGCAATGCTGGCCGGCCGCCCGGTCGCCCGCCAAGATGTCGCCATGCTGGCGATCGCCAACTTGCGCAAGACCTACGGCCGCTTCGTCGCTCTCGACGGGCTGGACCTCTCCATCCAACCGGGGGAAATCCTCGCCCTGCTCGGCCCGAACGGCGCCGGCAAGTCCACCACTGTCAAATGCCTGGTGGGCTTGCTCAAGCCCGATGCCGGCACGGTGCACATCGCCGGCAAGGACGCGCTCAGCGACACGTCCGCGCGCCGACTCATCGGCTACCTGCCCGAAGTCGCACGTCTGCATGAGACGCTGACGCCGTGGGAGTTTTTGCTGTTGAAGGGTCGCTTGTTCGACCTGGACGACGACGTCGTTCGAGAGCGCGGTGGACGTTCGCTCGAAGGCTTCGGCATCATCGATCGCAAGGACGAACCGATGGTCGCGTTCAGCAAGGGCATGCTGCAGAAGGTCTCGATCTCGGCGGCCTTACTGACCGACCCGAAGCTGCTAGTCTTCGATGAGCCCCTATCGGGCCTCGACGTGACGACGACGCTGATCGTCAAACAGTTGATGCACGAGTTCGCGGCGCGCGGCGGGGCGGTGCTGCACTGCAGTCACATGCTCGACGTCGTGGAGAACACCGCGCATCGCATCGCCGTTCTCGACAAGGGCAAGCTGCTCGCATGTGGCTCGGCCAACGACTTGCGTCAGCAAGCAGGCGCCGGGGCCGACGAGCATCTCGACGACGTGTTCCGCACGCTTGTGCAAGCGAGCGATCCGGCTGCAGCTGCGAAGGCGATCCTCGGTTAGTAGGATCCGCCATCGCAGCGGGCGACGTCAATGCGTGCGCGCCAGTTGACAATGCTCGGCTCACAATGCTCGGCGAAACAATGCTCGGCGAAACAATTCGCCGCGGACTCTAGCGAGCGCCAGCCGTCGCGCGACGACCACCGCCATCGGAGCGACCACCACTAGGCCGCTTGCTACCGGCGCGCCCCTTGGGCATGCCGTAGCCGCGACCGGGCGCGCTCGGTTGGTCTTTGACCTCGTGGCCGCCGAGGTGCGCCTTAACCGCTTCGTAGAGACGCTTCTCAGAAGGCACCACGAACGAGATCGCGCGGCCTTCCTTGCCTGCGCGACCGGTGCGGCCCGAACGGTGAATGTAGTCTTCGAGGGAGAGCGGGAAGTCATAGTTGACGACCAGCGCAACGTCGTCGACATCGATGCCGCGACCGGCGACGTCCGTCGCGATCAAAAAGCGCGTCTTACCGCGCGAGAACGCGCCTAGGCACATATGACGGGCTTCCGCACTCTTGTCCCCGTGGATCGAATCCGCCGACATCCCGGCGCGCTTCAGCATGTTGCCGAGCTTTTCGCAACCGATCTTCTTGTTGCAGAAGACCAGGACCTTGCCGCTTTCGCGACTGAGCAGACGCTCGAGGGAGCTGGGCTTATCGAGGGCGTCAACCGCCGCAAAGCGGTGCGTGATCGTGCTCACCGATTGGCTGCGCGAGCCGATCTGCACGCGCTCGGCGCCGGGCAGGAAGTCTTCGACGAGCGACTCTACTTCCTTTGGCAGCGTCGCCGAGAACAGCAGGTTTTGGCGATCGTCCGGCATGCGTAGGAACACGCGGCGAATCTGCGGCATGAACCCCATGTCGAGCATGCGGTCGGCTTCATCGAGCACCACCATCTCGATCTTCTCGAGCGAGATGTTGCGGCGTTCGAGGTGATCGATCAGACGACCGGGACAGGCGACCAGCACATCGATGCCGCGCTTGAACGCAGACTCTTGGATGGACAGGTCAATGCCGCCGAACGCCGTGCAGACGTGGAGGCCTGCATGCTTGGCATAGCCGCGCAGGTTCTCGGCTACTTGCACGCAGAGTTCGCGGGTCGGCACGATGATCAAACCGCGCAGGCCAGGCTCGCCGCCAGTCAGCCTGTGTAGCATCGGCAAGCCGAACGCCGCCGTCTTGCCACTACCTGTTTGGCCGAGGCCAATCAGTTCTTCGCCGTTGAGGATCTTGGGAATGGTGTGCTCTTGGATCTCGGTCGGCTTTTCGTAGCCGGCGTCGCGCACACCTTGCAGGATGGACTTGTTCAGTCCGAGGGAATCGAAACTCAAAGTTGTTCTTCTCGGCAGTGGCAACCAGACATGGCTGGGAACTGCTCTTGGTTATGTAGTCGCCTACTTAGCTCGCCCGCGATCTCTCGTCCTTACTGGACATGGGACCGACCTACTTGGTCGCCGCCCGTCGCGTCTATGGCTTGCCTATGTGGCGCTTTATGAATCGCCGTGTGGCGCTTGGTCTATCTGTTCAACGTGCTGTGCCCGTGGGCGACAGTTCGTTCTGCTAGCAACCACGCAGCAATACTGCCGCCAAGGGTTACTGCCGCCCAGAGTTACTGGACGCGACTGTCGATTCTCTGCACAACTGCATTGGCATCGACTGGTTCATGCCTCGACTTGAGACCGGAATCCATTCCGGATGGAGGGCTTCGATGCCCGGCGAAGCCACAATGGTGACCTACCGACCCAGGTAGGTTAGCCCGATTGTGCGATTGCCACAAGGTCAGGCGGCAATCCGACCGCTCAGTTGGTCGTTAGCGGTTTGCTGCGAACAGCTTAGCGCCTGATGACTCAGCGTAAGTAGCCCTTCACCCAGCCGCGTGAACCCTGCGGTGGGATGGCGTCCGCGATGTCACCGCCGGTTGCGAGCGTGAACGACAGCGCAAATGGGAAGCGACCTTCGGGGGCGCGAAGCGTGTAGGGGCCTTCGCCCCAGAACATGCCGTCGGCAACGAGGTCGAAGCGCGTGATGCGGCCCTTTGCGACGCTGACGAAGCCGAGCACCTGCGCCTCGAAGCCACGTTTGCCGTCCTTGGTCGCGAGCGACACGGTCCCGTGCAACCGATCGCCGGTGCGTTCGATCGCGAGTGCACGAACGTCCTCATCGCGCCACATCGGCGGCTCGCCACGCGTGTTGTCGACGAAGTGATAGCGCACCAGACGGCGCACCAGTTTGGCGGGCAACTCACCTTTGACGAGTGCGTCGTGCTCGGAGCGGGTCACCCACACGTTGTCGCGCGACAACGCCGACTGCATGACCTTCTGCCAACGATCATTGGTCGGCTCATAACCACCGAGCACCTTGGCGCGCGCGCGAATGACCAGACCACCTTCGGGTGGCTCAGGGTTGTAGCGCTGGTCGACTTTGCCTTGCTCGATCGCAACCGCTTTGGTCTTAGCGCGATCGCTGGCGGCGAACTCGCGCGCCACCTGTTTGGTCAGCCGCAGCACCTTCTCAGGGTGACGATTGTTGTTGAACAGCAACAGCTCGCCCGACGGCGCAACCAGGTAGAAGCCTTGCGTCGTGCCCTTCGTGCCTTTGCGCGGACTCTGATCGACGATACGCCGCCAGTAATCACCTTCGGCATCTTGCTGACGACGTTCGTAGGCCTGATCGATAGCGACAGCGATGAACTTCGTGCGCAGCAACTCGAACATGCTCTCATCGGCGAAGATCGATCCACGATCGATCACTCCGTTGTTTCAAGTGCAGCCGAGTGGATGGCCGTCCATCGCCCACACGAACAACGGCTTATTCTGCTTCGCGGCTTCACGCTGCGCCGCGAGCAATTCAATGCGCCAAGGAATGAGGCGCCACGTGACGTTCTCAGCCGGCGTCAGCAACGCCTGCAGTTTCGCGAACCGCGCATCGTCAAGCGGCGGCGACAGCTTTGTCTGCGCACTCAACCCGGCGAGCAACAGCAACGAGACACCCGTGGAGAAGACGTTCATCGTCAGCCCACGATATCCATCACCGGGGGCAAACGGGAGCTAGCGAAGTTGAATCTGAATCTACGCACCCTGATCTGCGTGCCGGATCTGCGTACTGTACCCGGTT
>JBNMNW010000382.1:0-4628 GCA_051278165.1 Planctomycetota bacterium | reverse complement strand
TGGTCGAACCAGCCGTCGAACCAGCCGCCGAACCAGCCGCCGAACCTGTGCCACAGGTTGCCTCAGTAGCGCAGGAATACGTTGAGGCACAGCGCTCGGATAACAAGCCGCCACGCTACCCCAAGAAGGAGCGGCGACTGTCGCGGGAAGGCAAGGTGACGGTGCGCGTGTCGATCGCCGTGAATGGTTCCGTCACGGGAGTCTCCTTGCTCGAAGAGTCCCGCTATGAGGGCTTCAATCGCGAGGCCAGGAAGGCGGCGCACAAGTGGAAGTTCACGCCGGCGATGCGCGGCGGTGTGGCGGTCGCCACCGTAATCGACATCGAGGTCGTGTTCCGGCTGTCGGATCCTAAGTAGGCACTGCGCGTCGATCTGCGATCTAGGCGAACGGCACCTGCAGTTCGTCGAGGATCGCATCGAGCCGGTCATACATGTGTTCCCAGCGCCACTCGGTGCGGACCCATGCCGCCGCTGCTAGGCCATCGCGACGCGCGCGTTCGGGATCGGCAAACCACTTCGCGACGCCTTCGATGGTCTGCTCTTCGCCGTCGGCAACGGTCAGCGCCTGTTTTGGCACCGAGCCGAGGCCTTGCGATGCTTGCGGCGACGCCACCGTCGGTAGCGCCATGCTCATTGCCTCGAGCACCTTGTTCTGCACGCCGCGGGCCAAGCGAAGTGGCGCAATGGCGACGGACGACTTGTCGAAGTATGGCGGCGTCGTTTCGACGCGGCCGGTGACGGTGATCCCCGGGAGATCCCCGAGTGCCTTGACCTTGGCGTTTGGCTTAGAGCCAACGATGAGCAGTTGCGCGTCCGGGAACCGTTCTCGCAAGGTTGGCCAGCAACGTTCGGCAAACCAGCAGACGCCGTCGACGTTCGGCTCGTAGTCCATCACGCCGGTGAAGACTGCCGTGTGCGGATGACGTTCGCCTTCGCCTTGCGACGAGAAGTGTTCGATGTCTACGCCGTTGGGCAGCACGTCCGGCACGACCCCTGGGATCAGTTCTTGGAACAGCTCCTTCTCGACTTCGCTGACAACGAACGATCGCGAGCACGCGCGCGCGACCTTGGCTTCGAACTCCAGCAAGCGCTTTGCCTCGCGGCCGTAGATCCACTTGCCGAGCGGTCCGGAGACCGTTGCGTATTGCCGCCACTTGTCCGAATCGAGTTCGGCGAACTGCATGATCTTGGCAGAAGCGTCCGGCTGCAGCGCGTATTGCGCCATCGAAGACGAGTAGACGTAGATCAAGTCGGGTGGCGATTCGCACCATCGCGCGACCGCTCGTTGCAGTTCGCGATTGCGGAAAAACGGCAACGTCAGCGGCTCGCCGGTTAGCAGGCCGCGCAGGCTGGTCAATTTCGCTTTGCCTCGCGACAGCCGCGGCGCGACGACTTCGGCGCAGCGTTCGCGGAGAAACTCCACGGCTGGTTGGTCTCGGTCCTCTTCTTGGAAGCAACCGATGCGAACTTCGGCGCCGCGTGCCAGCAAGTGTTGTAGGAAGTGCCAGGTCGTAATGCGGTCGCCTCGGTCTGGTGGCCAAGGCACGCGTTGGCAAAGGAATACGACGCGGGGTTTCTTGCTTTGATTTGGCACGGCTGCTGACAGTTGGGGAACAGTTCAAGCTTGCTGCTCTCGGCCCCCGATACAAGGGGCGGAGCGAGTCATGGCACAGAGTACGACTTCATCGACAAACATTCTGACGCTGGTCAACAGCACGATCGATCTCCCCACGATGCCGGAGGTTCTGATCAAACTGAACGAAGTCATCGCGAATCCGGAGACGTCTGCCGAGGACGTTGCCAAGGTCGTTTCTGCTGATCCTGCTGTTTCGACCAACATCCTGCGCATCGTCAATTCGGCCTACTACGGCCTGCAAGTGCGGGTGGCGTCCGTGAGCCTGGCGATCTCGGTGATGGGTTTCAACATGACCAAGAAGGTCGCGTTGAAGGCCGCCGTATTTTCCTCGTTCACCACGCGCCGCGAAAAGATCCAGCACTTCGATCCGTCGTCTTTCTGGAAGCACGCGGTCTACGCTGGGGTTGCCGCAAGGGCACTGGCGATGCAGTCGAAAGTGTTCGCCGACATGCATCCCGAGGATGCTTACGTCGCTGGCCTGCTGCACGACATCGGGAAGATTATTCTGATGGAGAAGTCGGCGCCCAAATACCTCGCCATGTTGCGCAAGTCCGTGCAATCAGGCCGGTCCGAAGCCGAAGGAGAGCTGGAGGACTTTGGCTTCACGCACGCCGACGTTGGTTCCGTTCTGGCTATCAAATGGTCCTTACCAGAGGATCTCGCGATCGCCATCCGGTATCACCACGCTCCCGCGCGTGACCCGTTCCATCGTTCTCTCTCGTCTCTCATTCACCTCGCCGACCAGTTGGCGTGGCGAGCCCAAATGCCGTCTACGGTTGGCACCCCCACGCCACCGCTTGACCATGACGTCTACGATCAGATCGGGCTCACTCCCGAACAGGTCGAAGAGTTGCTGCCGACGATCCAAGACGACTTCGCAGCTTCTGAGCTGCCCTGGTAGTCCGATCACCGCGAGGGTGGTGAGTCTGGCATGAACTTTCGGCGCTGGGTCGTATTCACGTTTCTGATCCACGCTCTTGTCGTCATTGTCGACAAGGGTGGCGGCATCATCCTGTACCTGCTGACGGCCAGTGAAAAGAGTGAGCACGGCAAGGCGGGCATCGCTGCGTCGCTGCCGTTTATTCTGGGTGCGATCGCGAACCTAGGTTTGGCGACGGCACTGGTCTACTTCGTTCGCCGTAAGAAGGTCGAGCCTCAAGTCGCGTTTGAAACGTCGATGTGGGTGGCCGTCGTTTGGGGCGGCTTGGTCGGGGCGGCGGCGTGCGTGTTCACGCTTTGGGGCCTGCCGCTGATCAATTCAGATTGGCAGATGGATTGGTGGGGCGTCGTACCGATTTGCGCGGTGGTACCGTTCTTGTTGATCGCGAGCTACGCCAACAGCACCCAGTTAGCGACCGATCACGTCAAGGACTACGGCATCGTGCACTTGGCGACGTCGATCAGCTTCCTGCCGGCGTTCTTCCTGCTGTTCTACTTGCTTGGCGGGTCGGTCACCGATGGAGACGTGCCGGTTGCCGTGGCATGGGGGCGTCTGATCTCGACGGTACTCATCGCCGGGTTGACGTTGTGGTTGGTGCGCAAGGTCGTGACGTTGCGTGCCAAGGTTGACCGCCAATACCTCGGGCAAGCGATTCGCTACGGCTGGAAGGCCAACCTGACGTCGACGCTGACCTACCTCAATCACCGCCTCGACCTGATCGTATTAATGGCCATCATGGTCACCGTCGAGAGCGATGCCGGCAACGATTTGACTAAGGCCAAGAACCTGGCCGGTATTGAAGTCGCCTACTACTCGATGGCAGTGACTTGGGCGGAGCTCGTCTGGCACTTCCCCGAGGCGATGCGTGATCTGTTCTTCTCAAAGGTCGCCAGCAGTTCGCATGAGGAAGCCCGTCGGTTGACTCCGGTGCTGGCGCGCCTCGGCTTGCTGTTCTCGTTGCTGGGCGCGGTTGCGATCGTCTTGGCCATTGATCCGGTCATGGGCCTGATCACATGGGCCGCTAAGGGCAGCAGTGCCGTTTGGTTTACAGACTGGAGTCAGGATGTTGGCATGGCCTTGTGGCTACTCGTGCCAGGCACGGTTGGTTTCACGGTCTCCAAAGTTCTGCAAGCCGACCTTGCCGCTCGCAACCACCTACAAACCTGCATCAACGCACAGGTCGCGGTGCTGGTGGTCATGCTCGGTTTCGATATCTGGCTGATCCCTGAGCACGGCGCAAAAGGTGCTGCCGTCGCCTCGACGATCGCCTACACGGTCGGCACAATTTGGACGGTTATCGCTTACGGCGCCCAGACGAACGTTCGCATCTGGGAGTGCCTGTTCGTGCAGCCGAAGGACTTCCGCTACATTCGCGATATCCTGGGCGCTGTGATCAACAAGTTGCGCCGTAAGCGAACATGACCCGAATTGCACCAGTGACCGTCGTCGTGCCGGCGTTCAATGCTGCGCCCTTTCTCGGCGTGACGCTGGAAGCGCTGCTATCGCAGACGACCGTTCCCGCGCAAATCATTGTTGTCGATGATGGCTCGACGGATGGCACTGCTGCGCTCGCCGAGCAGATGGGCGTTCGCGTGATCCAGCAGGACCAGAAGGGGCCTGGTGCGGCTCGCAATCGCGGTATTGAAGCCGCCGACACCGAGTTCATCGCGTTCTGTGACGCCGATGATTGGTATGTCCCGGACAAGTTGGAACGTGCTCTGGGCATGCTCGAGAAGCTTGGTGCGGCCTGTGCCGCGACCGATGCCTGGGTCGTGCGTGATGACCGGGTGCAGGGCCGCAAGAACGAACGTCGGCCGGTGCCTGGTGTGTTGACGCTCGAGTTTTTGCTGCGCGGCAACCCGATTGTCTGCAGCTCCGTGGTGGCGCGTCGTGACGCCGTCATCAATGCCGGATCGTTCAACGAATCTCCCGATCTGATCGCGACCGAGGACTACGACTTGTGGTTGCGCATGGCGGTCAACGAACCCATCGCCTACACGCCACGGCCGATGACGTTCTATCGCGTGCACGCAGCCAGCTTGTCGGCCAACAC
>JBNMNW010000381.1:0-4643 GCA_051278165.1 Planctomycetota bacterium | reverse complement strand
CGCCAAAGCTGGTTCCGGTCGCCTCGATGTCATAGGTGGCAAACAGATTGAACAAGTAGTCAGGCGCATCGGTCATGTCGCGCGTCGTGCCGGGACGCACGCCCTGGAACTGCTCGAACTGCAGAATCTCTTGGTCCGGGCGACGGACCGTAGCGTCGATCCAGGTTGAGTTGCCGCCGAGCGTCATGCCGGTCAGAGGCGCCCAGACCTTGCCGATATCCTGGCGCAGTTCGGCTTCCCATCCGGCCAACTTGCCACGCGGGTAATTCACCGGTTTGGTGAACGTGAATCCCTGCGCTGCTTCGACGTATTCGATGGGGTTGTCGATGACCTTCTTGAAGTAGGACACAGAGATCAGGGTGCCTTCACGCGGCACGTAATCGAGCCGGAAATCGATGTTCTCGACGTCACTGATTTCGATGTTCGGATCACCGATGAAGACCGGACCGCCGATGAAATCCTGTTGAAAGACTGGCGACAGTTCCTTGAACGTTTGCCGCGCCAGGGTCCTCGAATAGGACGCTCGTGCCGTCAAGCCATCAAAGACGTCGTAGATCAGACCGATCGCCGGCAACACGTCATCTTGCGAACGCTTCGGGTTGGCCAGATCGAACAGGCCTTGATTGAAGTTCGGGTCTTCTGGCCCCACCGGAAAGGACGCAATGCCATAGTTGGGGTTGCCCATCGCATCGATGGACGGAACCCAAGTTGCATTCTGTTCGGGCGAGCTTTGGATCGAGATCTCCGTGCCCTCGAAGCGAACCCCGCCAACCACTCGGAACGAATCCGTGATCGGCACTTCGAGCATCAGGTACTGCGCCTCGATCTTCTGCGAACCAGTGTAGTCGACGTCGGTCTCACCAGCAGCGATCGGGTGATCCTGAAACAACCACGTCTCCGACCAACGCGTTTCGTCCCACTCGCCAGCGAAGCCGTTGTTTTGGTCGTTGAAGTTGCTGAACGTCTCCTGGTTGAACGTGCGGCTCACGTCATCCTGGAAGTGACCGATCTTCAGGTAGCCCTCGCGACCACCCCAGAACTCGAGGGGGAACTTCAGGTTCAGTGCGAGCTGCTCGCTGTCTTCTTCAATCCGGATGAAGGTGCGTTGCAAGTTGCCGAGCGTGAACTCGGCGGCTGGCTTGAGCTGGAAGTAGCTGCGTGCGTTCGGATCCCAGTAGGACCCAAACTCACGACGGTCGGGAGTGTTCTGCGACGCACTGTTACGCGCGATGGTCCAGTCCAATTCCACTGCCCGCAAGCTGCCGTAGCCCCACAGTTCCCACCGGTGTCGCCCACCCAACTGCAATGACTCGGTAGCGCGCTCGGTATAGGCGAGCGTCTGTTGGCGGGTGTATGGAGCGGAGTCGCCATCGGTGTAGCCAGGAGAAGTTGGATCGTCTGGGTCGAAGCCCGGGAAGAAGTAGTCCTTGCCTTGGGTGTCCTCGGCCACGGTCACCCGGTCCTCGGCGATGCGCGAGAACAAGTGAGTCAAGTTGAACGAGTGATCATCGCTAGCGATGCCCACCGTGCTCAGCCCGCCAAACTGCACCGTTTGGGTGCTCTGGTCGATCGACAGCAACGACGTGAAGAACGGTGCCTGCGTGATCGTGCCCTGCACGATCTGGGGCGTCATCAGGTTGCCGACTTGGCCGATCGTTCGCGTTTCATCGCGCGCATTTTCAAAGCCACTAGAGTTGCGGTCGTAGTAGAGATTGCTGAAACCACCCGCACGCCAGCCAGACCCCAGATCGAAGCTGCCTCCGAACGATCCCGACCACTTGAAGTTGTCGGGTGCTTCGCCGTTTTCAGCCCCCACGGCGCCGGCCCAGTTCTCGCCTTCCTCCTGAACATTGCGCTCGCCGCCACCACGCCCGAAGCCGTGGATGCCACCGCCGTCGTAGGTCAGGAAGTCATCACGCCCGCTAACTTGCGAGTTGTAGCTAGTGCCTGTCTTCCAATTGAAGAAGAACGGCTCCTCCGGAACGCTGCGCAACAGAATGTTGACCGCGCCGCCCGAGGCATTGCCTTGCTGATCGGGAGTAAACGTCTTGCTGATTTGAAGGCTTTGAATCGCGGAACTCGGCACGGAGTCCAGTGGCACGGCTCGCTTGTCTTCATCGCTACTAGGCTGCAAGACCCCATTGATTTGGGTGCTGACGTAGCGGTCGGGCAGGCCCCGAATGACCGCCGATTTACCATCTTGGGTAGAGGCTCCGGCGACCAACCGCAGCGCACCGGCCGCATCTGAGGCGCCAGTTTTAGTGATCTGCTCGCTGCTGATCGCATCCATGATGGCGGCGCTGTTGAGGCGCGCATCCAGTGTGTTTTGGGCACTACTCGTATTTGCAATGACCTGCTCGCGGACGATGAACTCTTCCAAGTCCTTGAAGTCCCCAAGCAACGCCACGCGCACGTCCGTGACTTTGCCAGCCGTGACCGTTGTCTTGCCGCGAACCACGCGCAGGTAGCCCTGCTTCGACACGATGATCGTGTAGGTGCCGCTTGGCACGTTGAGCAACGAGAAGCCACCACTGGCGTCTGTTTTGGCACGCACGCCGGTCTCGACGACCATGACGGTCGCGCTCGCCAACGGCACATCAAAGTCCTTATCGCGAACGAAACCGCGAATGGTGCCCGATTGCTGCGCCGCAGCTGTTGCTGCCAACAGCAGCAGGGTGGCGATCGTAAGCTGCGGGGAACGCGCTACCACGGGGTGCTAAGTCCGTTGCTAACTTCATGCAGACGCTGCCATAGAGCGGCAGATGGCTGCTGCTTCCGATGCGCCATCGCAATGCAGGTCTCGACCAAGTCGTCGCAACGCGGCCTGGAGTTGGGATTCACGAGAGCCTCTTCCAGACAGATGGCGAGCAGGTCATCGGCCTGTTGGGCATCGCCGAACTTGTGCCACGCCAAGGCGAGCGCGCGCAGGGCCTCGCAACGATCCATGTTGACGATCTGCTCGCGGTTGTCGTTGTAGTATTGGAAGGCCTCTTGCAGTTCGCTCTTAGCGCGGTCGCGATCACCAACAGCATCTCGCAGGTTGGCGATACGAGCTAGCTGCGGCAGGCGCTGCTCCGGTCGCCAGCTAAACTTGGCCATCAGCTGAGTCATCGTGTGGATGACGTTGCGC
Organism: Planctomycetota bacterium; assembly: GCA_051278165.1. Classification (GTDB taxonomy): domain Bacteria; phylum Planctomycetota; class UBA1135; order UBA1135; family UBA2386. The sequence continues at coordinate 1,513 of JBNMNW010000381.1, read as the reverse complement.
GCGCCGGCTAGGTCTTGGTGCTCGACGTAGTGGCCGACCAGCGGAGCCATCGCATCCAAACGAAGGTCGGTGGGCAACTTTTCGAAGCGCACGAACAAGCGTTCTTCCGTGATCGCGCGAACCGCTTCCTCCGCGAAGAAGCGCCCGTGGATGCCGGCAACCAGCATCAGCGACGTGTATTGCTCGCCGAGACTCTGACTGAGGAAGGTCTCGGTAATGCGCTCGAGTTCATTCGCGGCCGTGGCACTGGTCATCACGTCGAGATGGCTCGCCATGGTGCCAGTCCAACTGCGATCGACCGCGCCTGCCGAGGACGGTGAAACGTTTGCCAGCACAGCCTTGGACTGCGATTCATCGCCAAGCGTCTTCAGTGCCCGCGCAATCTTGATGCGAACCTTGTCGGCCCGCCAGTCCTGCGCATTCGCTTGGCCACGGGACTCATCAAGCACCGCCTCCGCCAAGCCAATGTATCGCTTGGCACCATCGACATCGCCGACCTTGGCGCAGCACCAGGCAAAGTCGGCATAGGCGACTGCGCGCCGCCAGCCTTCGACATTGGGTGCCAAGGAAACAGCCAACAACGGCTGATCCATTTCAAAGCAAGCCGCAATCACCAGATCCTGCGCTCGGCCACGATTCTTGGCATGCGGGATCGACGGGAACTTGCTTGCGGCGGCAAACGCCAACTGCAACAGGTCCCGCTGGAAGGACTCAATCGGTGCGTCAACGACCCCGACAGACGGTTTCGGAATTGCAACTGAGGCGCGCAGTGCCGGTGCGCGAGAGTCTTCCACGGTGGATTCCCGTTCTTGGCAACCGCTAAACATCGGCACCAACAGCAACCAGGAGAACTTCAATAACGTCATGATTCGCAACACAGAGAAATGGCTTCGACGCGCGCAACAGAGCGCGCTCAGGTGCCGGCACGGGCCGGCAACAGGGCTCAATCGGGGTTACGGAACGATGTGGCGCTGCGCGTTCGAGAACACAAACTCGTTCGCCGGCACACCTGGATCGAAGGCCAAGAACTGCGTGTAGAACGTCTGACCCGACAGGCCGCCAGGCATCGTGAACGTTTGGAATGCCACGCTGCCCGGCGTGCCGGTCGTCACGTAGACGGCATCAGGACTTGGCACGACCACCCCACCGAAGATCGGCAAGTTGATTTGGCCAGCGCCGAAGACCAGAACGCCAATGCTGACTCCGCCAACGTCGGCGAGGTTCTCACAGGCAATCGTCACCGACGAACCGGTTGACCAGTTGCCGTCGGTGTAGTGCACCGGCACGCCTTGCACACCGCCACGCTCGACCCCGGTGATCGGGTTGTTCGATTGTGAACTGCTCGTCAAACCGAACTGGCTGGTGCCAGTCCAACCGATCAGCCAGTTGTTGCCGCGGGCGAAGGCGCCGGTGAAGCGAGCCGGCGTGAAGAAGCCGTCGTTCGGGCTGAACTCAACAGCGGTCTGAGCAACCCCAACCGGCGTCGGATCGAGGAACGTGACCGGATTGATCG
>JBNMNW010000380.1:0-4648 GCA_051278165.1 Planctomycetota bacterium | reverse complement strand
GCAACCGGCGGCGTCGCCGTCTTCGCCGCTAGCTGCCTTGCTCAAAACTGGCCGCAGTGGCGCGGCCCGACAGGCGATGGCAACGTTCCGGCGCAGGCAATACCGCAGGCCTGGGACAACGAGACCAACGTCAAGTGGCGCATGCCGCTCGCGCAGCCGGGCAACGGCAGCCCGATCGTCGCCAATGGGCGAGTGTTCTTGACCATGCGTGAGGACGACGAAGGCCGCGGCAGATCGCTCTACTGCTTCGACCAGCGGACTGGACGACAGCTCTGGGTCGACACGGTCACCATCGACCGCGCGATGCCAACCCACCAGACCAACCCGCACTGCAGCACGACGCCCGCCTGCGACGGTGAGCGAGTCGTGGTCTGGCATGCCTCGGCCGGGTTGCTCTGCTACGACCTCGACGGCAAGAAGCTTTGGCAACGAGACCTCGGCGAGTTTCGTCACGAGTGGGGTCACGGCACATCGCCAGTCCTGCACGACGGCAAGGTGATCCTGCACACCGGCCCTGGTGCTGAGAGCTTCGTGGCAGCATTCGACGCAACCAGCGGCGACACGATCTGGAAGACCGTTGAGCCGAGCATGCTGACCGAAGAGCAGATCAAGAAGAAGCGGCTCGCAGGCTCTTGGTGCACTCCCCTGGTGCATCGCGTCGGTGATCGCGACCTCGTCCTGTGCGGCCAACCAACGCGCGTTGTCGCCTACGACGTACAGAACGGCAAGATCGTGTGGTGGTGCAACGGCATCTCATCCAAGAACGGCAACCTGACCTACTCGTCGCCAGTCGTTGCAGGTGACGTATGCATGATTGCCGGCGGCTACAATGGCCCGCTAGTCGGCGTGCGCATGGACGGCAGTGGCGACATCACTGCGACCCATCGCGCCTGGTATCACGAAGAGACGATCACCAACTGCGCATCCGGCATGTTCGCTAACGGCGCGATCTTCATCCCGGAGATGGGCGGTTTCGTGCAGTGCATTGACCCCGCCAACGGCAAGACCACTTGGCGTGAACGCGTCGGCCGCGGTAACAGCTGGGGCTCGATCCTGCAGATCCAGGGCAAGCTCTACATGACGAACCAGAAAGGCACGACCTACGTGTTCGAACCGAATGCCGACAAGCTCGTCATGCTGGCAACCAACGCCCTAGGCGAAACCACCAACGCGACCCCGGCGATTGCAGGCGGCGAGATCTTCATGCGCACTCACGAGCACCTTTACTGCATCGCGGGAAAACCCGAGTAAGGCTCGAACACGTGGTCACGGCTGTAAGGGATGTTGCCGCAATCGTGAGCACGTCTTGCGGTCACAACTGCACATGTTGTTCGCACCCCACGCGCGAACGCCTGTAGAACCTGAGCCTTCGGCGCAGCGGCGCGACTACTTCGGCAGGGGATCCGCCGGTGCGACGATCGGCTCGACCGAGAAGGTTTGCCCCCGGCTGAATGGACCGAGGGCGTTGCTGGACCCGTCCCGCAACACGACAACCCCTGGCGGAACTCCGTGGACAACGAATGATCCATCAGCTGCTGTGCGAGCTGAGAGGATCCAGATGCCAGCCTCTGCCAGCGGTCGAGGCGACCACCGAACAAGTCTGTTGGGGATTGGCGCACCGCGATCATCGACAATGATGCCACTCATGCTGGCCGCCTCTTCAAGACGTGCGAAGATGACGCTCGGACTAGCATCTCGCGCGTCGAGCTCGAAGGCATTTGCCAACCAGCCGCCACCACACTCGACGCTGATCCAGGCATCGTAAAGCCCAGGCTCAATGATCATGGACGACTGCGCGAGCGGCACCTTGCCATCGCTGTCTACTTCGATTGCATCGACACGCCCAGTTGCGCGATTGCGAACCTGCACCTGCATCACGGAAATGGGCGCGTCGTGCGCATCGCGTAGATCAAGCATGCGTCGAATGCCACGAACGACTGGCACTTGCACATTGATCGTGCCGGCAAGTTCGAAGACCTGTTTCTCAACAACTTCGCTAGCGTCGACTCGCTGCACCTCGGGGAGAGTGAGGAACTCAAGGGCCGGGCGTGCTTGCAATTGCAGGCGGCCGCTTGGAATGCCATGGAGCACTAGTTCCGAACCAAAGGCGACTCGAGCAAACTCGGTCACGGCATCCGCCGCGTTCTGGCTTTCGGGTTGAAACGAAATCGTTAGAACTGCCGCCGCTGCGGCTGCATTGATAAAGACATCACTTGTTGCCAACTCATCCTCACCTGACTGCAGCCCAACACGAACCGTGGCGACCGCGCCGTCCATCGGGGACAGTATTCCTAGGTCCAGTTCGGCGGACGCTTCAAGACGGAACGTCGTGCTCACAAAATACACATCACGACCGTCACGCAGCCAACATGCGCGCAACACAAAGATGCCTGGTCGCACATCTGCAAACCGGAAGTGCCCCGCGTCCGTCGGCATCGCACCTTCTGCATCAAACAACGTCACCCGTTCGACGTTGTCGCCACCGGCTTGACGGATTCGAACTAGCTTGACCAAGACGTTGTCATGTTCGGCACCAGCGATGCTTCCGAAGACCGACCCCGCCCCTTCGAGCTCTGCGCGACCCTCCGAGGTCTCCGCGGCCAAGACGCCAAATGGACCGGACAAGTTCGGCGGTGCGCCGGCACCGACCATGACTCCATTAGCGGTCACGGTTAGTCGGCTGCGCTCGAAAGCTGGTGCAACTTGCGCGTGGTTCAGGCCGAGAATGCCGAAGCGATACCCTACCGATGGCGCAACACCGCGCCACTCAACCACACCGTTCTGGTCGGTCGTGCGATCCCACGGCAACGCAGCGATCAACCGCGCTGAAATTGCGATCTTGGGGGTCGGGTTGACGACTACCTGTGACGCATGAATGAGACCATCGATATCAGGCTGCAACTTGGGCACGCGAATATCATCATGCGCCGGGATGCCGTCGCGCCGAGTCGCAAACCACTCGTGCGCCCAATCAGCACCGTCTGCCAGTGGCGGCAACAGCGCTACGGGAATACCAGCTGATGGTTCGCCGTGTCGATCAAGCACGGTGACGGTTACGATTCCGGCTGGCTCAAGTACGATCGTGACAAACTCATCGTTCACCGGCGGTGCGAGCACACCACGCAGCGTCACATGGTCTCTGCATGAAACCGTGATTTGCACGTCCTCAACGATCTCTGAGGGCCAGTATGCAAAGCCGTCAACATCGGCCTGCAACGTCGTCGTGACGCCGGCAAGACTGAAGGTGACAGAAGAATCGGGCAGCGGGCCTGCACCCGCTGCACCGATGATCCGAAGGCGCCGCGCCGACTGGCTCGCGGTGACTCGCTGCGTTTCAACATGTTGGGATGCCGCGCTTTGGTTGACACCACGGTCGTTCGACCGCTGGTCAGTTAACGCTGCTTCATGAACGGTCAACTCAGATGGCACTGAAGCCTCCGAGCCCATCGAACTGAGCACAGCGATGACCAAAGCCGCAACCACAACTAGCGCCAACGATGTCAGCGAACGCCTATCGGATCGAGAGCCCATTAGAAGAGCGTCACCGTGCCGGTAGCATTGGCGCCAGCGAACATCTGGAACGCATCACCCAACACCGTCAGCGCGCCGTATGCGCGAGCACCAGCAGACATGTTCACGCTGAAGCTCGTCTGGTTCGTAGCAGTGCCCGTCGCCGAGACCGGGACGGTCTGCATCGTCGGGAATGCCGGGGGCGCAATCGCGCTCGAAACGCAAGTGGCGCGCTGCCAGCCAAACAGGGGGCAGGTGACCGCAACGGTCGCGATCGTTGAACCGGAGTAGCCAACGCCACGCAGTCGGTTCACAGGACTTTCAGGCTGTGCGTTCAACGTGCAGAACACGCTGCCGCCCGTCGGGTGGCTGTAGAACTCGATCGAGCCAGCGACCGCTTGACTGCCATCGCTCACCGAGCCGGTGCCCTGGTGCTGACCTTGAATGGATGCTGCGGCGCGAGTGGAGCACGAGCCAAGGCTCGTGCCGACTCCGGCGCTGGCGCCACCCATAACGACCACACCCGTGCCGTTGTTGTTGAAGAAGTTGTTGACCTCCGAATCGCAAATTGGCGTGCCAGTCCAACCATTGCTGAGACTGACTACGATGGTTTGTGAAGAGACACTGACGGCCAGAGCGGCCATCGCGAACAAGGAATGAACGAGTTTCATAGGCTCCGTTTGATTTGAGTAGTGCCGCGCAACATGCGCGACTGTGAAAGGCAGGACGGGAAGCAGATCTCCGTCACGCAGCATTCCCTACAAAATCGCGTGCACCTGTAGTGACACATCTTCAACCGAGTTCTTCGCCCCTGCACTCGTTGCGAGCGACTCGATCGCAACGAACGCCGATCGGCAAGAACCTGAGTACCTCGCATGTGCAAGGCAGTTTACGTATCGGCAACTGGTGCAAGAGACTGGTTCGAGTGCCGGCGTCATCAACAAGTGGCGCCATCAACAAGTCGTCAAGCGGTAGCCAGCGATGCCAAAGCTCATCCGCCAAGAACCGGTGGCGCAACGGCCACGCCGCCTGGCCGCAACGGCCACGCCGCCTGGCCGCAACGGCCACGCCGCTTGGCCGAAGCGGGCAAGTAGCAGCAAGCACGCGAGTCTGCGTGATCGCCGCGAGCTACAACGAC
>JBNMNW010000379.1:0-4715 GCA_051278165.1 Planctomycetota bacterium | reverse complement strand
CGCGAAGTTGCTGACTGGCTCGGGGCGTGTTTCGGCAAGGGCGAGCGCGAGGGCTAGCTGACCAGACCGCGGCACCCAGGGTCGCTGTGGGGAGCGGTGTGTTTATGGGTGGGGTAGCGGCCTTGCCCTGTCGGCGTGTTCCTGTATCAAGGCGGGTTGCCGCAACAGTCGCTGCCACGCTTTGACCGATAGAGTCCCCGAAGTCATGCAAGATCCACAGCTGCCATCAGCCATCGACCGCGCTTTGGGTACGGTCGCACCCGAACTATCGGCCCTCGGCTTGCTAGGGTTGCTGGCACTGGGCGGTGCCTTGTCCATGGCGACGGCGTGGCACTTTCGCCGGTTCGGGTCGACGCTAGCGAACCGAAGCGACTTCGCGCAGGTGATCCCGTTCATCGTGCTGACGACCATCCTGATCATCTCGGTCGTCAAGTCGCAGTTGGCGCTGTCGCTCGGTATGGTGGGAGCCCTGTCGATCGTGCGTTTCCGGACGCCGATCAAGGAGCCGGAGGAGTTGGCTTACTTGTTTCTGGCCCTGGCCACTGGCGTCGGGCTTGGCGCAAACCAATGGCGCACGACGACCTTGGCGGTGGTGGCGATCCTGCTGTTGATGGCGATGTTGAAGTCGATGCGTCGCGGCGACGGCGCCAAGAACCTGTACCTTTCCGTCGACATTGCCGGGACGCCCGCGGTGGGCAGCCTGCAGCGACTTAGCGCGCTGATCGGCGAGCACGCCGTGCGTTGCGATCTACGCCGATACGACGTGCGCGAGACCTCGATCGAAGCCACCTACCTGACGGATATCGGCGACACAGAGGCGCTCGACCGGCTGACGGACGCGCTGCGCACGGCGTTTCCCTCCGCCGCCGTGACGTTCCTCGATCAGAGTCGCCTGCCGAACGGGTGACGCGTTGAAGGTCACTTGCCGGGCCCGGATTGAGCGCGCACCGCGTCGGCGATTGCGCAATGCGATCGCGATCACCGTCATCGTGCTGCTGACACTCGTGACGATCGCAGTGTTCGCCGAGCACACCGTGCGCATCGAAATCGGCAACTGGGCCAAGACTCAGGGCTATCACGTCTACGACAGGACGTCGCGTATGCGGTCGAGGCTGCTGGCGATCCCTGGCCGGCTGCTGCATCAGGTTGAAGTTCCGCACCTGCGACTCGACGTCAAGCTCAAGCACATGCAGCGGATCCTGGGCAAGCGTCGCGAGGCATTGGCAGCGGGGTTGCTCGAGACTGGTTCGCGCGACATGGTCCCTGGCGCGCTCACCGTCGGCGGCCGCACCGTGAAGGTGAAGCTGCGACTGAAGGGTGACTGGACCGACCACCTAATGGGCGACAAGTGGTCGTACCGTATCGAGGTCCGCGGCGACGAGCACGTCTTCGGCATGCGGCGTTTCTCGATCCAGGCTCCCGAGACCCGCGGCTACCAGGGAGAGCCGGTCTACTTCCGAGCGCTGCAGGCGCTGGGAGTCGTCGTGCCTCGGTACCGCTTCGTCGAAGTGACTCTCAACGGCACGCGAATAGGGCGCATGGCACTCGAGGAACACGTTGGTCGGGAGCTGCTCGAACACTCGGAGCGACGCGATAGCGCCATTGTGCAATTCGACGAGAGCCTAGTGTTCCACGGCGTCGACGACTACCGCGTCGCGCCCATCATCGTGTTCGAGCCCGGCAGGCTCGCGAAGTCGCCGTCCCTGTCCGCCCATCGCGACACGGCTAGAGCGTTGCTGCACGGCTTCGTGCGCGGCACTCTGCGGCCATCACAAGTTTTCCGCGTCGACGAACTTGCGGCCTATCTTGCGGCCGCCGAGTTGTTCGGTTCGCACCACTGCCTGCGTTGGCACAACCTGCGCTTCTACTTCGATCCGGTATACGGCCGACTCGGGCCGATCGGCTACGACGGCAACCTGCACGAACGTCAGTTACCGACCACCAGCGTCACCGATAACGAGCCGATCGTGCGGCGGATGCTGGCCGATCCACTAGTGCGCGAAGCGTTCCAGAAGTCGCTGAGCAACCTGTGCGGCAGCGTGCTCGACGGCAGCTTCATCGCGCCGCTGCGCGAACTCGATCGACGCCTGGTCCGGGAACTGCAGGCGGACTACCTGATGCTCGACCCGATGCGATGGCAAGGGCTGGTCGAACGTGCGCGACTCAGGGTCGACACCAACGGCGGTGATGCGCAGACCCATCGACCGCACAATCGAGTGGCGGCGAGGCACGTGCCACTACATGCTCGCGCCTGGCTGGTAACTGGTGACAACCACCTGACGCTCGAACTCGCTAACGCGCTGGACAAGGCGGTGCAGGTGACGGGCCTGGTTTGGCGCAAGCGCCGCGGTCCTAGCCGCGACGAATTGTCGTGCGGGCTGCGGGGCTCGCGACTGCCCTTGAAGCTGGCGCCCCAGCGAAGGCACGGAGCAACGCACGTGCGGTCGGTGCAGTGCGACGAACCTCCGGGCGGCCAGATTGATGCGTTCGAGCTGGTCGTCGAAACCCGTCTTGGCAACGGCACGATGCGGAGCACGATCGCGATTCCGGCGCCGCCAGTCGTGACCAGGCCTCCCGTCCCGTCATCGACCGTCGCCGAGCAACTGCGGCAACATGCGTTCTTGTCGCTCGATCCCGATGGCGTCACGCTACGAGTCAAGACCGGCGATTGGCTCGTCGACGGGTCGATCATCGTGCCGTTCGGCAACAAGTTGTCGATGACTGCGGGCACGCGCCTGCAATTCGCTGCGCACGGTGCGCTGGTCGCCCACGGCCCTGTGCATATCTCCGGTGAAGCAGGCCGCCCGGTCGACTTAGGGCCCGCCGACGGAATCGGCTGGCGCGGCGTTGCGGTGCTGGATCCGGGCGTGCCGGTTGCGTGGCGACACGCGACCGTGCGGAACACCACGGGGGTCGCGTTCCCCGGTTGGCAACTGACCGGCGGTGTCAGTTTCATCGGCGCCGATGTGATACTGCGCAATGTGACGCTCGATGGTTCCACTGCGGAAGACGCACTGAACGTCGTTGGCGGGTCGTTCGAGCTGAACGAACTGCGGGTGATGAATACCCGCTCCGATGCCTTCGATGCCGATTTTGCAAATGGCACGGTGCACAAAGGTGAGTTCACGTCGATCGGCGGGGACGCCATCGATGTCAGCGGCAGCGTCGTCGAGGTCGATGGCACGCGGTTCGATAACGTCCGTGACAAGGCGCTGTCGATCGGCGAACGCAGCAGCATGCGCGCCCGCGGTGTGCACATTGGCCGCGCCGGCACGGGCGCCGCAAGCAAGGACGGCTCGCTACTCGAACTGCGGGATGCAACGATCGACGCGGCCGAGCACTTCGCCCTGGCGGCCTACATCAAGAAACCTGAGTTCGGCGTTGCCGAGATCCGTGCCGAACGCGTTCGCATGGGTGGCAGCGCGGTGCGTGCCGTTGCCCAGCTCGGCAGCACGATCGTCATCGACGGTGTCGCGGTCGTTGCTCAGGATCTGGATGTCGACGCGCTCTACGCCTCGATCATGCAGAAGGACGTTGGGCGATGAGTGCGGCGCGCGATGATGTGCCGGAGACGGCTCGCCACGAGGTTAAGTTCGCCGCGCGCGAGGCCGAAGTGTATCGCGTGCTGAATTGGCTGCAGCTGCATCCAGCAGGATTCCGGGTGGCCCATCCGGATCGACAGATCAACAACGTCTACTTCGATACTCACGACTACGCGGCACTGGCCGAGAAGTTCGCCGGCACGAGCGCACGCCACAAGCTGCGCTACCGGTGGTACGGCGAGCAGCTATTGCCTGCCGCAGGAACCCTCGAGCTCAAGTGCCGGCAGAACGCCTTTGGCTGGAAGCTCAATCACTACGTGATGACCGCGCCACAGTCGACGGCCTCGTGGCCCGGCTTCGTCCGCGAGTTGCGACTGGGGGCAACGCCGGCCATGCGCCGATGGCTGGACGAGCATCCGGTTGTCGTCATGATCAATCGTTACCAACGTCGCTACTTCGAATCGGCCGATGGGCGCGTTCGCGCGACGATTGACACCGGACTCGCCACATGGGACCAGCGCTTCGGGCCACGCCCCAACGTCGATCGGCCGGCACCGCTGCCGAGCAGCGTAGTGCTCGAGCTCAAGTTCGGCCGACACGACCGCGACTTCGCTGCCGAGTGCATGCGCAACGTGCCGATCCGCGTTAGCGCGCACTCGAAATACGCGCTAGCCGTCGAGGCGATCGGCGCTCGTTAGTGGCGCGTTGGCAAACTCACAACCTGCTACCGCAAGCGGCTACTGGCCCATGATTACGGTGCCGGCGTTGCTGATGCGCAACCCCGTAGAGCTGGTCGCGTCGAGCGCCAACGCCTGGTTGTAGAACACGATGCCGGCAGGGAAAAGCGACGACGGCACTGTCAGGGTCAGTGTCGCGGTTCCACCGGTCATCATCACTACAGCGAGCAGGTCCGCCTGTTGGTATTGGGTGCAACCGACGAGGCCGACGCTCGCGAGGTCCAGCGGGAACGGTGCTGCCGCGCCAAATCCGAACACAACCCAGGCCGCCGTTGGGCTGGATGGACCGTTCGACACTACGATGTCGAACGGTTGTCCGACTTGAGGCTGGCCGCCGTAACTGAGAGCCAGTGCCGACGACGCAGGACAACCGGCACCGTGAGTCGACGCATTGCCCTGCCCTGTCGTTCCACCCCATAGTTGGTAGTGCCCGGAC
>JBNMNW010000378.1:0-4762 GCA_051278165.1 Planctomycetota bacterium | reverse complement strand
CTGCTCGGCACCTCCCAGCGCGAACGTCACGTTGCTCAGGTCCTCGATCTGAAGATTGAGGGCGTGTTGCCGTTCGTCTACTTCCAGCGCGAGCACGGTGCGGTTCGAGCCAGCCTCAGCAATCGCGCGCGTATGAATGGCGCGGCCGCAGCCGAGTTCGAGGATCTGCTTGTCATCGAGTTCGAGCAGTTCGCCAATGACCGTCGGCTCATCGATGTTTCGTGAGATCTCGACGTCGAGGCCGTCGACGAGCGTCGTTCCTGGTTGCTTTGGGTCCGCCATCGTTAGTCTTCCTACCGGGTCGTCAGTCGGCGCACCAGCCCGTCGTGGGCGCCAAACCACAACGAATCCCCAACCACGGTCGGCGAACTCCAAACGGTGGCGCCGATCCCGAAGCGCCAGACGATCGAACCGTCGCGACGATCCACCGCGAACAGTGCGCCGGGCTGGTCGCCACCGGCACCACCGCCGCCGACATACAGGTGGTTGCCGACGAGCGCCGGGGTGCCAAGCACGCGGCCTTGAAGGTCGCATCGCCATCGCTCCTTGCCGGTAAGCAAGTCGACGGCGTAGAGGTGTTGGTCGTCGGAACCGAAGTAGACGGTGCGGTCCTCGAACGAAATCACTGGCGACGAGAACACGGCGCCGCCGGTTTCGAAGCGCCACTGCTCGCGCCCAAGCGCCGACTCCAAGGCGTAGACGTTGCCGTCGTCCGAACCGACCACGACCCAATCACCGGCAATCGCCGGCGACGACCACACGGCCTTCTTAGTTTGGAAGCGGAACCGTTCGCGCCCGGTCGTGGCGTGCAAGCCGTAGACGGTGCCATCGCGCGAACCGATCACGAGCAAGTCGCCGACCACGGCTGGCGACGACAGGATCTGGCCCGACGTCGGGAACGTCCACAGCACGTCGCCATGCTCAGCGTCGACCGCGTAGACCTTGTGGTCGAAGCTGCCGAAGTAGCACACGCCATTGACGATTGCCGGTGACGATTGCTCGCCGCCCTTGCCGAGCGACACGCGCCATCGTTCTTCACCGGTCTTGGCATCGACCGCATAAAAAGTGTCATCGTCGGCGCCAAAATAGACCAAGCCATAGGCCACCGACGGCGACGCGCGCACCAGGCCGCCAACCGGAAATCGCCAACGTTCCTCGCCATCCATCGCATCGAGCGCGAACAGATGATTCGCAAACGTGCCGACATAGAGCGCGCCATCGACAACGGTCGGCGACGACTCCACCGCACCGCCAGTATCAAACTCCCAAACCTGCCGCGGCTCTTGAATGCCACCCGACGCGCGCACGCTACCTGGATGCAGCGGCCCACCACGAAACCCATGCCACTCACCAGGCATACCAGCAGTCCCCCGACACCCACCAAACATCACAACCACCGCAACCGACCACCACACAAACTTCATCCCCCAACGATATGTCAGTACGGTGCCTGGACAAAGATCAACAAACTCGGCGCGCCAGCAACTGCAAAATCTGGCAGGAACTTTCTGCGGATGCGGCACATTTTCTCGTCACCGTGAACGGGCTAGTTTGTTGTTTCTTGTCCAGGCACCGTACCGACAAGGCACCGTACCGACACTCCGAACCACGTGCTAGCGGGGCGAACCTCGTCAGGCAGCGGTGAAGCTCTGGCGGTAGCTGCGGCCCAACGGCACACGCGCAAGAAGCGTTCCGGGTTGAGCGTGCCGGCGAGCAAGCTATCGGTACGGTGCCAGGCACCGTACCGCGGGATGGCACCGCAGCGTGGGACGAACGGCTGCTGAAGCTGGATGAGCTGCGTTAGTCAGCAGCGATCTCGCGCACTTGACCATCTTCGACATGCCAGCGACGCGTTAGGCGCACGTTGTCTAGCATGCGGCGGTCGTGGGTTACCAGTAGCACCGTGCCGTCGAAACTCTCCATCGCCTGCTCCAACTGCTCGATGGCTTCGAGATCTAGGTGGTTAGTGGGTTCGTCGAGCACCAACAAGTTGACGCCGCGTGCTTGCAAGAGCGCGAGGCCGACACGCGTGCGTTCTCCAGGTGACAGCGACGCGGCCGAACGGTCAATGAAACCAGTGCCGATGCCGAACTTGGCCAACAACGTGCGCACTTCGGACGTCGAGTAGTCGGGTACGCATTCGGCGAACACGTCCACCATCGGCGCATCGGCGATGAACGTCAAACGCGCTTGGTCGACTTCACCGATCTCGACGTTGGTGCCGAGCGTGACCGTGCCACTGCTCGGCTGCAAACGGCCCAGCAGCAGCGACAACAACGTGCTCTTGCCGCCGCCATTCGGTCCAGTGATCGCCACGCGGTCGCGCGCCCGCAACTCCAAGTTGGCCGGGCCTAGCTGGAACTTGCCACGCTGCACCATCGCATCCTTGGCAACCGCAACGACGTCACCGGAGCGCGAGGCCGCCAGGATCGAGAACTGCAGCTGCCACTCCTTGCGCGGCGCGGCGACCTCGCCGAGCCGTTGGATCATGCGCTCGGTCTGCTTGACCTTGGCGGCCTGCTTCTCGGTCGCGTCGCTGCGGAAGGCGCGGCCGATCTTGTCGCGATCCTTGGCCTTGCGCCGCGCGTTCTTGACGCCCTTGCTCATCCAGGCACGCTGACGACGTGCCCGCGCTTGCAGCTCGGCGCGGCGACCACTGTTTTCAGTGTAAGCATCGGACGCGTGCTGGCGCGCTGTTTCGCGCTCTTCGAGATAGGACTCGTAGCTGCCGCCGTAAACCGCGACGCGCAACATGCTGCGATCGATCTCGACGACCTTGGTGACGGTTCGGGTCAAGAACTCGCGGTCGTGACTGATCACGACCGTCGGCGCCGACAGGTTCTGCACGAACTCTTCGAGATGGTCGAGGCCCTCGATGTCGAGATCGTTGGTCGGCTCATCGAGCAAGAATGCGTCGTAGCGCGACAACAACAACGACGCCAAGCCAGCGCGCGCCGCTTGGCCGCCCGACAGCGCCTTCATATCCATCTCCAAGTCCACATCGAGGCCGAGCGAAGCCGTGACCGACGCCGTGCGCTCCTCGAAGTCGGCGCCGCCGAGCGCCATCCACAGTTCGAGTGCGTCCGAATAGAGATCGTCCGAACCCGGCTTGCCATCGGCCATCGCATCGGCCGCCGCGTTCATCGCAAGTTCGGCCTCGCGCACACCGGTGCGCCGCTCCAACAACCCGCGCACGCTCTCACCTTCGATGCGCTCTGGCTCTTGCGCCAGATAGCCCAGCACCGCCGTCTTCGGCGCCACCGTCACCACACCAACGTCCGGCGGCCGCACGCCGGCCAGGATCTTCAGCAACGTCGACTTGCCGGTGCCATTGGGGCCAACCAGGCCAATCACATCGTTAGGCCCGATATCGAGATCGAAGCCGGAGAACAGTTCTCTCGCGCCATAGCTAGCAGCGAGACCTTTACAGTTGATCGAGGCAGTCACGTGGGTGGGACCATGCGGGCTACGCCAGTAGGCGTCAACGAACGGTTTGCGCGGCGCCTTCTTAGGGTGCCACAAGAACTGGTCCAGCAGGAGCGTTTCCGCAGCTACGCGTCTTGGGTAGAGTGTTCGCCCCAATGTCGAGCGATTCGCCACCTGACCAGAAGCTGGGCAACCAACCAGAAGACAAGCTGCCAGGGGCCGACCAGCAGCAACTTGCCCGGCGGCAACTGGCCCAATTGGCAGCGCGCGATGCCGTCGCAGACAAAGCCGAGGTCGAAGCCCACGTGCTATGGCTCGAAACGCTCGCCGCCTCACAGGAGAGCCTGGCCGAGGTAGATGAAGAGACGTTGATCCGCTTGCGCAAGGCCGCTGGACTGATTGCGTTTCCGGACCGCGCCGCGCGCCGCAAGCTGGCCAACACGCGCCGCGGCCAGCAGCGCCGCAAGGTGCGCGATCAGGATGACCGCGCGCTCGAGGCGACCAGCAACCGCGCGATGAAGCGGGCCCTGTCGTTCCCGACGGCACCCAAGGAGTTGGCGATCACGGCCGAACAACGCGCCTTGCTTGAACACCAAGCGCGCGAACGCCCCAAGGAGCAGCGCCACATTCTCAACGAGCCGAAGGGCTGCTATGTGTGCAAGGAGCCATACACCGAACTGCACCACCACTACGATTCGATGTGCCCGCGCTGCGCCGACATCAACTGGCTCAAGCGCAACGCGACGGCCGACCTAAGTGGCCGAGTCGCGGTGGTCACCGGTTCACGCGTCAAGATCGGCTACGAGATCGTGCTGTATCTGTTGCGCGCCGGTGCCCGCGTCATCGCGACGACGCGCTTCGCCTGCGATGCCGCGCGCCGCTTCGAAGCCGAGCAAGACTTCGACGAGTGGCGTCAACGACTCGACCTGCGCGCCCTCGACCTGCGCCACACCCCCACCGTCGAGAACTTTTGCCACGAGCTGCTGACCACTGAGGCACGACTCGACTTCCTGATCCACAACGCCTGCCAAACCGTTCGCCGGCCGCCGGGTTACTACAAGGAGATGGCCGGGCAAGAGAACCCAGCCGAGCTACCGCCAAAGCTGCAGGCGTTGCTTGGCGAACACACGGCGGAGCGCGCGCTGGCAATCTACCGCACGCCCAACAACGTCGCGCAACTGAGTCAGCTAGACTTGCTTGGCGAAGGCGACCAGAGCCATCTGTTCCCGGCAGGCATCAAGGACGGCGAAGGCCAACAACTCGATCTGCGCGACAAGAACTCATGGCGCATGGAGCTCGACGAAGTTCCGACGGTCGAACTGCTGGAGGTGCAACT
>JBNMNW010000377.1:0-4779 GCA_051278165.1 Planctomycetota bacterium | reverse complement strand
AACACGCTCGTGCACATGTATCGCGCCGACTCGGGTGAGGTCGGGGCACCTGCTGCCAAGCCGAAGGCCGGTAGCAATCCACTCGATGCAATCTACGTCGGCAAGAAGCAACCGCTTCGTGTGTTGCATGAAGCGGTGATGGCGAAGATTAACAAGTTCGGTGACTTCGAGATCGCGCCGAAGCAGGCCAACGTCAGCCTGCGTCGCAAGAAGCAGTTCGCGCTGGTTGGTCCGGGCACGAAGGGTCGCCTTGAGATCGGCATCAACATGTTGGATGTGCTCGGTGGTGATCGACTGATCGCGCAGAAGCCCGGCGGCATGTGCCAATACAAGGTTTGGTTGACCGAGAAGAGTGAGGTCGACAAGGAACTGGTCGCGTGGCTCAAGCAAGCGTTCGACGCTGCTGGCTAGGTTTGAGTTGATGGCGCGATTTGCTCTTTTGGTTCTGGGTGTGTTGTTGGCCACAGCGGTGTGGTTGTGGCTACTCATGGACCTCGCTCCGATTGCGCCGGCGATGGCTTTCGGCCGCGCGGAGCATCGCGGCCTTGAGACCCATAGAGCAACTGTCGCCACTGGCATTACGGTGGCCGCGCCCGAACAGCAGCAAGCGGCCCAACTAGAGCCTGGTGGCGAACGCACGACTGTTGTTGTCAGCGCCAAGCGCTACATGATTCGCGGTGCTGTGACGCGCGGTGGCGTTGGCCAACCTGGACGCGAGGTGTTGTGTTCAAGCGGGTGGGGCAAGGAAGCGGAGCGAACCGTGTCTGGCCGCGATGGTGTCTTCACGTTCGAAGTCGAGCCTGGCGCATACGAGCTATATGCGCCGCACATGCAGGGCACCACGCAACGGCAGCCCGCGTACAAGCTTTTTGCGCCGAGCCCGCGTCAGCGACTTGCTGCTGCCAAGGTCTCGTGTGTGGTCAAGGATGGCGACGTTGCCTTGGCGATACAGCTGTCGATGCGCTCGTTCGTGGTGACGGTTCGCAATTCGAAAACGTTTGAGCCGGTTGCCTCGGCAACGGTTGCTTGGCAACCACCGCTGCTCGAACTCGACGAACTGCGTTTGAATACGGACCAGAGTGGCAGGGCTCGGTTCTCAGATGTGACGTTAGGCAACAGCACACTGGCAGTGTCGGCGCGCGCCTTTATTGGGGCGGAGAAGGGCGTCGAGGTGCATGCGGACGGCCCCGATCAAGTGGTCGACTTCCTGCTGACTCCGGCCTGTGCGGTCGATGTCGTCATGGTGAACGAACAGCGGCAAGCAGTCGCTGTGTCGCCGGCACAGATCATCATGCTGAAGGTTGCGAAGCAACCGGCGCTCTTGAAGGCGGGTGATCCGGCTGGCGATCCGGTGTATCCGAGCAATCGCAAGCAGTTCCTGAGCAAACAGCGGCCGCTGGCAACACCGTTCGATCATCTCTCTGCGGGCCCATACAGACTGTATCTGGATAGTGACCACTACGGCTTGGTGGATGACGAACCGACCGTGAGGTTTGCGCCATGCATTGCTAAGGGCCAGCACCTGATCGATGTGCGCCTCGGTGAGGTGCAGCGATTCGAAGTGCCAGTTGAGCAGCGCAGCTTTGCGAATCTCCGCACCGTCGACCTGCGGGGCGACCTGCTCAATGGTGCCCTTCGCGTCACATTCCAGGGTAGTGACGGCAGCTGGCGGCGCGTGATGCCAGCGCCGTGGCAGCGTGGCGACCGCCACGGTGATTCGCACTTCGTCGGCTACTTGAAGCCGGGAACGTATTCGCTCGTGTTCCGCAAGGGTGAGCGCGTTTGGCGCGAGCAATTGGTGGTCGCCGAGTTGCTCATAAATCGAACGATGCGCTTGCCGTGGTAAGGGCGTCGCCCAGTTCTGTTGCGCTATAGCGTTGCGTTGGCCGCGTGTAACAACTGCGCTCATCACCAGCGTGACTTGGTTCAGTGGCATAATCCTTTCATGACCAGGATCCTCGCCACGCTGTCCCTCTCGCTGCTCGGGTCCGCGTTGTCCGCACAAGCTGCGTTCACGCAGCTGACACCCGCCTTGAGCCCTTCGCCTCGCGCTGGTGCGATTGGCGTATCCGACGGCGCGTTGCTCTACCAATTCGGCGGCAAGCCGAACGCCACAGCGGAGCTCAACGACATGTGGATCTTCGATGGCGTGAACTGGGCGGATATCACGCCGACGACGGGCTTACTGCCAGCGACGCGCGATTGGTATGGGGCCGCCTACGACACGGGGCGTGGTCGCTACGTATTGTTCGGCGGTCGTTCGAGCGCGTCCGGTGGCAACCTCGGCGACACCTGGGAATTTGATGGCGCGACGTGGGCGCAGATCACGCCGCCTGTGTCGCCGTCGATCAGGCGGTGGGGTGCGATGGCATATGACGTCGTCGCCGGAGTCACGATCCTGTTCGGAGGCGAGAACCTTGGCACCTACAACAACGAAACCTGGAGTTGGGACGGCGCGACCTGGACGCAATTGTCGCCGGTAGCTAGTCCGTCGATTCGCGGCCGTGGCCGCCTGTCCTATGACCTCACGCGCGATGAGATGGTCTACTTCGGCGGTCGCGACGTTGCGGGTGCGTTGGGCGATACGTGGACTTGGCACGGTTCGAACTGGAGCCAGACCGTCACTGCGAACGCGCCATCGACATCAGGCGTGGTCGGTCGGTTTGCGTACGGCATGACCTACGATTTGCTGCGCGACCGGCATGTCTTGTTCGGTGGTACCCGCAACGGCCCGACTCTTTCGGATGCCTGGGAGTTCGATGGCGCCAATTGGGAACAGCGAACTGCCACTGGTCCGTCGACGCGCACGGGGCCGACGTTTGCGTATGTGATCGGCCTGCAGAAGACCTACCTGTTCGGTGGCTTTGGTGGCCCGCAACTAGGGGATACTTGGGACTACCAAACGACGTCGTTGCCGGCGGTAGTGCCTTACGGGACGGGTTGTGCGGGGCAAGGTGGCACGTTGAACTTGGTGTCGACCACGTCACCGTGGGCTGGTGACGTTTGGGTGGCTGAGTGCAGCAACCTCGGGCCGACGTCGTTGGCGATGGAGATCTGGGGCGTGTCGCAAGCGCTGCTGCCGCTCAACGCGGTCTTGTCGATTGCGCCACTTGGCTGCAATTTGCTCAACTCGGCCGATCTGCTGCTTGGCCCATCGATTCCGGTTGCTGGCGTCGCGACGGTGCAGTTCGCGTTGCCAAACAGTGCCGCAATTGCGGGCGCGGTGGTCCAGTTGCAGGTCGCCGACCTCGAGTTAGATGTCAGCGGCAATTGGGTTGGCCTCTACACGTCGAACGGTTTGACCGCGACGGTTGGCGTTCGCTAGCTGCTAGCAGTCAGAACCACGGAAAGCAAACGGCCTCCTAGGACATCACGGCTTTGACGACCTGGCCGTGTACATCGGTCAGTCGGTAGCGGCGACCTTGGAAGCGGTAGGTCAGGCGTTCGTGGTCGAGACCCATCAGGTGCAGCACGGTCGCTTGCAGATCGTGCGGCGTCATCGCGTTCTCGATAGCCGAGAAGCCAAACTCATCGGTTGCGCCATAGCTACCGGGTTTGCTGCCGCCGCCGGCCATCCAGAGCGTGAACGCATAGGGGTGGTGATCGCGGCCTTTGTTGCCCTTGTCGATCGCGCCCTGCAAGAATGGCGTGCGGCCGAACTCGCCGGACCAGATGACGAGCGTGTCGTCGAGTAGGCCGCGCTGTTTCAGGTCGAGCACCAACGCGGCCGACGGCGCATCGGTGTCGCGGCACTGGATCTCAAGTTGCGTGTAGAGGTTGCGATGTTGATCCCAGCCGGCATGCATTACTTGCACGAAGCGTGTGCCGCGCTCAATCAGGCGCCGCGCCATCAGGCAGTTGTAGGCATACGAACCCTTGCGACGCACATCAGGGCCATACATCGCGAGCACGTGTTCTGGCTCGTCTGAGAAGTCGGTCAGCTCTGGCACCGACGTCTGCATCTGGTAGGCCATCTCATATTGTGCGATGCGGGTGTCGATCTCGGGATCTTGCACTCGTTCCGCATGCTGCTGGTTGAGCGCCGCCAAGTCGTCGAGCATCTTGCGCCGCAGCCCAGCATCGATGCCCGGTGGGTTCTCGAGGTAGAGCACCGGTTCTCCGGAGCCGCGGAACTTCACGCCTTGGTGCACCGAAGGTAGGAAGCCGCTGCCCCAGTAGTAGTCGTAGAAGATCTGGCCACACGACGCTTCCTGGTCGCGCGAGGTCATCGCGACAAACGTTGGCAGGTCGTCGCAGCTACGGCCAAGGCCATACGAAAGCCATGCGCCCATCGAGGGGCGGCCCGGCCGTTCGCTGCCAGTCATCAAGAACGTGATCGCCGGCGCGTGGTTGACCTGCGTCGTGTGCATCGACTTGATGAAGCACAGGTCGTCGGCGATCGCGGCGGTGTAGGGCAGCAGGTCCGATACCGTCGCGCCGCTTTGACCGTGCGGCTTCAGTGGCTGGATGGCGCCAAGGCACGGGCGCTTACTTTGCCCACCGGTCATGGTGCTGAAGCGGCGACCGCCAACCACACTGTCGGGAATCTGCTGGCCGTGCCGCTTGCGCAGTTCCGGCTTGTCATCAAACAGATCGACATGCGACGGCGCGCCGTTCTGCTGCAGGAAGATGATGCGCTTCGCCTTCGGCGCGTGGTGGCAGCCGGTGGGGTCGTTGCGCAGCAGAGTGTCGAGCGCCGTGCTGCCGATGCCGGTCAGTCCGAGCGCGCCAAGACCTGTTGCTCCGTGGCCGAGCAGTGAACGGCGCGTCAGGTCGCGG
>JBNMNW010000376.1:0-4814 GCA_051278165.1 Planctomycetota bacterium | reverse complement strand
AAGGGCAGGCGGGATCGGTGGCTCAGCGGACGCTTAGCGTTGGCTTAGCTGCGTCTAGGCTGTGGCTTTAGGCGAGGTCGCTGTCGCCGAGCGTGTACCACCAATTTTGGGCTAAGAACTCAGCGGTGACCTGTGGGATGCAGATGTTGTGGATCAGCCGGCGCTGCATCCAATTGGCGGATGGCGTTTCGATGAAGCCGCGCGCGACCAGGTGACCGTGCTCTTTCGACCACGGCGGGAACACGGCCAGCAGTCGCTGCTTCTTTTCGTCGCGTTGGCGTTCGATCGCTTTGGCGAGCAAGGCGTCGGCCGCTTCGGCGTCGGCCTCGGGCACCAACCAATCGGCGATCGTCGACGAGTCTGGCGCCAAACCGGAGCCGGGCTTTAACACGATCAAGCCGCACAGGCGTCCGGATCGGCGCGCCGTCCATACTTCGTAGTCGGCGTGCGCCGGGTTGTCGAAATAGCGCCAGGCTAGGTAGCGATAGTCGCGTCGTAACAGGCACTGCTTGTCGTGCCGAACGACATCGTAGAGGCCGCCGATGTCGCGCGGCACGACGTCGACCTTGTCGATTTCAATGCCAGCCGGCGCTTCGATTGCGGCGAGCGAGGCATCGCGGATCAGGTAGTCGATAACGCGCATCATCTCGTACTTGAGATAGCGCTTACCGATCCGGTAGGCCGCGTCGACAGGGAAGCCGTAGAACAGCGCGTCGCCGATCACACGACTGTGCTCCCAAAACGGCATGCAGGTTTCGACAAAGAGACTCTTCGCCTTCAAGCCCTGACGCCAACCCGGATGCGTCATCGAGTCGACACAGTGAACCAATCGCTGCGCACCCCACGGCGTGTCGTAGAGCATCGGCATGCCGGCATACTGCGACGCGACCGCGCCGTCTTCGGCAACGGCCAACGAAATGCGATGCCCAGCCGGGTTGCTTTGAAAGGCCCACTGCCATTGTTTCAGCGTGCGGTCGACGTAGTCCGGGCCGCACACCTCGCGGAACACCAGGTTGAACGTCTTCAGAATCTGATGCTCGTCGCCGTGCTGGTATGGCCGAATCGTCAGCCCCGCGCTCACGAGAGCCCCCGACAGAACTCCCCAACGACATTGCTCATCATGGTGGCCGCAGACCTGCCGGTCTCGATGACCTCATCGTGGGACAGAGGGTGTGCCGAGATGCCGGCGGCGAGATTCGTGATCAAGGACATGCCGCAGACCTCGGCCCCCATCGCATTCAACGCCATCGCTTCGTGCACCGTGCTCATGCCGACGGCATCGGCTCCCAACGTCCGCAACATGCGCACTTCTGCAGGGGTCTCGTAAGACGGGCCGAGCAGGCCAGCATAGACGCCGGTGCGCAGGCCCTTGCCCGAGCCCAGCAGGGCCGTGCGAAGACGTTCTGAGTAGATTTGCGACTGGTCCGGGAAACGCGGTCCGAACGCCGGTTCGTGGTCGCCGAGCAACGGCGTCTGACCAGTCATATTGAGATGATCCGTCAACACCATCAAGTCGCCAGCGACCAGCCCTTCGCCCATGCCACCGGCGGCGTTGGTCAGCAAGAACTTCGGGATGCGCATGCGACGCAGCGTGCGCACGCAGCGAACCACTTCGGCCGGCTGCCAGCCTTCATACAAGTGCACGCGCCCAGTCAGGCACGCGACCCGCACGTCGCCGATCTCACCGAACACAATCGAGCCACCATGGCCTTCAACCTTGGGCTTGGGCCAATCCGGCACGTCACCGAACGGGATCTCCAAGCGGTTCGCTAGCACCTCGGCAAACGACTTCAGGCCGCTGCCGAGCACCATTCCCAGACGGATCGACGCGACATAGTCATCGCCAAGCTTGCCGCTCAGCCAAACCGCCGCGCGCTCGATGCGCTGCACCTCTTCGCGAACACTCATGCTGACAACACTCCAGCCACACAAGCGGTCATGCAGGTAGCCAGGGCGCCCGCAAACATCGCCCGCAAGCCAATCTTCGCGATGTCCGCGCGCCGGCCGGGAGCCATCGCGCCGAGCCCACCTACTTGAATCGCAACACTACCGATGTTGGCAAAGCCACAAAGGGCGAAGCTCGCGATCAACGCGGTGCGAGGAGATATCTGGCTTGGCTCGCCGCCGGGCGGATCCAGCAGCAAGCCGAGCTGCTTGTAGGCGACCAATTCGGTCAGGGCGATCTTCGTGCCCAGCAGCTCGGCAAGGGTCGGGATCTCATCCCACGGCACGCCCATCACCGCAGCAATCGGCCAGAAAATGATCGCGAGGCCGCCACCAACGGACCAATCCTCATGGATCAGTCCAAGTCCGGCGTTGAGCACCGCAACCAAACCTAAGAATGCAATCAGCATGGCGGCGACGTTCAAGGCGAGCTTGAGGCCGTCTCCAGCACCACCAGCGGCGGCTTCCACGACGTTGCCGTACGCGCCGCTCTCAATCTTGCCGACCGTGCCCATGGTTTCACTGTGCTCAGTTTCCGGCCACAGCATCTTCGTGCAGATCAAGCCGGCGGGAACCGCCATGACGGAACCAACCATCAGGTGACCAGGGTCGACGCCAAAGCCAACGTAGAGTGCAAACACACCGCCAGCGATCGTCGCAAAGCCACCGACCATGATCGCGTGCAACTCGCTCATCGTCATCTTCTCGAGGAACGGCTTCACCAGCAGTGGTGCCTCGGTCTGGCCGACGAACACGTTGCCACAAGCCGACAGCGACTCGCTACCCGACGTGCCGAGCAAGCGCACCATCACGCTCGCCATGCGCCGAACCACCCACTGCATGACGCCCAAGTGGTAGAGCACCGCCATGAAGCTGCTGAAGAAGATCAGCGTCGGCAGCACCATGAAGGCAAACAAGAAGCCGTTGTTATCGCCCGGCATCGCGGCATCTACGGTGCTGCCATTGGTCAGCGCCCCAAACACGAACGAACTGCCCTCGGTCGACAAGCTCAGGAACTTGTCGACACCGGCACCAACACTGCGTAGCGCCGCATTGCCGGCATTCCAGTATAGGAAGGTCAATCCCATGACCGCCTGGATCGCGAGACCAGTTCCGACCAGACGCCACTTGATGGCGCTACGATCGCGGGAGAACACAAAGCAGATCGCCAGCATCACGGCGATTCCACACAAGGAGACGAGCTGCAGCATCAGTAGCGATGCTATGCCGCAAGTGCGTTGGGTTCTTGTCTGCGCTGGCAGAATTGGTGGTTCTGCGGCCCCCGCGACGGGCGGCGCCGTGGAAAACATCAGAATCCCGGGGAGCCACGCCAGCCCGCTTGTGCTATCCGGCCTAGCCGTGGACGATGCGGTCGTCCCGATCGCCGAGCGGTCGATCTCCACCATGCCTCGAATCACCATGCTCGCCCGAATCTTTACCTCTGCCGCGCTGCTGATCGCAACGTCCCTGTCGTCCGGCCTACCCGCGCAAGGTTGCACCAGCGGCACGTTCTGGCAACGCGACTCGCTGCCGGCGGTGCCTTCGTCGATTCCGACCGGCGTCAGTGTCATCCAAGGCTTGTGCGAAGGAGAAAGCATCGGCGTTGTGTTCGAGATGCCGGCCGGCATGCCGGTGCAGAAGATCACCAAGGTCGTAGCTCCCTGGGGCGCTGCCTTCGGCGCGTCTGGGTTCCTCGCCGCACTCGACATCGAGGTCTACGACGGCGTCAGCTTCAGCGGCGCGACCGTCAACATGGGCCAGCGCGTGTTCAGCCTGACACAGGACGCCAACCAGAACATGCAGGTCGCGAGCCACGGCCTCAACCAATTCGATACGTCGGGCTACAACATCATCGTTGGCGGGCAGCCGCCAGTCGCCGGTGTGCGTCGCTTCGCGATCTGCTTCCGCACCGACACCAACTTCCATCCCAGCGGTTCGTGTGCAGCTGGCTGGCCGGCAAACTTCTTCACCGACAACTCGCAGTTCCAGTTCGTCTGCAATCCGTCGATCACGCCCCAGCAGACCAGCATCATGCAGATCGCCGGCCAAGGCTGGCGCGACGCGGCGCTGGCAACCGTGCAGGGCCTGCAGCTGTGCCCGTTGTTCTACAGCGGAGTCTTCGCGGTTCGCTGCTGCAGTGAAGATGCGTTCCCAGCCTCCTATGCAAGCTTCGGCACGGGTTGCCCCAACTCGATCGGCACGGCGCAGCTCATCAACTCGGTGCTGCCACGACTCGGCCAGACAATGATCGTCAACGTCACCAACATGCCAGTTGGCTTGGGATTGATGATCACTGGAGCGAGCAACCAGACCTCAACCCTTGGCTTCCTGCCAGCGGACCTAACGGCGTTCGGTTTGCCCGGCTGTGACCTGCGCGTGAGCCTCGACCTGACCGACGGCATCATCACGTTCGGAACGACTGGTTCTTGGTCGCTGGCGATCCCCAACCAAACCAACTTGCTCGGCTCGCAGTTTTATCAGCAGGCATTCGTGTTCGACCCGCCCCTGAACTCGTTTGGTGGCGCAATGTCCGACGCTGCGGCATGGCAGATCGGCAATTGATCGAACCTGACTCCGATCGCAAACCGGGTTCAAAAGCTTCACCCGGCTCCGGTAGGAACGTCGTCGGCGCCTCGCTGCGCCGTTTGGCCAATGGCCGCGAAGATCTGCTGATTGAAGAAGTGCCGTTGCTGCTCGATGTTCACGGCCAGCAGCTGGTAACGATGCGCACGCCGGGTCGCGACGCCGAACTGGCGCTTGGCTTCCTGTTGGGCGAAGGCATCGTGACCACGCCCGCCGAGGTCATCTCAATCGAATGCACGCCCGGCGACGTCAACACAGCAACTCCGGATCGCGCCCGCATCGAACTG
>JBNMNW010000375.1:0-4834 GCA_051278165.1 Planctomycetota bacterium | reverse complement strand
TAGCGCAACAACCCAAACTGCAGGCACGGTGCCAGGCACCGCACCTATCCTGTTCGGGCTACAGGTGAACGGTTCCTAGGCGGTCGTCGGGGTCGCAGAACGTTCCGATCACGCCGCTTAGCTGCTTGACGATTGGGTTCGCGTAGCTGTCGTAGAAGCGCTGGTTGTGCGGGCCAACGCCGTGCTCGGCGGAGTAGCTGCCGGCGAACTCGCGGACGGCGATCTCGTAGATCTTGTCCTGCAGTTCGGCCACTAGCACTTCGGAGTCGGGCACGTCCGCATCTTGCCAGATCAGGTTCAGGTGGCTGCCGCCATCGCCCCAGTGGCCGTAGTCACACAGGCGCACAAACGGGTAGTCACTGCTGAGCAACTGCACAACGCGATCGGTGAACTCGGGCAATGACGAACGCGGCACGCTGACATCGAAGGCGAGCATCTTGCCGTCGTTGCGCAAGCTCTCGCTGATGTGGTGGCGGATCTGCCAGAAGTCATCGGCGTTGCCAATCAGCACGTCGACAATCGATTCTTCGGCCGCTTCGAGGTGCGCGCCGAGCCGCTCTTCAAGCACCTCGTCAAGGCTGATCGCCGCGGCCGGCAATGTTGTCGACAGCTCGACCAGCGCAGCATACTGCGGCAACTCGTCAAACGGCCTGCGCAGGCTCGGTTGGTGGCGTAGCACCGATTCGACAGCGTTGGCGCTCATGACTTCGAACGCGCTCAAGACATCGCCGAGATCCTTCTCGACAGCGCGCAGCAGCTGCAGCACGGCCTGGCCATCGCGACAACCAACCAACGCAGTCGCCCGCTGCGTTGGCTTCGGCTCGACCTGCAAGACGGCCTTGGTCACCACGCCCCAAACACCCGTCGTGCCGCAGAACAGATGCTTGGCATCGAGTCCGGTGTTGTTCTTACGAAGCCGATTGAGCATCGAAACCACGCGACCGTCACCGAGCACGACTTCGACACCGAGCAAGTTACGACGCACGTCGCCATACTTGAGCAGTCGCGTGCCACCAGTGTTGGTCGCGATCATGCCACCGACTTGCGGATCCGCACCGAGATCGACTGGGAACCAAAAGCCGTGCTCAGCGAGCGCTTCATTGAGCTGACTCAACAGAACCCCACCATCTACCGTCACGGTGCGAGCATGCACATCGACTTCAATCGTGCGATTCAGACGTTCGAAGCTGAGCACCACCATGGCACCGCTGGCATCCGGCGTCGACGCCGCCACTAAGCCAGTGTTGCCGCCTTGCGCGATCACGCGCGCACCGTGCGAGGCACAGACGTTGAGCACGCGCGCGACTTCCTCGGTGCTTGCCGGACGCGCGATGCAACGCGCGACCCCCTTGCCATAACGCCAACCAGTCTCGAACCGCACACGATCCTCGGGACTGGTCAACACGCCACGAGAACCGAGCACAGCCTTCAGTTCCTCGACCAAGGTATCGGTCATGCGTCCATACTGCCGACGGGGCTTTCGGAGTTCGAGGTCATCTTGAAGATCCCGGTCGCATTGCTCGAATCAAAGCGCAGATCGAGAACACCCGGGCGCTCTTCATCGCGGGCAATGAACTCGTAGAACGAACCCGGCACGCGCTCACTTCGCAGGGAGCCATCGCCACCAACAAACAGCCGCTCGACCATCGCCGCCTGGAACGCCGTTTGACGAACGCGACCGCTACTAGAGACTTCGACGCGCTCCTTGATCGGGCGGTCGAGGCGACGCTGTTCGGCCGCGACGGCGAACACATCGACAACGCGATCGGTCGCGTGGTTGAACGCATTGCCTTCGGTTGCAATCCACGCCATCTCCCTGGACTCGGCCAACAGAACTTCGTAGTCCAGCCACGACGGCTCGGTGTGGTGGCGGTCAAAGCAGCCAAGCAAGTTCGGCAGCAGGTTGGCCGCATCATCGAACGACAGCGATCCACGATCAGCAAGCTCAGCCAACTGCGCGGCAGCCACTGCCGTCAACGGATCCTCGGAGCCGCCGACCACACGCGACACCGCGGCTTGGAACTCGGCACTAAACCGCTCCACGTGCAGCTCACTGACGAAAAACTGCGCGACGTGTTCGGGCGCATCGAGGTGCGTGAACGCGCGACCGGTCATGCCGATCTGCTCAAGTGGGTAGGTGCCACGAACCGCAAAGCCGAGCGGCTCGAGGATACGACGGAACGCCTCGATGCCTGACGGCAGCGCACCACAGTCGGCAGCAACCGTTCGCAGCGCGCCGTGATCGAACACCAACTTGCGCCCGCTGCGCACGGCGTCGCCAACGTAAGCCGACGCCATCGGCACGCGCCGCGTCACGTCCTCGAACAGCAACATGTTGAGCGCTTGCGCCAATTCGGCGCGGGTAACGCCGGTGCTGGCGACGTTTGCCCGCGGGCGCAACAGCGACCTGTGGGTGTCGAGCGCCTCAAACAAGCGTACCGTGCGAACCGTGCCGACCACTCGATCGAGCAAGGCCCAGAGAACCGATTCATGAAGGATGCGCATATGACAACTCAGCACCAGCGAGGCTCACCTACAAAGGTTGAGGAGCCTCTTGATCTGGTAAAATAGCTCATAAGCTGCAATATCAAGGCACGAGGATATTGCGTTCGCTTCATGACTTCATGCACTAGGATCATGAAGTGCCTCGATCCCTCCCTGCCACCGCGGCGCTGCAAGCATTCGAGTCCGCGGCCTTCCACGGCAGCGTGACGGCTGCGGCGAAAGAACTGCACCGCACCCAGAGCGCGCTCAGTCGCCAGATCCAGAGTCTTGAAAGCCACCTTGGCGTTGAACTGTTCACACGCCATCGCCAGCGCATCCAACTGACGCCAGCCGGCGCGCGCTACCTCGAACACGTGCACGCGGCGTTCGACCGCCTTGAGGCCGGCGAACTCGAGTTGCGCACCAGTGGCGGCGGCGGCGGCGTGCTACGACTCGGCATCCTGCCGACCTACGGCACCCGCTGGCTGATCCCGCGCTTCTCATCGTTCGCACAGTCGCACCCGGCCATCCAGGTGCACTTCACAACGCGCTTGAGCGTCTTCGACTTCGCCAGCCAGGACCTCGATGCGGCGATTCACTACGGCGAAGGTCACTGGCCCGGCGCGACAGTCGAACCGCTAATGGACGAAGAGGTGCTGGTCGTTTGCAGCGAGAGCTATCGCGACGAACGCCAACTGCTCACCCCCCAAGACCTGCGCCGCGCGACGCTTCTCCAGGTAACGACGCGGCCACACGCGTTCGACGACTGGCTGCGCGCCAAAAATGTCACCGGCATCGACGGCAGTCGCGGCCCGCGCTTCGAACACCACCAGATGGCACTGGAAGCAGCCATCGCTGGCCTCGGCGTCGCGGTGCCGCCGGTGTTCGCCGTCGAGAACGAACTTGCCCGCGACCGCGTCGTCGAAGCGTTCCCCAACACCCGCGTGCGCACCGGCAAGGGATACTGGTTGGCCTACCCCGAACGTCGCGCCACCTTGCCGGCCTTGCGCGCCTTCCGGAAATGGCTGCTGCACGAGCACGGCCACACCCCCGAATCCTAGCAAGCCCTACGCATTAGGTAGGCCACACAGCGTTCGGCCAACCGCAGATCAGCAATCTTCAGGAGGCAACGTGAACCGAGAGTGTCTTATCCCCATCTCTCCGGTTGTGCGCCGAGCCGACGAACGTTCCCATGCGCATTCGAGACCCCCACCCCAACTGATACCCAGATCTATGAAGCGCTCCCTGATCGTCGCTCTGTTTGCCCTCGCCGCCGCCACCACGCCCGTCCTGTCGCAAGACGCTGACCAACGACCGAAGCGCCAGAAGTCGCCGGTCAAGATCGAGATGGAGAAGATGGAAGAGGCACTCGATGCCGTCGGCGACTTCCTGAAGAAGCCGGAAGGCAAGGCCCCGATGGCCGAGATCATGGCTGCGGCCGAGTCGCTGATGGAAGCCAAGAAGCACGCGCCGCGCGCAGCAGCCCGTCAGCCGAAAGAGAAGCAAGCCGCGTTCGTCATGGCCTACCAAGTCGAGATCAACAAGGCGCTGCGCAGCGTGCTCGACCTCGAAGACGCCATGCTGACCAAGGATTTCAAGGCGGCCGAAGAAGCGATGAAGGCGCTCAAGGCGATTGAGAAGGCCGGCCACAAGGTGTTCAAGCCGCGTCGCCGTCGTGGTGGCGCCAAGAAGCCTGCCGGCGGCGGCAAGTAAACAGTCGGCCAACGACGGGCCGCATGGCTTCAACTCTGAAGCTTGACGGCCCATGGCCACGACGCGCTTGCTTGGCGATCGCAGACTGTGCGCTTGATGCGATCACCTCGTCGATGCTAGCGAGCGCGTCCGAACACTCGCACGCAGCGCGCAACCGAGTCCCCGCGCGGCGAAAGCCAACTCGTGCCAAGCAAGCGAACCGGCTAGGGTGCCGCGCCAATCGCCACCATGCAGGACGCTCCCGACTCACAGCCTGAACCCGCGACGCTACTAGCCTTAGTAGAAGCGTATGCAGCGGATCCGGCTCAGCTGGAGCAGCTGCCAGCCGAACAACGCAAGCGATTGCTCGCGGCCTGCGGGCGGTTGATCGGCGCGTCGAAGAGCGACCTGCGACAAGAGCGGCGGGCCGCGCGAAGCCAGGCCACCGTAGACAAGCGAGCACGTGCACAAGAAGCATTGCACGCAGCCGCTCTGCGACGAGCGCGTAGCGCAAACAAGGTCGACAATCCAGCACTGCCCTCGCACGCACTGCCGATGCGCGAGGCGGCCGAACGGCAATCGAAGCTGCTCGAATCACAACTGCGTGACGCGCACATCAGCAACGTGCTCAGCGAGCCGCGCCACTGCTACATCTGCA
>JBNMNW010000374.1:0-4914 GCA_051278165.1 Planctomycetota bacterium | reverse complement strand
GCCGCTGCGGCCGCCATGCACAATTCGCACGCCGTCGTCGAAGACCAGCGAAGCGCCAGTCTTGGCGTCCGCCACGTGCGGCGGGTGGACCTCGACTGGGCCGCTGCCGTCGCGGCCTAGGGCCCAGAGCGCGATGTCGAAATGGTGCGCGCCCATGTCGGCGAGCCCGCCGCCCGCGTATTCCCAGTAGTGGCGCCACGACGGGTAGTGCTTATGGACGCCGCGCGGTGACAGGTCCGAGTGGTAGGGGCGCGATGGCGCTGGGCCGAGCCACCGGTCCCAGTCGAGGTTGGGCTCCATGTCCTCGGCGCCAAGCGTGCAAGCAGCCGGCGGGTCGCCGACGCCAACGTGCACGGTCAGGACCTCGCCGAGACGCCCGTTGCGAATCAGCTCGCACGCACGAACGAACTTCTGCCCAAACTCCGTACGCTGCTGGCTACCAGTCTGGAAGACGACGCCCGCCTTCTGCACGGCCGGGATCACCAGTTGCGCCTCACGCAGGGTCAGCGTCAACGGCTTCTCGCAGTAGATGTGCTTCTGGCGCTTGGCGGCGTCGAGGATCTGGTGCGCGTGCCAGTGGTCGGGCGTAGCAATGACGACGGCGTCGACGTCTTTGCGGTCCATCGCCTCTTCGTGGCTAGTCGTCGCGAAGCACTTCGAGTTCGGCTGGCGCTCGTCGGCTAGCGCCTTGGCCGCATCGAGGCGGTTTCTGTCGACGTCACAGACCGCCACCACCTGGAAGCCGTTGCCCAAGAACGCGCTGCGCATGAGGTTCATGCCGCGCTTGCCGGGGCCGATCACGGCGAGGCGAACGACCGGTGGATCGCTGCGGCGCGATCTGAACGAAGGCAGAGCAGCAGTGATCGCGGCGGCGGCCGCGCCGCGGTGGAAATCCCGGCGAGTCAGGAGAGGCTTCATCGTTTTGGTTGCGAGCGGTAAGTGGGTGTGGTGTGCAAGTATCGCGGTCGGCCATCAGCATGCCTAGTGCGGGTGCAGATGGTTCAAGCTGCGGTGCAGACCACCGAACCCCATTCAGCCACAATCGGGCCGTCGCGAAGGCAATCAACCAGCACCGATTCCGGATTTCCGACGGAGCCCGCGCCACCGTCAACTCTCCGGACCGCAGCTTGAATGACCTACACCCACCACCGTCGCCTGGGAATCGACCTCGACTTATACTCGACGATGGGCGACCTCGGTGCCGGCCTGATTCTCTGGCATCCGAAGGGCGGTTTCGTTCGTCACAAGATCGAAGAGTTTTGGAAGAACGAACACCTCAAGGGCGGCTACGACCTCGCCTACTCGCCGCACATCGCCAAGAGTGATCTATGGGCGACCTCGGGCCACCTCGACTTCTACAAGGAGTCGATGTACGCCGGCATCGAGATCGATGGCGCTGAGTACTTGCTCAAACCAATGAACTGCCCGTTCCACGTGCAGATCTACAAGCAGAAGCGTCGCAGCTACCGCGCACTGCCATTCCGTTGGGCCGAGCTCGGCACCGTCTACCGCTACGAGAACCAAGGTTCACTGCACGGTCTGCTGCGTGTGCGCGGTTTCACCCAAGACGATGCCCACCTCTTCCTACGCGAAGACCAAGTCGAAGCAGAGATCACGCGCTGCCTGCACTTCGTCGTCGACATGCTGCGCGCCTTCGGCTTCGACGAGTACGAGATGATGCTCTCGACCCGACCGAAGAAGAGCGTTGGGACAAGGCGACCGAAGCGGTGCGCAAGGCGCTCGAGTCTGTGGGCCTCGGCTACGCGATCGACGAAGGTGGCGGTGCCTTCTACGGCCCCAAGATCGACGTCAGGGTCAAGGACAGCCTCGGCCGCACCTGGCAGTGCTCGACCATCCAGACCGACTTCAACTTGCCCGAACGCTTCGACATGACCTACATCGCGCAGAACGGTGAGCGCGAACGTCCGGTCATGATCCACCGCGCCCTGCTTGGCTCACTGGAACGCTTCTTCGGCATCCTGATCGAGAACTTCGGCGGCGCCTTCCCGGTCTGGCTCGCCCCGGTGCAAGCCGTCATCCTCTCGGTCGGCGAACGCCACGCCGACGCCGTTGAGCAGATGAGCCGCACCCTCAAGGAGCGGCTACTTCGCGGCGACGCCGACATCACCTCCGACAAGATCGGCGGCAAGATCCGTAACCACCTCTGGCAAGAGAAGATCCTGATGGTCGCAGTCGTTGGCGACCAAGAGTTTGAGAGCGGCTCCGTCACGGTTCGTTCGCGCAGCGGTGGTGACCTTGGCACGATGACGCTCGATGCCTTCGGCGACATGCTGGAGAAGATGGCAGCCAGCCGCGAGTAAGCGCGCGGTCTAGAATTGAAGTCGGCCAGCCCTCGTGCTGGCCTGCTTTGGTTTTGGACATCCGAACCAGCCAAGAACTACTGGCACACTCGGAGGTCCGCACGACGTTATCGCTCTGGGTGGGGCGGAGTCTTTGCTGCGGCGTTGCGAGCTGTGCAGGTAGGCAGGATAGGCGGTGCGCTCGCGATTCGGGGATTGCCCTTCGTGCGGTCGCTGCGTGTCGAGCCCGGCGATCTTGAGGTGTAGGATGGCCATCCAACGGCTCCATGTAGCAGGCGACGATCCGGGTCGCCGCTGAGCGTGCAGAGGCGGTGGTCCGAACGAGCACACCCGAGCACCCGCAGAGCAGGTGGTCGCGACGCTACTGTAGGATCGTCATCGCAAAGTTGGACACGCCGGTCACGCTGCCCGCCGGCGTGCTCTCGAGCGCCTGGAAGAAGAACTGCAATGGTCCTAGGCCTGGCGGCACCGGCACCGAGAAGCTCTCGATTCCGACCGGACCACTAAACGTGCCGAAGGTCAGCACCAGTGGGTTTGCGATCAAGTCGAACCCCTGCAGCGGCGTGGTTACCGTTGAGATCCCGAGCACGAGGAACCACTGATTGTTGGGCGTGCCGGCGAAGTCAAAGGTCGCGAGGCCACCGGTCGGCGGGACTAGTGTCGTGGACCGGAGCTTGGGCGGCTGTGTGAGCACGTAATTGAAACTCAATGCGTTGCTCGTGCCGAGCCCGTTGGAGACGGTGACCGACATCGGCCCGAGCGTTACGCCCTCCGGAATCGCGACCGACAACGCGGTATCGCCAATGACAATGATGCCGTTGGTGTAGGTCTGCCCGCCCAAGGCATAGCTATTGACCGTCAGCAGTCCGGTGCCCTGGAGCGTCACGCTGCCGGGCGCGAACACCGTCATCGACGTCGGGCTCGCTCCTGTCAGCACCGGCGGGGTCGCGGGTGGCGGCATGCACGCCTGCGAATGCGCGTAGCCGTCGATTTGCGCCGCCTCAGTCGGACCGAACAGCGTCAAGTTGCCGTTACAGCCGCCCAGACCCGAGCACATGATGTAGCAGGGCGAGGCGCCGTTGCAGTGGGGCGCGGAGAAGTTGTGTCCGAGCTCGTGGCACGTGAGGCCAACGCGACTGCTAAGGTTATTGGTGAAGTCGGACTGCGAGAGGCCGTAGCCGTTGACCTGATTGCAAACGGTACTCAGGTAGGCGACGCCGATCGTTGATCCGGTGAGGTTGCGCCCAGTGAAGAGGTGCGCGATGTCGCGGTGGATGCCCGTGTTGTTCGCGTTCCAGAAGCCTTGAAACTCGCCCAGCAGGCCGCCCGCGTCGTTGGTCGTGTAGACGAGTGCCGTCGTCACGATGATGGTGACCACCTGGTAGGTTACGTCGCAGTCCCGGTCGTAGATGAAGTCGACCTGATTCATCACGGTCGTGATGTCGTTCTGCGTTTGCGTGACGTTGCTGTTGTTCCACTGCCAGAACTGCCGGTCGGCCTCGATCGCAATCTCACAGACTGCCGTGAAGTCTGGCGCGCCCGTCGATGGCGGGGCCGGCGCTCCGGTCGTGTCCGTGCCACACTCGTAGGGTAGCGCGTTGGTGTCCTTGGCGCGGAACACGATGTGCACCGAAGCCTGTGCGCTGGGATCACCTCTGCGCGCGGGCTGAACGACCCAAGTCTCGCCCAGTAGGCCGAGACCCGTCGGCGGAAGATAGACCATGCCCTCGAGCGTGCCGTCGACGAGCGTCGCAGCGACTCGCGAGTTCGGTAGTTCCAGCAGCACGCCGCGGAACGTTACGCAGTCCGGTGTCGGCAGCAGCACCAGTCCGGCGGCACTTCGTTCGAACAGTTGGAAGCCAGGCGCGCGCACGTCGTAGTTGAAGAGCGCCATTGTGTATGGCACGCCACCAATCACGACTGGCACTTCGAGTCTGTCCTGCGGTGTTGTTGGTATCGACAGCGACTGGACGGTCCCGGCATTCACGTCGAACTGCGCCAGTAGCACGGGCGGCGCTTGGCGGACCTGCTGTGCGGCGACCGCCGCGAGCGGCATCAACGCGGCGATCAAGAGCAGGAGGGGGCGGACGACGACGGCGCAAGGGCGCCGGACGACGCGTTGAGCACGTTCGTTTTGCATGGTGTCGGGGAGAGAGATATTTGAAGGTCGGCAAGGAGCACCCGAACCCCATTGCTTAACGATCCCCGCCTCACCACTCCGCGTCAACCCACCCGTTTGACAGCCTTCACCCGCTTCACCTTATCGCTGATCATCCAATGATACTGGTGATCAGGAGATCGAGAACGGCACAGTCATCGTTCATTCGCTCGTGCGTCATCGACACGATGACCGTCGAAGTATTCGGCGACATGCTGGAGAACATGTCAGTGATCCGCACGTCGGCGGCGCGCAGCATGACGAAGCAGGTCCGAACTACGGAATATCCGGACTGTTCTATGGACTGATTGGCGTAGTGCGCAGGGTGCTCCCGAACCTCGTCGTGTGGTGCACTCCGATCTCTCCCTCGAATCAGGAACAATCATATGCTCCGTAAGCTTCTGCTTGCGATGACCGTTGCCGCCCTCGGCGCCG
>JBNMNW010000373.1:0-4919 GCA_051278165.1 Planctomycetota bacterium | reverse complement strand
CGCAGTCGAATCGGTGGCTTCGGCGAGGATTTGGCGGGCCGACATGGGGTGAAGGGTGCGTGCCTGGCGGTTTGCTCTCCCGTGGCGCAGACTCCTAGCGCACGTCCGTCATGATTCGGGCCTGGTAGCGGATGTAGTTGTTTTGCAGTTCAACCTGAACAGCCGCCGCCTTGAACATCTCGGTGAAACCGCGAAGTTGCTCCATGCTGGCACGATCATCGGCCGTGAAGTTGGTGCGCTCCTTGGTCCATTTCTGACGCATGTAGGCGACCACTAGCTTATCGAACTCACTGCCCTGCTCCTTCAGGTTGGGCGGCATGCTCGCCATGCTCGGGTAGCGCGGATAGTGCTTCTTGCGCACGTAATCCTCGGCCGACGGCCTCACCTGCATCATCCACTCAGGATTCGGCGCCGAGGTGCTGGAATCGGCGAAGCTCATGTAGTCGTCGAGCACCGGCTGCAGTTTCTCTGCGTCGAGCCACACCAGCCCGCTCAACGTGCTAGACAGCTCGCGCTCGAGTTCTGCGTATTCACTCGTATCGCGGATGGATCGTGCCCCAGTCGTCGCGCTGTAGCGCGTGCGCACGATGTCGCGAATCAGAGGACCCGAGTTCGACACCACGAAAAACTCGCGGAACACCAGCATCGCAATCTCGCCGGTGCCAGGGATCTGCGGATTGGTGAACTCGGTAACCCGCTCCGGCAGCGTGCTATCGCCGAACGGCACGCCGAGCTCGTAGACCTTTTGGAAGCCGAAGCTGCTGCTGTAGCTGCGCAGCATCGTCACCAGCGACTCAACCAACGTCTTGCGACCGGGCTTCAACCAAAACACCCACGCGACCTGCGGCATCGGCGACTTCGCCGTAACCGGAACGGCGAGGTTGCCGTCCTTGTCCTTACTCATGTCCGGCAAGTTGCGACGGAACACGAAGCCGGTGCGCGGCTGGAACGCGAGGCGCAGGCGTTCGACCAGGTCGCGCACATCTTGCACGTGCTCGCCGGCATACGTCGCGTTGCGCAGCGCATCGTTGATCAGGCTCTTTTCATCCTTCTCAAGCGCATCGAACATCGCGTGCAAGAAGTCACCGGCCGGCATGCGCAACGCAGCGGCAGCACACGCGGACTCGGGCACCATGTCCAAGAACGGGTCGAGCCACTGCTCGCGACGTTGCTGCTCAGCAGTGTAGAAGCTGCTCTGAAAGCCCGTGTGCTGACGGCTATTGAGGCCGATCTGGCCAGTGGCGCCAAGCACACCATCGTCAAACATCAAGCCGCCTGTGACCTGCATCCAGCCCTTCAGATTGAGGAAGCTGGCGAGCACGCGCTCGTTCATGCTGTCGCGATTCTGCGGGTTGGGCCAACTCGCGGCGAACCGCTGGAAGCCATCAAACTTGTTGGGCTCGACCACAAATTCGAGCGCTTTGATGCCGGGGGCGTCGTTGTCTTCAGACCACTGCTTAACGCGTTGCCCGACGCCATCTTCATAGGCCGGCTGACGGCCGATCGGTTCTTCGTCGCGGTTGCCATCGATCAGCAACTGCGCCTTAACCAACAGTCCCGTGTTGTTCGCGATCATCAACGCGTCCTTGTAACGCTTGATGTAGATCGGATCCTGACCACTCGGAGTGATGACCATCAGGTCACCTTCGGAGGACATCGCCATGCCCTGCTCCTCAAGCTTACCGCGCACGAAGCCAAAGCCAGCGAGGCCGTGCAGCATCTTGACGCGCCAAGTAATACGCGTGTAGACGCACCAGTGGGGCGTCGCCAGCGGGCGCGACGGCGACACCGAGTAGTCATGGTTCATGCCGGCGATGATCAGTTCGTCACCGATCACATCGCGCATGATGTCGAGGAAGCCGCCGGAGTCGGTGGCTACCTGTGCAAAGATGTTGCGAGCGTCCTCGACCGCCTTCAGACCGCCGCTTTGGTTAAACGAGCGACCGAGGCCACCTTTCTGGACCGCATCGAAGCCGTTTGATGCCGTCAGCGCCGGCCAGAAGCGCGGCTGCGGGAACGGATCAAAGTCCTCGCTGAGCCCCTGCTTGCGCACGAAGAAATTTACGTCACGAGGGACGATGTCGCGCAGCTCGGGCAGCGAGCTTTCGAACGGGTTGAAGATGAACGCCGCAACGAACATCAGCAGGAACACCACCAACCCCATCAGGGTCAGCAACAGAGTTCGCCAAATACGGCGCTTCTTGGGTATCGGCTTCGACTTGGCCATCGGGCGGAGCAGCGTAGCGAACGACCGCACTGGACTGAACGGTCGTTCTGTGGGTTGGCGTGAGTCTCCACCTATTGGAGGGCGCCGTATGGCGCTCCGACGAAGTAAGAACACCCAACCTTCCCGCCAGTTTGGCCTCCTGTTTGGGGCGGTTCGGCACCCTCCCATGGCACCGCT
The DNA here is from genome assembly GCA_051278165.1 of Planctomycetota bacterium. Lineage (GTDB taxonomy): Bacteria > Planctomycetota > UBA1135 > UBA1135 > UBA2386. Next base: position 2,515 of record JBNMNW010000373.1, on the reverse strand, counting down.
GGCGCGCGGCCACGCCCACCCCTTCCAGCGTCGAGTTGCCTTGCCCGGGTCGGGCGGCTCTACTCCCAGCATATGACCGGCCTCGTACCCAACGCCCGATCCCACCTCATCGAGGCATCGGCCACCCTCGCCATCAGCGCTACCGCGGCCCAATTGAAGGCCGATGGCCAAGATGTCGTATCGCTAGGCGCCGGCGAACCAGACTTCCCTACCCCGGAGCCAATTGCCCGGGCCGGGATCGAAGCCATCGAGCAGGGCAACTATCGCTACACGCCCGCTGCTGGCACGCCGGCCTTGCGCCAAGCGGGAGCCGAGTGGCTGAGTTCGGCGTTCGGGCTCGAATACGACAAGAGCGAAGTCATGGTTTGCGCCGGGGCCAAAGCGGCCCTGCACATGGCACTCGTTTCGATCGTCGAACCTGGCGATGCCGTGCTACTGCTGGCCCCCTACTGGGTCTCGTATCCGGCACTGGTCACGCTCGCTGGCGGCACGCCGATCATTGTCGAAGCCGACCCCAGTCGCAACTTCGTGCATGACGCGGCGACGATCGAGGCATCTGCCAAGAAGCACAACGCCAAGGGCATCATCGCGAACTTCCCCAACAATCCATCGGGGGCGGTGCCAAGCTACGACGACGTCAAGGCACTCGTCGATCTATGCGCCCGCAACGACATGTGGCTCGTGTCCGACGAGATCTACTCGACGCTGCTCTACGACGACGCCAAGCATGTCTCGCCGGCATCCATTCCGGGTGGCCGCGAGCGCACGATCGTCGTCGCCGGCTTCACCAAGAGCCACACGCTGACTGGCTGGCGCACCAGTTTCATGGCCGCGCCTAAGGACATCATCAGCACGGCCGCACGCCTGCAAAGTCAGGTGCTCGGCAACCCGTGCACGATCAGTCAGGCGGCCATGCTCAAGGCGTGCCAACTCCCGCTCCCGGAAGAGCACGAGCGACGCATGGTGGCATTCACCGAGCGGCGCAACTTCTTGGTCGAAGCACTCAACCAGGTGCCGGGCGTCTCGCTCGCGTCGCCACGCGGTTCGTTCTACGCACTGATCGACATCCGCCCGATCTGCGCAGCACGCGGCATCACCGACCTCGAGGCCTGTAGCCAACTGCTTGAAAAGCACTTTCTGGCACTTGTTCCAGGCAGTGCGTTCGGCATCCCGGGGTTCGTGCGTGCCAGCTACGCAGCGGACATGGACACCCTTAGAAAGGCCGTAGAACGCATCACTGCGTGGGCGAGCAACTCATGAGCAACGACGAACAAAATCTCCGCATTGTGATGGCCGCCAACCTGTCCGAGCTGCAGGCCACCGACCACGAGTGGGATGTCTACGCACAGCTGCGTTCGGTCAAAGAGCTGCAGACCAAGAACGGCAAGCCCTACTTGGTCATCGAACTCGCGGACCTGCACGGGGTCGTCGAAGGCAAGATCTGGGACAACGTGCCCACCGCGATGGCTGCCGCCAAGGAGGCCGAAATCGGCGCGATCGTCAAACTGCGCGGCAAGGTCAAGATGTGGAATGAGCAGACGCAGATCGTGATCGAACGCCTGAAAGCGCTTGAGCCCGGTGAGCAACCAGAAGGCTTCGATCTGGATCAACTGGTCGACCCGGCGCTGCAAAGTGTCGAAGATCTGATCTGCGGGACGTTGGTGTTCGACATCGAAACCGTGCCGGCTATCGACATGCGCGAACTGCCAGCAACGGTCGCTGGTGCGCTATCCGACAACGCCGCCAAGAAGGACATGGACACGGCTGCCGTGATGGGCATGTCGCCGTTCTTCGGCAAGGTCATCTCACTGGCGATCGGCGACGGCGAAGCCGAACCCGGTAGCGAGGCCGCCCAGGTCACCGTGCTCGCGGTGCCGCCCGAAGGCTTCGAAATCGACGAGTGCCCACCGTGGTTGCGACTGATGAGCGAACCGGACTTGCTGCGCGCGTTCTGGGCGCTCGCGGCCAAAGCCGAATGCGTCGTGTCCTACAACGGTCGCGGCTTCGACGTGCCGTTCTTGGTGGCGCGCAGCATGATCCACGGCATCCCGGCGCGCGTCGACCTAGTGTCGAGCAAGTGGTCGCTGCGCCCCCACCTCGACCTGTTCGAACTGGTCACGCAGCGTGGCCGCGGGCCGAGCAAGCTCGATGTAGTCTGCTGGGCGCTCGGCATCGAAAGTCCGAAGGGAGTCATGGACGGCTCGATGGTCGCGCCGGCGTATGCAGCTGGCGAGATCGTCAAGATCGCGGAATACAACGCGCACGATGTGCGTGCGACCGCCGCGGTCTACCACAAGTGCCGCGACCTGATCCTGCGCTACCGCTCGGACTGGGCCGCTAATCGTAAGTAGCTAGCGAGCTGCTGCTGTCGAGCCGCCAGCGATCCCCGTAGCAGCGCTCGTCGCAGCCTCAGCTACAGAACAAGCGCGTTGCGACAGCCAGCAGGCAGCGCCTTCAAGCACATCTCCTGCAGCTTGCGACGCTTACTCTTGTCCTCAAGCGACGTGAACACATA
>JBNMNW010000372.1:0-4926 GCA_051278165.1 Planctomycetota bacterium | reverse complement strand
TGGCCATCGATGTAGACGCCGTCGGTGGTCGTCAGACCAACGGTGTGCCGCGCCATCTTGAAGATGTGCGCCAACATCCGGGCCGTCGTCGTCTTGCCGTTGGTGCCAGTGATGGCCGCAATTGGGATGCGCTTGGGCGCGTCCGGCGGAAACAGCATGTCGATGATCGGGCCAGCGACGTCGCGCGGCTTGCCATCGGACGGCGCCAGGTGCATACGCAGACCAGGCGCGGCGTTGATCTCGCAGATCGCGCCGCCCGTCTCGGTGTATGAGCGAGTGATGTCCGTCGTCAGAAAGTCGATGCCCGCGACGTCGAGGCCGATGGCCTTGGCAGCACGAGCCGCCATCGCCGCGTTGTCCGGGTGCATGATGTCGGTGACATCGGTGGCGGTGCCGCCGGTCGACAGGTTGCCGGTCGAGCGCAGGTAGACAATCTCACCCTTTGGCGGAACCGTGTCACGGCTGTAGTCCATCTGCTCCAGCAGCCGCTCAGCTTGGTAATCAAACTCGAGCTTGGTCAGGATCTTCTCGTGGCCGATGCCGCGGCGTGGATCCTCGTTGACGATCTCGACCAGCTGGGCGACGGTGTGCTCGCCGTCCCCAACGATATGACCTGGCACGCGCTTGGCGGCGGCAATCACGTTGCCATCGATGACCAAGATGCGGTGATCGAAGCCCTCAATGAAGCGCTCGACCAGCACGGCGCGACTGTGGTTCTGCGCATGGTGGAAGGCGACGCGCACGGCTTCGGCATCGGTCAGACCGATCGACACGCCCTTACCGTGATTGGCGTTCAACGGCTTGACCACGAGCGGATAGCCGATTCTCTCAGCTTCCTTGACCGCGTCCTCCTCGCCGTAGACCAGCGATTGGCGCGCGACGGGCAAGCCCATGTCGGCGAGCAGGTTGTTGGTTTCTTCTTTGTCCGAAGCCAGTTCAACGGCGATGTGACGCGTCTCCCCGGTGATCGTCGCCTGGATGCGCTTCTGGTAGCGACCGTGTCCAAACTGCACCAAGCTGTAGCGGTTGAGCCGGATCCACGGGATGCCGCGCTCCTCGGCGGCGTTCACCAGTGACTGGGTGCTCGGACCCAAGGCGAGGCGCTGGGCCTTGCGAATGAATTTGTCGCGCTCGGTAGCGAAGTCGAAGTCCTCGGCAACCAACGTGTTGGCGCGCAGCTCGGTAGGCAACAGCGAGTGCAGCAGCGTCATCGCCAATCGCCCAGCAGCTAGGCCGACCTCCTCCTGCTCATACTCGTAGACGATGGTATAGACGCCGGGGCTGCCCTTGACGCTGCGCGTTCTGCCGAAGGTAACGTCAGCTCCAGCGACGTTCTGCAGTTCGATGGCAACGTGCTCGAGCACGTGCCCCATCCAGGTGCCTTCGTCTTCGTTCATGCGACGCAGGAAGCCGCCTGCCTCGCGGTACGAACAGCCGTGTTCCTGCAGACCGGGCAGCGCCTCGACCAGCGCCGCGGTGAACGCTTCGCCCAGCCTACCCGTTGGCCACTGCTCGAGTTCTCCGAGGTCGACGACCAGTCGAATGACGCGGAAGTTGGCGTAGAGGTTCGGGCCGATATAGACAGAGCGCTCGACTACTTTCACTTGGCGGATTCCTTGGCGGATGCGGGAAGAGCGATGCGGGTGCTCAGGTCGAAGGTCCCCCCGTCGACAAGTATGTGCAGGCGCAAGCCGGTGATGCACACTGGGGCGTGGCGGTTGGCTGAATCCATCGACGAATACTCGACGTCTTCAGGGTCGACGATGGTGATGGCGCCACTACCGCGCACGGTCAGCATGTCGGCGCTATCGATGAAGGCGGCGGTATCTTCGTCAAGGCCGATACCGACCGCCTTTGGGTTGTAGGCCAGCGCCGTCAGCAGTCGGCCGAGGCGATCGCGCTGGCGGAAGTGCTGGTCCACGATGACACGGTTCGTTAGCCCGATGCCGGGTGCCAGGGTGACCATGTCGGCGTGTGGTGTCCCGCCTTCGTCGCCAAACGCGATCATATGCTCGGACAGCACCGCCGCGCCCGCGGACGTGCCGGCAACGTGCAGTCCTTCGCGGTTGCGCTCGCGCAACATCTTGGCGACCGGCGTGCCGCCGATCGTGGTCGACAGCCTGAGCTGATTGCCACCGGTCAGGAAGACCCCATCCGCCTGCTCGATTTGCTGCAACCAATCCTCGCGCTTGCAGTCGGCGCGGGTCTCAAACTTGAGCGTGCAGGTGTGCTTGACGCCTAGGCCTTCGAACACCTTCTCGTAGCGCTCACCAGCGTCGGCCATTTGAGAAGCCGTCGGAATGATCGCGATGCGCGCATCTTCGCCACCGCAGACTTCGACGAAGTGGCGCAGGATGCGGGGGTCGCGTTCTCGCTCTTCAGCTCCACCAATCGGCACGATCAGGCCGCGCCGGCTGTCATCATCAGTTGTCATGTCGCTTCGTTGGGTCCAAATTCGTTGGGTCTAGTTTTGCTGCTTTCAAAATGGCTGCTGCCGATTCAGCTGCCGCCGGTTCAGCTGCCGCCGGTTCAACTGCTGCCAGTTCAAACGTGCCGCGAACCGTGACTTGGCCGTTGCGCTTATGCCAACGTCCGCGCGCCATCACGTCAACGACTCGGTGCTGGCTATCAAGCACCACGAGATCGGCGTCGGCGCCAGCGAAGATGCGGCCCTTGTGCGGCAGTCGCAGCAGCTTGGCGACGTTGCTAGTGAACGCCGGCAATACGCGGTCGGTAGTGTGGCCTGCAGCCAACAATGTCGTCAACGTCGCGGTGAGACTGGCGGCATCGCCGACTTCAAATCCGATCGGCGTGCCATCGCTTGCAAACGATGGCAGGCACCCGCCGGCATCTGAGCTGATCGTAAGACGATCGGCAGGCGCCCCGGCATCATGCCAGCGCATCCATGCTTCTGCAGCGGACATCGTGTCGTCGGCAGCGTCATCAGCAGCGGCAGGGAACGCGGTCAAGTCGGTCGTCAGTCCATGGACCTTGGCCAACGCCACTGCTTCGTCGAACAACTCGCGGCGGCGGTTGACGTGAGTCGGATGGAATACACGGTCGGGGATCTCGCTGCGCAGACACTCCCTGACTTGGTCGAGACCTCGCTCGCCGTCCCCAAGGTGCAGATGCAGAATGCCGGCCTTGCCAGTCATCAGCCCACCGACGTGAGCTTCGCTCGCCAGACGCAGCAGTTCGTTGACGGTCGGCTGGCTCGATCGATGATCGCTGATCGCAACCTCGCCAACACCAAGCACGAGATCAAGGTGAACGATGTCGCCGCGCACGCTGCCGGTCAGTGTCGTCGGCGGCACGTGGTAGCCGCCCGTGTAGCAGAATGCCGTAAGCCCCTCGGCCTGCAACGACCGCGCTGCAGACAGCAGGGATCCCGTAGTGCGCACGCAGTCATCCGTGCCGAGCAGGCCCACGACGGTCGTGATGCCAGCTTTCGTCAAGCGGCTCAATTCGACCGGCGGCACGCGGCTGGCGTAGCCGGTCTCGCCGCCACCACCAGTCAGGTGCGCGTGGCAATCGATCAGACCGGGAACGACGCGGGCGCCACCGCAATCGTGCACCCTGACGAACAGGTCAGCGGACAGCTGCGGCAGGTCACGGCCGATCCAGAGGATGCGTTCGCCACCGATGAGTAGGTTGACGAGGCCGAGCGGCTCGGGAGCGTAGACGTCCGCGGAAGTAAGGAGATCCAGCATGCGAGCGCTGCCGATGCTAGTAGGGAGCTGTTGGTGGAGCCAACGTTACTTGCTCCCCAAATGCGATCCCTGCACACCACCTGGAGACTCCCACCCGGTGGCATCCGAAAATTTACTCGCGCGTACGCAGCAAGAGTTACGCCGGCACCTCAGAAGCTGTGGGTTCGGTCTAATCGCCGACGACTTCCCGCTGATCCTTCTGCTCGCTCGCTTCTGCGGCGGAGACCGCTGACACCTTAGCCCAAGCCATCGAGTCTCTCGCCGCGGCGAACCGAGGACTCAAGGAGCAGCCCTTCAATGAGCGACTGTGCCTAGCGGACGACCAGCGCCGCTGCCTTGCAGCGTTCAGTAAGACGCGGAACAACAACAGCGTCGCATGGAGCCCTGATCGGCGACGAACTCAATCTCCTGCCCGAACTCGATCGGCAGAAACGCAGCGGCGAAGCCGGTCTCCAGCCGCAACGGCCTGCCGCTGCCATCGATGCGCTCGACGTCGCTGATCACCCACGTGCCGTCAAGGTTCGTCACCACGCTACCGGTACCGGCTGGCGGCGTAGGCCCGGTTTGGCTGCTACTACTGATGGCGTTACTACATGCCGCGTGCAAGCACAGGCAGAGGAACAGCAACAGGGTGTTGGCACGCATAGCACGCAACATGCCGGCCGGGCGCTCCGGTCAAAAGCCTACCCGCACAAGTGCATCACAAGAATGCACCAACAGCTGACAAGAAGCGCGGGCCTGATCGTTCCCCCCCCCACATCCCAGAGTGCGAACAGCGCGTAGACGCTTGGCGGCATCCTGGCAGCGATGCAAAACGCAGTGGCAGATCGCGTTCGAATGAAGGTCGCTTTGGAGAAGTTCGCTGCCGTTGCTAGCGACGCAGTGGCCTCACGTAACTCCCCCATAAGTGAGACCAGCACGCCCTCACATCCGATCTTGTCTGACGACTCACGACGACAACTTCGTGATCCAGCACCCAACGCGTGCGGTTCACATCGCGGCAATCACACCGCACCCGAACAGCAAGTTCATGGCTCAGCGCCTCACAGCGCGATGCGGCGATCGAACACCATCTTGCGGTCGACGCGCGCGTCCAGCGTCTCGAGCACGGTCCACAGATCGGGTTTCGGCGAACCCTCCCACAACACCTTGCCCTGCGGGTCACGGACCACAACCGGCCGTGTCACATCGATCATCTGGTCGTTGAGAAAGAGCG
>JBNMNW010000371.1:0-4935 GCA_051278165.1 Planctomycetota bacterium | reverse complement strand
CAGTTCGCGGCCGTCGTCGCACTTCCAGTGGAACGCCGCGTTGCGCACCGGGAGTTCGTTTTCAAACTCGACATGCAGTGCCGCAAGTTCGTTGGCCATGTCGAAGTCGATCGTCTGTTGCAACTGACTCGACGAGATCGATTGCCATGGCGAGCGCAATGCTCCTTGCTCAGCGCGCACCATTGCGTTGGTGGCGATCAAGGCGCGTAGTGTGCCGTCGGCTTGCGCGCGCTGCGGTGGTCGGCCATGCATCAGCATGCGGGCATAGGGAACCAGCTGGCCTTGGTGCACGGCGCGCAGCGTGACCGGGTAGGGCACCGTGATGATTTGCTCGATTGGCGCAACGACGCTATACAGCATCATCTCGCCGACAATCAGGGTGTCGTTGGCGTCAACGACCTGCAAATCAAGCAGCGCGCCGGGGCTTGCCGGGATCGTGAAGCGGCCGAAACGGTCGACGTTGACGATGCCTGCCGCGACCATCGTGCCGTCTTGTTGCCAGATCATGGTGGCGGCAGGGCTCAGTTCGAGCTTGGTGCCCTCGCGACCGGCGAACCGCACGCGAGCGCCTCGCACGGGTTCGAGATCTGTCCACTGCACGACGCCGGTGACCTGGGCAGCGTCGGCCAGCGTGAAGTTGCATTCGGTGCCCGGGTGATTGATCGCAAGCTGCACCGGTAGGTTCGCTGGCAGCACGTCACCCCGAAACTGGCCGTTGTCCGTGATGCCGCCGTCCGTGATGCCGTCCGCCCCGCGCCATCGCATAGCGCTGGCCTGCATCGCGGTGGCGATGATCATCAGAGGAATGTCAGGCGGTGCACTCAGCAGGTAGTCACCGTTCTCGTTGGTGCTTGCTGAGCCGACTGCCTTGCCGAACGGTTGCCCAACCTGCATCGCGAACGCCGAGACGCGCGCGTTTGCGATTGGTTTGCCGCGGCTGTCCGTCACCTTGCCGTTGAGTTCCGCGACGGGCTGCACGTCGAGCATCAGCATGTCGACGAACGGCAGGTTGCCAAGGTTGCGATGCGCTAGGTCGCGGTAGCCCTGGTTTTGGCCTTGGATGCGCAGTTTGACGCGGATGCCGGGTTGCCACCATGTGGGCAGCGGCAGGTCGCAGCGGCCATTCTTGCGAACTGGTGCCGAGCCTTTGAACTCGCCGAATACACGTCTGCGACCGCGATCGCTGAGTTGGATCTGCAGTTCGGTCGTCCACGGTGCGTCGCGATGCAGTCCGTGCAGCTGCACCTTCAACGTCCGGATTGCGCCGGCTACGAGGACACCGTCGTTCGGGTCGAGCGGAGTTCGGGACGTTCCGTGACCTACGGTGTTGCCTGATATCTGGTCCGTGGACGCCGACGTTTGGTTGCCGGCTTGGTCATAGCGCGGCAGGGCGACCTCGCGCGGCCACCAGAACCAGGTGGAAAGGGCCGCCGCAATGGCGAGCAAGCAAGCAATCAGCACGGCGCTTCGCGGCATGCGGCACACGATAGCGAATCATCACGGCGGCTTGCGGCTCGACTGATGAATCCGGGGGATGGCACTGCCCCAACTCCCTGTAGGGCGTAGTTGCTGAACATCGCCTTAGCATTGGCCTCTCAGTGTGCCGATGTCGATACTGCCCAAACTTGCGCGCCGTAACGGTGCGCCACAACACTTCTCTCAGGAGACCCTGATGCGCACGTCTCGTTGGTTGCCGCTGTTGGCGGTTACGACTCTCAGTCTTGGTTCTTGCGACAGCGGGATCACTTCAGACATCGACAATCTGGCCGCGAACCGTGCCAAGGTCGATGCCATCGTGGATTGCTTCCCGAACCTGTGGGCTTTTGTTGGTGGCATCACCGACATCGCCGGCACGTGGAAGATGAATGGGGGCACGACGCCAGATCCCGTTGGCTTGAGCACGACGATCAACGGTGATGGCAGCATTACCGCCACGCTCGGCGTCGGATCGACGTCGATCACGATGGACATCAACTTCTACGGGCCGGGTGGTGCTCGCCAGGACTTGACCTCGGTGATCACGGCACCGACGACCCTTGGCGCTAAGATTGATGCTGCGGCGACGGAGTTGCGCAACCTGTTCAGCGCCCAAGACCAGCAGAAGTTCATCCACGGCGTCTACTCGATCACCGGTGGCGGCATCTCGGCGACTGGCGAAGCGTTGACGGGTATCATTGGCGGCTCGCTCAATCAGAACGAACTGCAAGAGCTGCGTTCGACCGAAGTCACCGTCACGACCACCATCCCGGCTGTGGATTCGACGACCATCACCGATGCCGCGACCTCGCCGCCGTGCACGTTGACCTTCAGCATTCCGAGTTTGATCACGGACGAAGAGTCGGGTCAGGAATACCCGCGCGGCACGATCACGCTGGTGGTCAACGACGGCACGACCGAGGTCGACGCGACCATCGTCTTCGATAAGTCAGCCGTCGCCAAGATCACCGTCGACGGCCTCACCGGTGGCTTTGACTTCAACCTTCAAAACCTCACGCTTGCGGCGACGTTCTGATCCATGCGTAATCATCTACTTGTTCTCGCGAGCCTCGTATTGATGGCGATGCCCGCATGCACGATTCCCACGTTGGAAGTGCAGGCCGGCTACGCGCAATTGTCGCTGGACGGCGACATTGGCTATTCTAACGGCAGTTCGATCGCCGTTGAGCAGGACGTCGAGTCCGCGTTTGGCCTCGGCGATACTCAAGGTTCGCCATACGGCCGTGCCCAGATCGACTTCGGTGTGCCGGTGCTGACCGTCTCGGCGTTTAGCTTCGAAGACGAAGGTCAGGGGCGTCTGGGTGAAGGGGTGAGCTTCGGTAACATCCCCGGTTTCGTTGGTGGTGTGCCGGTGCAGAGTCAGTTTGATCTGATGAACGCGAAGGTGTCCTACGCATTCGAAATCGGCCTTGGCCCGGTCAGCATTTCCCCAGGTTTAGCGATCGATTACTTCGACCTGCAGATTGACGTCACCGATGCGTTCTCGATCGCACGCGAGCAGGTCGATGTCAAAGGCCCGCTACCGCTTGCCTTCCTGCGAGCCGAAGTAGACCTAGGCATCGTCAGCGCCTTCGCCGAAGCCGGCTACATCTCAGCCGAGATCGACGACGTAGATGGCGAGGTGCTCGACATCGAGGCCCAGCTTGTCGTGCACCCAACGCCACTAATCGAACTCTTCGTCGGCTACCGCTACGTCAACATCGTGCTCGACGGCCTAATCGAAGACGACACAATCGACACCGACCTAACCGTCTCCGGCCTAATCTTCGGCGGCGGCATCCGCTTCTAACCAAAACCTGCGTACTGTACCCGGTACAAACCACAACCCACGCGCTGCCGCATATCGCCGGCCTTGACCGGTTCTTGACAGATACTACGGCCCGCCTTGTAGCGTGGCCGTATCGATCCCCGCCGCAACAACGCCCGAGCCCGCTGGCAGCTGGCCCTCCTGATCTCAGGAGGCGTCATGGTTGCCGTGCTGGCGTTCCAGCTATGGCGCTCGTCGCGGCTCGAGTCCCAGCTGCAGGAGGCCGAGATCGAACGGGCGCTGCTGCTCGGCGAGCGCATCCTGCAGCGCGCGACAAAGTCGGTGACGGCGTTCGCTGTGGTGCCGCCGGTCCATCGCTTCGAAGTGCGCGGCGACCGTGTTGTTGTCGATAACTCGGTTGCTTGGCTCCATCCAATCGCCCGCGAAGTGGACGACGACATCATCGTGCAGGATCGCTTGCACCGGGCGATGCGCGCGGAGTTTGTCGACCAGGATCAGCGAGCCGCTGCCGTTCTTGATTGACTGGACGCAGGATGCCGACAAAGACATCGGGGAAGCGGCTAAGGAAGCGATCACCAAGATCCATCTCAGCCCACGAAAGTAGGCGTTGGGTGGTGGTGGCTGCGGATCTGTATTGGCCCATCCAGTTGGTGGTGCTGGTCACACTCGTTGGGCTTGAGGCCGTCAATCCAACTGGCCGCCAATCGCGAACCGGCGGATTTAGGATCGCTCACCGTGCCTCTTCACGAAGCCGTCAGCGACCTCGAGAGCCGCGATCATCTCATTCGCACTCTGCCCCAGCTCGGACGCTGGCTATGGCGCCGGATCAGCCACAGATCATCGCCGACGTGCCGCGACTGCTCGGTCGCATGGGCCGGTCGGCTGATGCCAAAACGCTACGTAACGCGTTCTGGCAGCCGTCTCCCGAGCACGATGCTCTCAAGCAGGCTGAGCCGGACCAGCATTCGGCTATTTCTTCAGCGCTCGGGCAGCGACTACGAGAACTCCTGAGAAGTTCTTTCTAGAGCATCCGTGTCGTGTCGCGATGGGTTCGTATCATCGCCGCCCCGATGGAATCCCGCCTAAGCTGGTTCATGTTCTTGCTAGCGTCGCTGCTTGCGCCGCTGGCTGCACAGGACGATCCCAAGTTCTCTCTTGTCGCCAAGTTTGAGCCCGCAGCCGCCAAGCCTGGCGACTCGGTCAAGCTGGTGCTCACCGCCACGACAGCCCATGGTTGGCATGCGTATGGCACGATGGAGACGGGCAACATCCCGGTCTCGCTCGATACCAGTGCGCTCGAACTGACTGGCCTCACGCTCAACGGGAAGGTTCTGATTCCCGACGGCAATCCCGAGTTCACGCCGGTCGGCACGTCGTACCCGCTCGACGAGATCTTCAAAGTTGAGGTCCCGCTGAAGGTTGCGGCTGGCGCGACGGTGATGAAGATCTCCGGGGAACTCGGCTACCAGATCTGCGACCAAGGAACGTGCGAGCCGCCGAGTGCAGTGGCGTTCGTCGCTGAGCTCAAGGCTGGCGGTGGTGCTGGTGAGGCGCCCGTTGGGCAAGAGCCGAAACCTGTTCCGGTGTCTGGTCTTGGCACGAAGCCTGGGCTGAAGTTGGCCCCTCCAGAACTCGTGCCGCAAGCCGACGGCAAGGTCACGATTCGTGTG
>JBNMNW010000370.1:0-4938 GCA_051278165.1 Planctomycetota bacterium | reverse complement strand
ATCCTGGCCCTCACGCGTCGTGGTGAGGTTGCAGCGACCACCGCCGCTAATCAGAATCTTCAATCCTGGCTGCTGGTTCTTCTCCAGAAGAATGGTGCTTCGGCCGCGCGAAGCGGCCTGGATGGCGGCCATCATGCCAGCCGCGCCAGCACCGACAACAACCACATCTGCATGCGTCATCGTCATGAGTCTGGTTCGCACTCAGTGTGCATTGCGAAGACGTGCATTGCGAAGACGTGCAGGACGAAGGCGTTTGCCTTCGTCACTGTGGTGGGCGAAGGCGGTCGGCGAAGGCCTCGACCTTCGCTCCCATGGCCTTCTGACCCTTAGCCTTCCGACTTCGGGGCTTCTTCGGTCTTCTCTTCGACTGGCTCCGTAATGCGGAGCACTGGACGACTGCCGATAGCAACCTTGCGGTTGGCTAGCCAGCCCTTGCCCATCTTCTTCGGCTTGAAGCGACCCTTGCAGCCACCGCCGCCCTTTCTATTTGCGCGTGCCATAGTTGGTATTCCTTATGTCTTGGGTGTTTGGTGAAACTAGCGGCCCTTGGCGATCATCGCCTTGGCTGCTGCGTTGGAGACGGCCATGCCCGGCTTCTCCGACATCTCGCGCTCGTTCTTAATGGTCGGCGTGATGACGAGGTAGCCGTTGCTGTATCCAGGGACCGCACCGCGGATGTAAAGCAAGTTGCGCTCCACGTCGGTCTTGACGACTTCAAGCCTCTGGATCGTGACCTGCTCGACACCGTACTGACCACCCATCTTCTTGCCCTTCGGGACACCGTGGCTGGTGTTATACTGACGGCCGATACCACCAGCGCGACGCGTAACCTTCGAGTTACCGTGCGTGTGGTCCTGCGTGGCGAAGTTCCAACGCTTGATGACACCGGTCCAACCGCGACCCTTGGTCGTGCCCGTCACATCGACGTGCTTGACACCTTCGAAGACGGAGATGTCGAGCGTATCGCCCGGCACCTGCGTCGGCGCCGCGTCGAGACGGAACTCCTTCATGAAGCGCATGCCCTTGTCGAGGCCCGACTTCTTGGCGTGGCCGAGCTCGGCTTGGCTGCACAAGCGCGCGGGGCGATCGTCGAAGCCAACCTGCACGGCGTAGTAGCCGTCGGCAGCGCGAGCGCGGTCCGTCTTGCCACTCTTCTTGCCCTTGTTGATCACCGCAGTGCGGTGACCTTCGGGGTGCTCGGCAGCGTTGACCATCTTGACCTGCATGACAGGGCACGGGCCGGCTTGAATGATCGTGACGGGCACGCAGGTGCCATCGTCGAGAAAGACTTGGGACATTCCGAGCTTCCTGCCCAGGATGCCGAGGGTGTTTCTACCCGTCATCTGTATCTACTCCGTTGGGGCCCAAGGAGGCGGACCCGCAAGGTTTGCGTTAGGGGCGAAGAGGTCTGCGCGACCACAATGGCCGGGCTTACGTACGCTGTTAGGGGGGAAGATGCTATGGATCGGCGTTTCCGATGCAAGAGCTGGCGTGGAAAGCTGCCACCCCCAGTCAAGAACCACGCGGCCCCCGGGTGGGGTCGCGCTGGCAACCATGAACCAATCGTAACACTCGACAGCAAAGTCTCTTACCACACGCCGAGCACCTTCAATACCGCGCCGACCGGGGATTGTGCTCAGCGCACGAACGCGCGCAAGGCCAAAGCCAACAAGCCAGCGAGCACGAACCACTGAGCCAGGCCTTGCTCCGCCGCCGCGAAATCCGGCAGCGGCCGATCGTCGCGGGCCGCGGCAACCGACAGATCCCGTTCGGATGCGGGCGACACAATCGGGCTTGCGATGCTGGTCGCCGCTTCGCCATAGCTGCGCACGAACGCTCGTCGCAGCAGTTGCGGAAACGCCGGCAGCAGCGGCAGGTTGCTGTCCTGCAGTCGGAACGCCAGATGCATCGAGGCCGTGTCGCCGCCATCAACGAGCACACCTAATGGCTCACGGAGGTCGCCATCCTGCCGCCACAAGAACGGTTCGCCTGCCGGCAAGATGCCGCGCCAAGCGCGATCGATTCGCAGCTCGGACAAATCAAGCCCGACGGTCAGCGGTGAGCTGCGCGACCAATCGAGCGGCGACGGACTGCGCCACAACTCCGGTTCGACGGAGTCCGTCAAGCGGGTGCCAAAGGTCAACGCGCGCCGCTTCGCAACCAGGCCATCGCCCCCCATCAGCGGCACGAGGCCGCCATCCACCAACAGCATGCCGACCGATGCGTCGGATGTGATGGCCACGACTTCGCCACCAACTTCTTCGGCAAGCGCAGACGCGGCAGCGTTGGCAAACGTCGCAGCGTCGGCTTCGGCCAAGGCGGCAATGCGCGGCGCGGGCAACGGCGGCAACGTCAAGACGAAGCGATGATCCGCCGGCAAGCGGTCGTCGGCCATGACCAATTGCACAACGAGTTGGCCGCCGCGCTTGTCGCGCTGAATCAAGACGGTGCGCGTCAACATCATCCCGGAGCGCAGCGAACAACTGTAGCGCTGCTCATCAGTGGTTGCGCCGAGCACCTGCAGTTCGGCCGACACGCGATCGCCCAAACCTGCGGCGGGATACGCCACCATGTCGACCTCCAATCGAAGCGCCGGCAGCGGCCAGGCATCGAGGATCCGGATGGCGTCAATCGCGGCATTGCTGCCGCGTGTATCGAGGCGAGTCAACGCCCCCATGCTCGGCAGTTGCTCACTACCCTGGCCATCAGTCAACGTCCAAACCACGCAGTCATCATTCGCGGTTTGCTGTGCAAGCTCACTTAGGTCGACTTGCAACGCGCCGCCTGGTTCACCGAGATCTTGGAGTGCGCGAGCGGCAGTTCCATGACGACGACGCAACTCGCCACCGCAGCGCAACACCGTCACTTCGATGTGTTTGGGCAATCGCGCGAACTGCATCTTCAATGCCTGCTTGGCTTGTTCGAAGGCGCTAACACCAACGGATTCGGCCGCCATGCTTGCCGACGCATCGAGCAACACGACCAATCGTATCGGTCCCGGCTGGCTTGCGACGAACGGCTGCGCGGCGGCGAGAGTTGCGCCAATGGTTGCCAACGCCAGCAATACAAAGCGCAGCCACGAACCACGCGGCGGCCGCCGGCGCAAGGCACGCATCGCAAGTTGCCACTGCTGCATGTGGGCCGTCAAGACTTGACGGCGTGGCTTCGGCGGCTGCGAAAGCCACCACATCAACGGCAGGAGCAACAAGGCCCACAAGAACTGCGGCGAGGCCAACGTCATCGCGTGCACGCAGCCACAATCGGCAGGTAGTCAGCCAAACGAGGATGCTCGGCACTGCCTTGATCCCAACGCCATAGCGGGCTGCCGGCTTCGGCGAACATGCGCCGCTGCTGTCGCTCGAGCAACACCAGCTGACGCCGCAACTCATCGTGCAAGGCGCGGTCCACTGGCACCGACAGCTCGGCGCGCGTCTCAGGATCGACGATGCGCAAGTACCCGCCAGCCGGCGCCGCTTCGTCTTCGGGAACGGTAGGAATCCAACCAGCGACGTTTGCACCGCGGCGACGCAATGACAGCAACGGCCGCGAGAAATCCTGCACCGGCGCGAAGTCACTAATCCAGTGCACCCGTCCCACCGACTCCGCTTGCATAGCCAAGGCGACGGCCGTCAATGGCGGCACAAACACCGTTGGCAGTTGTTTCAGATGGTCGAGCAGCTGCGGCAACTGCGCCGTGCCGGTGAAGCGGGCGTTCGCGTTGCTGGCACCAGGCGCCACGATCGACACGCCATCGACGCGCGCCAATGCCAGCCCGGCTAGCACCGCAGCCAAACGCAACGCTGCGAGTCGCCGCGGCGGCGTTCCGGCCAGCATGCTCGGGGACAGATCGATCACAACCGTGACGGCGCGGCGATCATCTTCTTGCAGCTGCTTGGTGAACAACTCGCCGGTGCGCGCATACGCCGACCAATCCAAGTGACGCAGATCGTCGCCGCGTTCATACCGGCGATGACCGACGAACGTCCCGCTCTGGCTCAGCACCGAACGCCGCGCGCGCAACTGTTCGACTCGACCGGAATGGATGTTGCCACGCGTGGCCAACAACGCCGTCAGCAACGATCGGAACTCCTTGGGGAACGGCTCCGGGATGGTCGGCAGCGTAAGTTTGCCGCGCATCACTTCTTCGCCTGCTGACGTAGTTTCTCGAAGAAGCGTCGCACCATGGCACGCTCTGCCGGAGGCACGTAACGGGAACGCACGGCTGCCTCAGCCGCTCGTTCGAAGTCAGGTTCGGCACGCTTGGGCTGGTCGGGATCCGCGGCCTGCGCCGAAGAACTCGACTGCGCGGCGCCGGTGTTCGCCTGCTCTTCGAGTTCGGCAGCATGCATGCGGGCACGCCGCGTTGGACCATCGCCGATGAACTCTGGCACGACAAACCGCTGGTCGTCGGGCAGATCGATCAGCGGTGGTACTTCGTCTGGATTCGTCGGGGCTTCATTTGGCTCCGGCTCCGGAGTGGGTGCCACCGGTTGCGGTTTGGGCTGGTCGCCGGGCTGCTCTCCAGGCTCTTGCTCTGGCTCTGGCTGCGGCTCTTCGCCGTTGGCACCTTCGGGCGGTGGTGCGCCCTCAGGGTTGGCATCCCCGGCACTGCCACTGCCGCCCTGACCATCGTCGTTGCCGACCTCGGGTTGATTGGCAAGGCCACCGATAGCGCCCTGCCATGGCGGCGCAAGCCACAGCGCGACCAGCCAAATCAACAGCAACAACAACACCACTGGAAGCAACCATCGCCAGCGCCCGAGACGCGGCCGCGCGACCGCCGCGAGTGCGCGCTTGCGATGCGGCGCTAGGCGCTGCTGCAAGTCTTGTTCTAGCCAGGGCAGCATGCTCGCCCGGTGGCCAGAGCTGGCATCCACAACATCGCTAGCGTGCAGATCGTCGATCTCAAGCCACGTCAATAACTCGTCGTGTAGTGCC
>JBNMNW010000369.1:0-4940 GCA_051278165.1 Planctomycetota bacterium | reverse complement strand
GCGCCCGTGAAGTCGAATGCAGCGTGCTGGAGGTAGAAGGTCTGCAGTGCGATCGTTGGTGGTAGTGGCACGGCGAAGAACAAGCTTGGTGTCGCGCCGCCGGTTGTGAAGTTCAGTTCGGAAACGTCGGGGCTGACATAGAGCGAGCAGCCGGTCGTGCCGAGCAGTGGATCGAGGTCGGCCGGTAGCAGGGTGTTTTGGTAGCTCTGGTTACTGGCGCCAACGATCAGGGCGCCCGCCATGCCGACGACCGCGCCAGTTTCTGGGTAGCCGGTCGAAAACGTCGTCAGCAGGCTGCCAGCTTTGAGCGTTCCCTGCACGCCGAGTTCGACGCCGTAGCAGCCGGTGCCGAACGGCAATGCCATACCGCTCGGTTGCACGCCCGCGAGGAACGCTGACGGGTTGCCTTGTCGCTCGATGGCGAACAGTTCGCCATTGCCGGCATTCGCGAGCGAAAGCACATCATTGCAGGTCGCGATGATCTGCAAATCCAGTGAGCTTGGATCGAGGTGAGTCAGGTAGTAAGTCGGCGTGCCGAGCACGGCGCGACTGATCGTCCAAAGTTCGCCTTGGCTATCGCGGGCGAGGCAGTTCTGACCAAACAGGCCCGCCGAAGCGAGTGAGCTTTCGCCGGTAGACGAATCGACCCGGAAGATCGCGCCAGTCCAGGTCACCCCGATCATGTCTTGAGCTTGCAGGCTCGTGGTGGCGGTGGCGGCAAGAAGGAATGCGAGGCAGCGGATGGTGCGCATGGGGGAGCTGCCCAGTTGGTCTCAGAAACGTGCTGCTGCCGATAGCGATGCCAGCGAGCTGCGTAACTTGATGAGCGGATCCGCGCAGCGCATTCGGCAGAACCGGACTCTGGAGCCCGCCACCAACCAAGCCGTGCTCGCGTCGCTCAGCCCGAGACTGTCAGTGGCTCGTCATCGAGTCGCTCGGTCAACTTCTGCAGCACGACTTTCGCCTGCGCCGCCGAAGTTTGGCGCCAATCAAGCACTGCATCAGCACTGGTGCGCGCCGGCTCGACGAATTGTTCGTGCATCGGGCGAACGGTGTCAAAGTACTGCTTGATCACCGATTGCAGCGTCCGGCCACGTTCGTCGATGTCGCGTTGCACGCGTCTCAGGGCTCGCACGTCGGCTGGCGTTTCGATGTAGAGGCGCAAGTCAAATGACCGGCGCAGCTCAGGCACGGCCAATAATAATATGCCTTCGCAAATGATGATCGGTCGCGCGGCGACGGTCTGGGTCTCGGCAATCCGCGTGTGGGTGGCGAAGTCGTAGCGCGGGCGCTCGATCGTCCGGCCACTCATCAATCTGCGGATGTGAGCGGCAACCAGAACGTTATCGAGGCTGTCCGGATGGTCGAAGTTGGTCGCCGCCCGGATCGACAAAGCCTGATGGCTGAGGTCTTTGTAGTAAGAATCGTGATCGAGAACGCTGCAGCGATCCTGGCCCAATTCGTCGACAAGCGCCCGTGTCAGGGACGTCTTGCCACTGCCGGATCCGCCGGCGATTGCGATTGCGAAGGGTTTGCTGCGCATTGGGGCCTGGAAAGTAGCCAACCTTGGCCTCGCCGCCCAGGTGCCGCTTGTCGTATGCGACGCACTTTCTTCGTCGGCCAGGGCTTGAGCCGAGCATGCGATGAGGCTTATTGTCCATGCTGTGGGTGTCACGCGCGTCGTGATGCCGCATAAGCACCATTTGACATACGATCCGACGAACGTGTTCGCCCGCATTCTTCGTGGGGAAATCCCAACGAAGCTCCTTCACGATGACGAACACTGCATGGCGTTCCACGATGTGACGCCACAGGCTCCGACCCACTTCCTAGTGATTCCCAAGCGGAACATCGCGACGTTGAGTGATGCGACTCCCGAAGATGAGAGTTTGCTCGGACACCTGCTCGTGACGGCCGCCAACGTCGCGAAGCAGTTGGGAGTGGCCGAAGACGGGTCGCGAATCGTGATCAACAATGGTGCAGGTGCCGGGCAGACGGTGTTCCATCTGCACGTGCATGTGCTTGCTGGTCGTAACTTGGCTTGGCCGCCGGGCTGATCGAATCCTCATGAGCAATCAAGGTGACACGCACGACGAGTTCGGCGACCCCGAAGTCATGTTCCTGCCGTTGGCGGCGGTTCCTAGCGACGGGTGGGGCACGCACGATCCCGGTGTGATCGCGCGCCGCATCCCCGACTTTGTGCATCAGGTTCTCAACCAGGGCCAGGTCGGGCCGACGGCGATGCTCGAATTGCAAACGGCGTTGGACTCCGGGCCGGTGACGTGGGTGCAGCTCGATACGCCACCGGATCACGAAGACGCGTTCGATCTGATGCCGGACGAGGTCAATGTGCACGCGGTTGTCAGCGGCGAGATCTCGCCGACCGAAGGCGGTTTGAACGTCGAGTTCCACGTCTTCCGCGATGACGATGACGGCGATTACGTGACTGAGAAGATGGGCTTGGTGCTGTCGATGCAGGACCCGGTCACCGGTCTGCTCAAGCTCGCTCGCCGCTTGGCTCGCTCGTTGGCGATCCCGTTCCACGAGCCGCCAACGGGCTTGATGACGAAAGATGGTCCCGCCTTCCTGCACTTCTTGCGCGGACTTGATAACGCGATGCTGCTCAGTGGTGACCTGGAGATTGCGTTGCCGGCAGACCGCGCGTCGTTGATCCAGCCGTTCGCCGATGCGCTGGTGCTCGATCCTTCGTTCGGCCTCGCGTTGCGCGTTGCCAACGCGACGATGGTGATTGCACTACACGGCGCCCGCCTCGATCGCGAGACCGTGCGCACGTTCCTCGATCGTTGTTACTCGGCTCAGCCGTTTGATGGCGAGGCGTGTGTTGCCGTTGCCGAGCACCTGTCCGAACTCGGCGATGACGAGCGGGCCTTCGCTTGGCTTGAGCACGCGACGCACCTCGATCCACCACCATGGCAAGGGCTGGAGCATCTCGGCATCCTCAAGGCGCGAGGTGGCGATCCAGCGGCGGCGCGTGACTTGTGGGAGAAGGGGTTGTCCGTTGACGGCCATCCCGACTTCTTCTCGCACCTAGCACAGTTGAGCTTCGTCGAAGGTCGGCAGGATGATGCTTGGGATTTCGTCGAACGCGGTCTGCGCCGTCTGCGCGAACGCACGCTGCGAGCTGCCGAATGGGTTGACGTCGGCCGCGGCGCCGGTGTCCTGCTCGAATGCTTGCAAGCGCACCTGGCCGAACGCCAGCCGCCGCCCGAACTCGCAGATACGTTGATGTCGCTGCGCTCGATGTTCTCCGGCGAAGAACGTGTATCGCTCGGCTTGTGCCTGTTCGCATGCGGTAAGCGCCGCGAGGCGCGGGTCGAACTGGTTGCCGGCATGCGCTCCTTGATGGACCTGTCGGCGCGAGATCGTGCGGTTCGTGTGATGTTGCAGATCGACGTCGCGGACTTCGAAGCGCGCTTCGCCAAGGCGACCGAGCGCAGCCTGCGCGGCCGCAATCCGAAGCTCGCACTCGCCGAGTTCCAGCTCTGGTTGCACTTGCAGCCCGAGTTCTGGCCGGCGCTCTACTACTCCGGAATCATCAAGCGTCGCCTGTCCGCCAACGAGGAAGCGCTCGACTTGCTCGCCGCCGCGCTCGAAGTGTCGCCGCATCAGCCGGACATTCTGTATGAGATGGCCGAGTTGTTTGCTCGCCGCCAAAACGCAAAGCGCGCGCTCGAACTGGTCGATCGCGCGTTGCCGCAACGCATGGGCGAGGCGCGCTTGCATGAAGCGAAAGCGCGCTACCTACGCGATCTGTCGCGCCCGGATGATGCCCGGCAAGTGGTGGCGCGAGCAATCACCGGTGGGATTGATAGCCCCGAGTTGCGGCGTTTAGGTCGATCTCTGCGCCGCAGCTAGCTGTAGACCGTCGGCACTCTGGCACTCTGGCACTCTGGCACTCTGGCCCGGCTGGCAGAGTTGGCGGCTGCCTTGGTCCGAGGCCCTCCTAACGGCGCGGATTGCCGCCGCCGATCCGTCGCCGCCGATTCGTCTTTGGGACATGGAGCCAGTGCCTGGCTAGAGCGCGGTTCGTGCTGGGAGTCACTGTCCCAACCGGGGTCGAAATCACTGGCGCCTGCATCTACACGCCTGCGAAGTGCGAATCGAAGGCATGCATTTTAGAACAACCATGTCCGCGGTTCTGCCATTGGCCGCGCTCTTCGCAATGGGCGCCTGTAGCACCGAATCCGTGGTTGATGCCCCGGTCGTGCCGGCGGCTGCGCCGTCGATAGATGGCTCGAAGATGGAGAGCGCGAAGCAGGCGCCCGCGACGAAAGCAGGCGCAGGCATCTACGACCTCCAGGCCTCATCGTTGGCTGGTGAGAACGTCGACTTGTCGGGCTACACCGGTAAGGTCTCGCTGGTCGTCAACGTCGCGAGCGAGTGCGGCTACACGCGCCAATACGACGGCCTGCAAAAGCTCCATCAAGAGTTTGCTGGTCGCGGCTTCCAAGTGCTCGGCTTCCCGTGCAACGATTTTGGCGGCCAAGAACCAGGTGGCGCTGACGAGATCGGTTCGTTTTGCCGCGACAAGTTCGGCGTGACGTTCCCCATGTTTGCCAAGGTGAAGGTCAAGGGTGAAGGCGTCTCGCCGATCTACGAACGACTGATTGCAGCGACCGGCAAGACTCCGGGCTGGAACTTCTGCAAGTACCTGGTCGGCAAGGACGGCGAAGTCCTCCATTACTGGCAGTCGGGAACTGCCCCTGATAGCGCCGAGTTGCGAACTGCGATTTCGAAGGCGCTCTAGGGTTCTGAGCACGTGATTCGGCGCGCATGTCGCCGGCCTTTGATGTCGTTCGCGGCGTTGCTGTGCCTCGCACCTGATATTTGGGCGCCCGATAATTGGCCGCCGATGGTTAAGACGCCGACGTTTGAGTAATGCCGTCGTTACGGCGTCTTGCCAGCGACGCCCATGACTC
>JBNMNW010000368.1:0-4954 GCA_051278165.1 Planctomycetota bacterium | reverse complement strand
TGGTGGTTCGCCGACCGACGAACTGGTCGAGTTCCGCGACAACGCCCGCGTGCAGTTCCTCAACTGCATCTTCATGGACGCTGGCAAGGAAGTCGTCAACGACAAGGTCACCGACGGTGAAGCCAACAACAACACCACGGTATGTGGTCCCGGCTCCGCCGTGCCGCAGATGCTGTCGCGCATGACCACGTCGGCCAGCACGACGTTTGGCGTCAACGCGTTCCCGGGCTCGCCGCAGTCGACCCCGGCGCAGGCCTACACGGCCCAAGATCCGAGCGGCAACCTGGTGCAGTTCCGCGGCTGCATCTACTACAACAACGATGCGCCGACCGCCTACCCGGAAGCGCTGAGCTACGGCTTGTTCTCGAGCCTGCCGGTGCCGGGAACCAACCACGCCAACAACGACATCGTCACGACGATGCCGATCGCTGTGCGCACCCGCGGAGCGGCGTTGCTGGCAACTGGGCACGCGATCAATCCGGTCACGTTCCTCGATCCGACGCCGGTTGGGGTTGCTCAGACCGCTGTTGAGTTCAGCCCGAACGACGGCTTCTTCACGCCGGCTCGCTACACCGGCGCCTTCGCCCGCGGCAACAACTGGCTGATCGGCTGGACTGGCACCAGCGAGTTCGGCTTGACGGAGCAGCGCGCCGTAGGGGCCAACGAACCGATCCACGGAACCGAGGTTGCTGGTGTTGGTGGTGTCCCGGTTCACTACACGGTGGGCAACTGGGCGCCCGGCACGCAAGTCACGCTGGCCCTCGACAACCTGGAAGATATTGGTGGTCTGAGCGCTGGCTTGATCCTGTTCTCGACCACGCCGTCCAACCCGCTGGCGCCGTGCGCTGGTGTCCCGATTGGTTTCCTGGGACTTGGCATCGAGACGCTGGTGCCGAGCGCTAGCGGCGTGCTGACGGTCGTCACCTCTCTTGGCGGTGCGCCGGCGGAGTTGACGTTCACGATGCCCGTGACCAACTTCGCGGGCCAAGTGTGGTTCTCGCAAGGCTTCGGTTTTGACTCGGCTGTAGCCGCTGGGCAATTCACGTCGTCCAACGCACAGCGCCACAGCCTTTAGGACCACAGCCGCTACGACCACAGCCTCTACGAGTTGTGCCCTAAGCGGCAGTCGACGCGCTGCCGGTGGCTCCTGGTCACCGCTGCGAGTGCCCTAGCCGTGACCCGCAGTCACGCTGCTACGACAAGAACTGTTGGATCGGGCCACGTTGCTCGATCCCGAACTTGTCCAGTCCCGTGTCGACGGCGCCGTAGTGTTCGATCGGGTTGCCGTGGGCGTTGAGCAACGTGGTGTACCAGTTGCCCAACGTCTTGTGTCCCGGTTGGCCGTAGTTGGGTAGCCGGATGTAGCGACGACCAAGTTGGATCTTCGCGTTGTCGCCAGCCAGCACGATGAACGGATACTCCGTGCCATGGCTGTGGTGCGCTTCTCCGCCGTCGGGGAAGTAGCAGAGCATGGTGTTGTCGAACATCGTGCCGCCGGCTTCGGGCACCGATTTGAGGCGCGTCACGATGCGGTCGATCAGCGACATATGATGCGTGCGGCAGCGGTTGCGAATCTCGGCTGCATCGACGCCACCAAACGACTTGTTGTGGCCGATGTCGTGCATGTTGACCTTCTCGCCTTCGATCCCGGTGATGCCGGTGTAGGGGTGGCCGAGTTCGTCTACCGTGAATGCGATCACGTTGGTCAAGCCCGAGATCAATGCGCCGAGTAGCACTTCGGTATGACCGACCTGGCGTTCGAACGTGGTGATGTCGCCGGACAGCAGTCGCTCGTCGAGCACCGGCACATGCTTGCGGATGCGTTCCGACATGCCGTCGATCTTGCGGTTGCGTTCGCGAATCGCCTGCAGCGAATCCGCATAGCCTTGCACCTTGGCCTTCTCGATACCAGCCAGGTCGCTCGCGGTCGCGCCCTCGTTCTTGGCTACGAAGGCCAGCAGCCTGCGTTCCAGCTCATACTGCGTGCGCGCGGAGGCATCCTTGGCGACCGACTTGAACAGTTCGTCGAGCGCGATGCGCGGCGAACCAAACGCGTAGTTCGGCTGTTGCGGACCGCGTGCGGAAAAGCCGGTTGCGATGCCGTCGAGGCTGCCGCGGGCGTTGCCGCCGCCGTCGGGGAAGCAGGCGAGTTCGATGTGTTCAGCAGGGGACGGAAACAGTCGCGCCAACTCGAAGTCGACCGTTGCCCAGCGGATCGAACTGAGTCGCTCATTGGCCTTGAACACGCCGAGCGACGAGCACCACGAGTGGTGGCCCGTGGTGCACATCTTGCCGGACAACCCCTGCAGGATTGTTAGGTTGTTGGTGTGCTTGGTGAGCGGGTTCATCCACGTTGGCAACACGTGTTGGTCGAGATCCACCGTGAACGCTTCCTTGCGCTGTTCCTTGACTAGCAGGTCCTGGTTGAAGCTCTTGGGCACCATCACCTTCGGCCACAGACCGTTGCCACGGTGCATGAAGATGAACCGCATGGGTGGGTTCTTGGGGGCAGCCAGCAAGAGCCCCGGCTGCTTGGAGGCAGCCAGCAGTTGCCCCGGCTGCAGGCAAGCCATCGCTCCGGTGCTGAACAGTCCGTTACGGAGGAAATCGCGTCGGGTGGTCATAGCTAGTCCTGTGTGGGCAATCGGTAGACGAACGAGTCGGAGCTGAGCAGCGACACGATCACCGCTCGGAAGCTACCACCGTTCGCTTGATAGGCGCGGTCTGCGTTGACCAAGGTTGCCGAATCAGAAAGCCGTTCGTTGCGGCCAAGGTAGAAGCGGAATGCGTGGCGGATGATGGATTGGCGCACGCGTTTGGATTGCGCCAGCCGGTCGATGAGTTCGAACGCGTTGTCGACATCGCCGTCGAGCTTCGGGTCGCCCGTGCCGGTGAGGCCGCCGGTGGTGGCGATTGGTGCGGTCGGGTAGACGTCGAAGGTTGTCTTGCCGTTGCCGCTCTTGATCAGGTTGTCGGGATGCTCGAGGGACTCCACCGTGCGGAAGCGACCGAAGTCGTCAAAGGCTTCGAACGGCAGGCCAAGCGGGTTCATGTGCTTGTGGCACTTCCAGCACGCTTCGGGCGCCGTGACTTCTTCGACCCGCAGGCGGAACGTCTTGTGCGGGTCATCCGGCACGGTTGCATCGACCGTGATCGGGGTGTCGGGCACCCGACCTGCGAGTAGCTTCTCGCGGATCCAACGGCCGCGGCGAATTGGGTCCGGGAAGAAGTTGCTTGAGTGGGCGATCAACCACGACGGATGCGTCAGGATGCCCATGCGGTTCTTGATGCGGAACGGCTGCTTGGTGGGATAGTCCCAGAACGCTTTTGGCGCGATCTTGTCACCGCGATACTTCGACGACTTCCAGCTGCCGTAGCGGCCAATGCTTGGCGTCGCTGGCAGGTTGTAGAAGGGGGCGTGGTGCAGGGTGTAGCCATGCGCCCATGGATGGGTGGTGAACGGAGTGATTCCTCGACCGAAGTAGTCGTCGAAGAAGTGCATGTAATTGATGAGCTCACCCGGTCGCGAGGCATCCTTGATGCGCATCACCGGCTTGCTCTGCAAGAACGCCAAGTGCTCGGTCAGCACTTGCTCGGGTGCCACCCGCCAGTCCGTGTCCTTCAGTTGTTCGTAGACCGCTCGCCACTCGGCGATGATTTGCTGGCCCTTCTCATTGTCCTTATCGTGGTAGACGAAGAACTCATCGGAGGTGAGCAGTTGGCGGAAGACATCCTGATCGTGCTCAACAATACGGGTGACGATGCGGTCCGTTTCGAGGATCAGGCGGCCGGGCGTGGCCGTCGTGCCGCGGCCTGGGTTTCGATAGATGCCGCCGCTGCGTGGTGGGTCTTTGAAGACCTTGGTTGCTGCCGGATAGCCGAAGAACTCACGGAAGAAGCGAATGATCTTCGGGTGGTTGGTGACGTTCGATCGGAAGTGCTTGCCGTTGAGCGAGGGGTCGATTTGGCCGCGATAGTAGGCGGGGTCGTCGAGTAGCCGGCGCACTTCGCGCGAGTAGTCTTCGTTGGTCGCTAGCTTGCCGTTTGCGGCAGCCGCCAACAGTTGCGCATCGGGTCGGCGATCGCCGAGTGCATAGGTAATCGCGTCGGCGGCTTCGCGTGGCGCAAGCTTCTTGCGACCATGTGCATCGGGTGGTCCAGCGCCGAACTCCAGCCGGTAGACGAACTCTGACTCCAGCAGCACTGCGATCAGCAGTTGCCGCAGCCCTGCATGATTGCCGGCGAGTTCGATCGATGAGCGAAGCAGGTCGACATACTTCGCCTGTTGCTCAGCAGTCGCTGGCTGTCGCAAGACACAGTCGAATTGCTCTTGCACCGCTGCGACCAACTCTTCGTTCGTTGGCATGCTGTTGCCGCTGAGGATGGCAGCAAAGGCCGCATACGATTTGGGCAGGGTGCGTGGCCTCCAGCGGTCCTTGCGGTTGGGGAAGGCGACCTCCTTGTCACCGGCGAGCAGGCGCGCCATCAAGATCTGGCGATCTGCAAGCCACCGCGCGTTGCCGAGCATGACCAGCAAGTCGCCGCCGTCCAGCGCGTCGATGTCGTAGTAACGAACGCCCGAATGATCCGTCAGAAGGAAGGGATTGGTGACGCCGACAAAGCTGCCGTGCAGCTTGTTCTCGCGGTCACGCCCGGTCAGCTTGAACACGTCCATGACGCGTTCGTGAAAGATCTGGGGGCTTACCAGCCAACGACGCGAAGGGGTGTAGGCCTTGCTCTCGGTGGTCGCCGAGAACAGGGCGTCGTGCTCGACCAAGTTGCCGTATTGCGGGTAGCGCAACTTGTCGTTGCGATCCGATCCTCCGGCTGCACCCACCTGAGCCGTGAGCCAACCGCGGATTCGCTGCCGCTCTTCAGGGCCTAGTTGTGGTTCATCCTCAGGCGGCATCTCCTTGAGCTCGACCATCTCAAGCGCCCGGTTCAGCAAGTCGGT
>JBNMNW010000367.1:0-5021 GCA_051278165.1 Planctomycetota bacterium | reverse complement strand
ATGGCGGCGGTCAACAACGCGATCAGCAATGCTTGGCGCAACGCAAAGCGGTCAATAAGGGAGCGGTGGTTCACGAGAGATCAGGACCTTGCCAGCAAAAAACGAACAGCCGCGCGACACGTTCGCGGGCCTACTCCCTAGAGACACAAGGGGGGCACGCCGCGGCGCAGGAACTGCCATGCCATGGCCCCTGGCAGAGGTCTTCGCTGGCGTCTTGGCCGGTGCGCAAGCTGGTGCCTTGGCAGGTGCAACCGGTGCATTTCTGGCCAACCGCCAACAGACCAACAACCTCTTGTGTATCCATCCCGTCACGGACGTTTGTCCGCCCGCGAAAGCGCTACTCTTACCTACGAACTATGACCAGACGACTCGACCTGATGACGAGCGTGGTGATTGCGTTTGCAGTCCTGCCGTTCGCCCACCTTCGTGGCCAAGAGCCCGCAGCCCCCGCCGTCTCGGCCGAACGCTTGGCAATGATCTTGGCTGGCGAAGACCCCAAGACCGTTGCCGAACTGAAGGCGATGCAGGCACACGTTCAGGACCTCGTGAAGCGAGTGCTGCCAGCAACGGTCTCGCTGCCGGGCGCCAGTGGCGTGCTTGTTCGCCGTGACAACAAGAGCTACGTGTTGTCCGCCGCGCACGTGACGATGATGGCCGACCAGCAAATCCGCATCACGCAAGCCGACGGCAAGCGTCTCAGCGGCACGTCGCTCGGCGCGAATCACCAGAGTGATGTCTCACTGGTGCGCGTCGACACCAGTGGCGATCACGCCGCAGTAGAAATTGGCAAGTCATCCGAGTTGAAGCGCGGCCAATGGGTGCTGATGCTCGGCCACCCGAGCGGCATGAAGAGCGGCCGTTCTGCACCGGCACGACTCGGTCGGGTCTTGCGCGTTCCAAACAACGGCTACCTGGTCACCGACTGCACGATGCAAGCCGGTGACTCTGGCGGCCCGCTGTTTGATATGCAGGGTCGTGTCGTCGGTATCAACAGCCGCATCAACCGCAACCTCGCGATGAACATGCACGCGCCAGTCGATGCGCTCGTTACGCAATGGACCGAACTGCAAGACGGCAAGGTCACCCAAGCGCGCCGCCGCGGGCGACGCGACCGACTCGGGCTTGGTGCGCCACTGACCTACGGTGACGGCTGCCCCGTGTTCGGCGAAGTGCCCAGCGACAGCAAGGCTGCCAGGGCCGGACTGAAGAAAGGCGATCGCTTGTTCGAAATGGACGGCATCGACATCGACGACCGCCGCTCGGTGCAGCGCGTGCTGCGCGACTTCCGCAGCGGTGAGTTCATCACGATCCTCGTCGTACGCAACGGCAAGGGTATCGAACTGAAGATGCCAGTAGTCACAGGAGACGGACGATGAGCAACCGCTACATCCCAATCACGTTACGGCGAACGTTGCCGCAAACGCTGTCGCTGGCAGTGTGTTTGGCAATCGTTGCCGGCCCGCTAGCTCGCGATCTCGTAGCGCAGAACATTCGCACGTTGAGTCAGGGCGACACCGTGCGCCAGGTGTATGCGCCAATCATCAAGGCAGCAAACCGCAGCGTCGTGACAATCGTCGTCGACGGCGAAACCCGCGTGCTCGGCACCGTCGTCGGCAAGGACCTCGTCGTCACCAAATACAGCGAGTTGACTCGCAAGACCAAGAAGATCGACAACCCGGCCAAGCTGCAATGCCGCCAGGGTCCGAACACTTGGTCCGCAACGCAACTCGGCTTTGACCGCCCCTCGGACCTAGCCCTGCTGCGCGTCACCGACGCGGAACTGATACCAGTGCAGTGGCAAACCAAGGTTCCTGAGACCGGTGCATTCACCGCGTCACCGAACGGAACCTCAACACCACTAGGCATCGGCATCCTGGCCTCTCCCGCCTACCAGCACACGATCAAACGTGCCTTCCTCGGCATTCGCTTCAAGAACAACGAGAACGAACAGGCCGAACTTGCGGAAGTCGTAGCTCACGGCGCCGCCCGCGCCGCCGGCTTGCTGGCAGACGATGTGGTGGTGATGTTCCAAGACCAAAAGATCACTCAGACGCAGCAGTTGCGCGATGGTATCCGCAACTGCAAGCCGGGCGACAGAGTCCGCGTCACGGTGCTACGCGACCAAGAAGAGAAGATGTTCGAGCTCGTGCTCGGCACAAACAACAACGCGGCAGAGTCCGGACAAGAGGACGTCTGGGGCGACTTGAGTGACGTTCGCAGTGGCTTCCAGCAAGTGCTGCAACACGACACCGTGCTCAAGCCGGCGGACTGCGGCGGCCCGGTCGTCGACCTCAACGGCAAGGTGCTCGGCGTGAACATCGCCCGCGCCGGGCGCGTTGAGACGCTGGCCCTGCCGGCAACGCAGGTGCAGAAGCTGGTCGAGGTGCTGCTCAAGAAGAGCCAGCCAGCGACCACCAGAGTTCGCCAGTAGCACGGGGCGCTGGTTTCGGGGGGCTGGCGTCTGGAGTCTGACTCTGGACTCGGAACGCTGGAAAAACGTTCACCACCTCAGAGCAAAGCATAGTTCGCCTGACGGGACGCATCCGCTATCAAATCACCTCATGGCAACGCCCGGTCTTCCGATCCTCGAGTTCGTCACCCGCAACTACCAGAACTTCAATGCTCGCGCGACGCGCGACGCACTGTTCGCTTACTGGGACCATATCCAAGCGGGCGGCCGCATGTATTGGGCCGTCGCCGGGGCGATGTCATCAGCGCAGCTCGGCATCACCCTCGCCCCCGCGATCCGCGCGGGCCTGATCCACGGCATGTCGGTGACCGGTGCCAATCTGGAGGAATCGCTGTTTCGACTGGTTGCGCACGATCACTACAAGGACTTCCCCGACTACCGCTACTTCACCAAGCAAGATGACACCCGCATCCTCAACCAACGCATGCGGCGCGTCACCGACACGAGCATTCCGGAGGACGAAGCGTTCCGGGCTGTAGAGAAGATCCTGGTGCCGATGTGGCAGCGCGCGACCAAGACCGGCGAACGACGCTACTGGCACGAATACTTCTACGAGCTGATCCAGCAGCTCAAGAAGAAGGACTACCGCGGCAAGGTTGAAGAGTGCTGGTTGATGGAAGCCGCCAAGGCCAACTTGCCAATGGTTGTGCCGGGCTATGAAGACTCGACGTTCGGCAATATCTTCGCCAGTCACGTCAAGTTCGAAGAGTGCAACGCGAGCATCGTCAAGTCCGGCATCGAATACATGGCGGGCCTCTACGACGACTACAAGAACCTGTCGAAGGGCAAGGGCATCGGCTTCTTCCAGATCGGCGGCGGCATCTCTGGCGACTTCCCGATCTGCGTGGTGCCATCGATCAAGTACGACCTCGAGCAGCGAGTGAAGCCGTGGGCCTACTTCTGCCAGATCAGCGATTCGACGACGTCCTACGGCTCGTATTCGGGCGCGACCCCGAACGAGAAGATCACATGGGACAAGCTGACCGAGAAGACACCGATGTTTGTCATCGAGTCCGATGCAACGATCGTGGCGCCGCTACTGCTCAGCGCGCTGCTTGAGTGCAAGGCCAACCCCAAGGCGGCCGATCGCATCATCGCGAAGTCGCGACAAGAGCAGAAGAAGTCGCGCGCGCGCGGGTAGTCGCGCGGCTGTCAGTTCGCGGCAGTCTTCTCGCGGCCGTGGCCGCAAACTACTCCGGTAGCGGCTTGACGCGGATGTCCTTAAACCAGACTTCCGAGCCCGGATCGTGCACCTGAAACGCGAAAGTGCCGCGATCAAGCAGGCGCCCGGCCATGTGCTTCGGGCGCTCCGCGTTGTCTGGCTCATCGTAGTCAATCAGTTGCTTGCCATCGACGGACACGGTTACGTGATTGCCGTCAACGCGCATCGTCATCAAGAACCAAGCATCGTCCTTAGCGGGCGCTTCCTTGATATCGACGATGCCATACAAGCCAGCGGTGCGACGCCAATCGCTTTGCGAGTTATTGACCTGCACCTCGTAGCCCTTCTCCGGCCAACCACTCTTCTGGAACAAGGTGTGGAAGTAGATACCGGAGTTCGCCTTCGGCTTGGTCTTGACCAGGGCACGAAGTTCAAAGTTCTTGAACGTGTGCTGGTAAACCGGGCCGTTGTAGAAGACATGCGCGCGTTCGCCACGCACGACGATTGCGCCTTCCTTGACCGTCACCGACTGCGGGTTCTCGTTGACCTTCCAGCCACTGAGATCCTTGCCGTTGAACAACGAAGCGAAGCCGCCGCCGTCACCTAACTCGCGGATGCGAAGGTTGCGCCACGCGACGCGATACTTGGGATCGCCACCGACGCCGTGCACCTGCAAACCGAGGAATCCGGTCGGCGACCAGTCATCGGTGATGTTCGCAACCTGCACGCCGTTAACCCACGTGCGAATCGACGAACCGAAGCAGATCACGCGGTAGCTGTTCCACTCGCCATTCTTATAGGCCGCCCGCCGCGCCGGCTCGTCGCGATCCGTGCTCAACCAACCGCGCCGCGCCTCGTCGTAGACAAAGCCCGCGTGCCCATTGGTCGAGATCTCAACCTGATAGCCATGCACCCGCCCCATCTTGTGCGAAGGAATCGAATGGCTGCGAATCTGCACGCCACTGTTGAGCTGGTCGTCAAACAGCTTCACATCGAACTCGAGCTCGAAGTCGCCATAGAAGCGATCGCTGCACAAGAACGAGTTGGGACTACCCTTAACAGTCGTGCCGAGGATCGTGCCATCGACCACTTCGTAGGTAGCCGTGCCGTTCTTCTGAGTCCAACCGTCGAGCGACTCGCCGTCAAACAGGCTGGCCCACCCAGTCTCGCCCGGCGGAAAAAACTGTGCGGCGACCGCGGACGCGCTCTGGGCAGTGAGCGGTGCGGCGACCGCGCACGAAAGCAGAAAGATGTGAGTCTTAAACATGATGACTTCAGGGCCGTTCGCCAACGTACAACGCGCAACGCGCAACGCGCAACATGCAACGTGCAGATGCCCTGCGTACTGTACCCGGTTCAAACCA
The DNA here is from genome assembly GCA_051278165.1 of Planctomycetota bacterium. Classification (GTDB taxonomy): domain Bacteria; phylum Planctomycetota; class UBA1135; order UBA1135; family UBA2386. The sequence goes on along the minus strand of JBNMNW010000367.1, from coordinate 25 downwards.
CAGGTTGCGCTTCGCGCAACCTGTG
>JBNMNW010000366.1:0-5025 GCA_051278165.1 Planctomycetota bacterium | reverse complement strand
CTTCACGGCCGCGCGGCTCATTGCCATCCTCGGCCACTGAGGGACACAGCCCTGCTTGCAAACATGCAGCGCATCCCTACTACCTCCAGCCGCCATCGGTCTTCGCATAGAGGATCAGCTCATGCAGCTCATGCAGATGGTGGTTCTCCGGGTCGGGTTCGCGATCGAAGTGCCAGCAACTCACCGAGCGACGGGCATGACCAACACTGGCGTCGATGCGCGGCGCACGACTTGTTCGGCGACGCTGCCCTCGAGCATGCGCACGATGCCACGGCGACCGTGTGTCGTCAGAACAAGGAACGGCGCGTGCAACTGCTGGGCTCGTCCGACGATGGTATCGACGGGATCGTGAGCTACATACGCTTCAACTTCGATCGGCGTCTTCGAGTCGATCGCCAAGGCCAATTCGTGCAGTCGCTTGGTCCGGGTCTCGATCGCAGGTTGCGGATCGGCTGCTTCGGGCACGACGGCAACACCGCCGACAACAGGCAGCGGCAAGGGGTCCGTCACCACGGACAACAACCGCACCCGAAGATCGAGGCGTCGCGAGAGCGCCACCGCAGCTTGATGGGCGTCGATCGATTCCAGCGACAGATCGGTCGCGACGACCATCGGCCCTTCGACTTCACCAGCTGGCCCGACGTTCGCAAGCATGTTGTCGGTCAGCAGCAGAACCGGCAGGGTCGCACTGCGCACGACTTCTTCAGCGACGCTGCCGAGCACCAGCCTACTCAGCCCCGACCGGCCGTGGGTCGGTAGCACGATCAGATCCGCAGCCAGACGACTTGCGGCGGCGAGGATGGCGTCCTTCACGTGAGGTACCTGCTCTACTTCGATGGCCACCGGTCGATCCGTCGCAAGGGTGCCGGCAGTTTCGGCAATCGCTCGCTGCACCTGCGCAAACGGCTCGACGGCGTCGGCAGGAGACTCTGCCAGCGGCGCGGTCATGATCGGCGCAACGGCCGGCACCGCGTGGTAGAGGGTCAAGCGAGCACCGAGCTTATTGGCAAGACTGGCGGCGAATGCGAGATGTTCCTCAGTACCGGGGGCGCGATCGGTTGCGAACAGGATGTGAGGGTGTGCGGAGTTTGTGGTGTTTGCCATGGAAGTGGATTGGTTGGGAGCAGCGTCGCAAGGCACGAGCGCCGCCGGTGGGGTTGACGAGGGGCGCGGACGTCGACCGCGGGATGCAAGGGCGTCACCAGGACTTCAGTCGCGGCATGGTCGCTGTCCGGCACCGGTTGTGGTTGACGGTGTCTCGGGTGTGTGGCGCGAACTGCGATCAGACTTCCTGCAGCACCTTGTCGAGTTTCGATACGTGATGATGCTGCGCCGGCACCAGCTTCGTTTCGATGTAAGTCCGGTGCTCAGCCGCCAGGTTGGCGCTACGGGCGGCGCTCAGATACTCGGCCAGGCCGCGTTCTTCGCCGGCTCGCAGCGCCTTCAGTGCGAGCTTGTTGCTGACCATCAGTGCCGAACCTTCGACGGCCTTGGCGAAGTGGCCCCAGGCGCCGCTCGACGCTTGCGGCTCGACCCCACGCTTTTGAAGTTCGTCGTGGAAGTACTTGATGGCATCGCCATGCCGTTCACGCAGCCCGCGTAACAGGTGATGGTGTTGATGCTGGGTGGGCAGGGCGTCGATGGCCTGCGTGTAGGTTTCGGCCGCCGCGACCTCACCACTGAGCAAAGTCTGCAATTCCTTTTCGGTATTCATACTCATATCGGAGATGTCGCAATCGTCGTGCCAGACGACTCGGTAGTCGGAACGCCGCGGGGGAGGCCGGTGTGGCATTTGCCGCACCGGGATTCCTACCGCAACTCACTTGACACTCCGCTTGGGCACCGCGATTTCGCGCGACACCTGGGGCCTGCTACGCGGCGCGACGGCGCTTACCGCGGACGAGACTTGCACTCGCGAGTCCGATACAGCGTGAGTCCGTCGGGGCGCGGCTTCCCCTTGCTCTTCGGGATTCGTCAGGACACACCATGGGCAAGCATGCTACCAGTTGTTGCTGCTGGCGATCGCTTGACGGAGTCGACTGACCCGGATGCTGCTGAGATCGAGTGCCGCAGCGTAGCCGAGATGACTGAGAGCCGACTGCTGGTCGCCGCGTGCAATGTAGACGTGGCCAAGTTGGATGTGTGCGCCAACGGCGCGATGCGTCGCAAGCTGGGCGAGGTGGTCGTGTTCTTGCATGGCGGCTTGCGCCATGGGTTTGTCATTGCGATTGCGCTCGGACCAATGGGCGAGCTGCGTGCGAACGCGTTGGAAGCGTGCGAGCGCGTCTTCGAACGAATCTCGCGACTCGACCAAGTCGTCGAGGTTGCGGAGGCCCTGCTTGATGAGCTTCTGTCCTGCAGCAAGCATGTCCCGCGCGTCGGCCAACTCGGGATGGTTCTCTTGGATGCGCTGGCGTTGTGTCTGCTGCGTGACCGCTCGCGTGCGTTCTTGGTTGAGGTTTGCGCGGATTTCGTCTAGCAGCTTCTGCGCCTGCTTGCCGGCCGAACATTCGGTGAAGTCGGTTGTGATCGCCTTCAAATGCTCAACGGCGTCCTCGAGTTCGCCCGCGGCGCGTAGTTCCTTTGCCTTTTGAAGATTCTCCTGGCCACAGACGCTACGGGTCTCGGCCATCAGCTTGTCGAGCATCGCCTTCCGTTGCGGATCGCGTTCGGCCGCTGCCTGCAGCGCTTCGATGCGACGGACGTGCAGATTGTGCAAACGTGCGTGCTCCGCTAGTTCGATCCACGCGTCGGCATTGTCTGCCTGCATGTTGGCTTGGCGGAAGTCGAAGCGCTTGTCCGCGGATACGCTGGACGCAGCAAGCCGCGCTGTCGACCCTTGGGAGCCCGGGAAGGCGATCGATACGAAGCCTTCGTCGATTGCGACGATTCGGGCATTAAGGTCGCCGAGGGTGACCGTGACGCCCTGTGCAGCATCTGCTTCGGACTGTGCAGCGGCAGCGGACCCGGCCATGCATACGGTCAGGGCGGCCGAGAAGAATGGAGATAGGCAACTTCTGCAATTCATAGCAGTGAGGTTGCAAGCGACATGCCACGTCACTTTGGATTCTTGCTGCGGTTGCGAATGGCTGACGACCATCGAAGCCAAGATCCGTTTGGCACACGGAGACCGGAGTCAGGAGCGCCACTCCGTTCACACCTGTCGATGAACGCGATCGGGAAGAGTCCGCCCGCGAGCTCCGCGACCTGCCCCGTCAGCGCGAAGATGCCGGCCCCGATCATGACGCCCGTGCCCATCGCGACCGTGCCCATCAGGCTGAGACTGCCCTTCTCGTACCGGGTGGAACGGTCGTTCATTCGCCCGCCTTCGTGAGCCGCGGGGTGCCGTCGATCGCTGAGATCGCGCGCAGGACACGCGATGCCACCACCATCGTCGAGAAATGATCACTACCAGTCATCCGTACCTCCATTGACCATGCCGTCTCCTGATTGGGTTGATTCCGTCGCGTTCCAGTCGGGCATCCCCAGTGTGGGAATACCAGTCTCGCTTGTCGCCAGTCCACAGATGCGGACATCAGGCTGTCCGTTTAGTGGCCATTCGGAAGCGTCCTTCCTGAACGCTGCAGTACAGCACCGGAACAATAAGCATCGTCATGATTGCGATGACCATTCCCCCAAACGAGGGGATGGCCATCGGCACCATGATGTCGGAGCCGCGGCCTTTGGAAGTGAGCACCGGGATGAGCGCAAGGATGGTCGTTGCCGTCGTCATCAGCGCCGGTCGGATGCGCCTTTGCGCTCCCGTCACGACCATCTTCCGAATGCTGTCGCGAGACGTCGGCTTTTCGTCTTCGAAGGTTTGGTTGAGGTAGGTGGCCATCACCACACCGTCATCCGAGGCGATCCCGAACAGAGCTAGAAAGCCGACCCAGATCGCCACACTGAGGTTGATCGTGTCGACTTGGAAGAGATCCCGCATGTTGGTCCCAAAGACATCGAAGTTGAGGAACCCTGGAACGCTGTACAACCAGATGAAGATGAAGCCTCCTGCCCAGGCGACGATGATGCCCGAGAAGACCATCATCGACGTCAATACCGAATTGAACTGCAGGTAGAGGATCATGAAGATGATGAAGAGGGCGATCGGCATCACGATCGACAGTGTCTTCTGCGAGCGGATCTGGTTCTCATAGTTGCCCGCGAAGGTGTAGCTGACACCGGTCGGCAGCAAGAACTCACCCGAGTCGATCTTCGCCTGTAGGTAGGCCTGGCACTCTTCGACAACGCCGACCTCGGCTGTGTCAGCCTGTTTGTCGAACACGACGTAGCCGATCAAGAACGTGTCTTCGCTCTTGATGGCCTGGGGGCCACGCACGTAGCGGATCTCGGCGATCTGGGTCAACGGGATCTGCGCACCGTCCATCGTCGGCACCAGGATCTGGCCGAGGCTTTCTGGCGTATCGCGAAGCTCGCGCAGGTAGCGCACCCGCACCGGGTATCGCTCTCGACCCTCAACGGTGCTCGTGAGGGTTTTGCCGCCGATGGCGACTTCGATCACTTGTTGCACAGTGCCGATGTGCAGCCCGTAGCGCGCCAGAGCCTTCCGGTCGAGTTCCACCTCGAGGTAAGGCTTGCCAACAAGTCGGTCTGCCGTGACCGTCGCGGCTACCACGCTCGGCACTTCCTTCAGATACCGCTCCAGCTGCAGAGCAACCCCTTCGATGGTCTTTAGATTAGGCCCCTTGACCTTGATTCCCATCGGCGCGCGCATGCCGCTCTGAAGCATCACGATGCGAGCGTTGATCGGCTGAAGTTTTGGTGCGGATGTGGTTCCCGGCAGTTCCGTCGCGGCCAGAATCTCCTTCCAGATGTCGTCCGCCGACTTGATGTGGTCGCGCCATTGCCTGTAGGGCCGGCCATGCTCGTCGGGGATCAGCTCACCAGTGCTATCGCGCACGAAGTCATCGCCCTCGTCATCGAAGCGAAAGCTCACCCGGGCGCCACTCTTGTCGGTGATGTACTCCGAACGGTAGTTGATCACCGTTTCGATCATCGAGATCGGCG
>JBNMNW010000365.1:0-5081 GCA_051278165.1 Planctomycetota bacterium | reverse complement strand
GCAATGGATTGCCCGACGATGGCAAGACCGGTGCGACCGATATCGAGATGGATCCCAGCAACCCGAACGTGCTGTACGTGGGCATGTACGAGCGGCTGCGGCAACCGTGGCACTACCAGAGTGGTGGCGCCAACGGCGGCATCTTCAAGACCACTGACGCCGGTGCGACTTGGACGAAGTTGACCGAGGGACTGCCGCTCGGCGAGATCGGTCAAGTCGACATCTCGATTCATCGCCGGGATCCAAGCATTCTAGTCGCCGCCGTGGAGACGGATGAGAACCTGCCGGACGGGGTGCCGGGATCTGGCGTCTACAAGTCGATGGACGCTGGCGCGACCTGGTGCTTTCTATTGCCGCACGCGGTGCGTCCGTTCTACCACGGTCAGATCGCGATCGATCCGAACGACCCCAACTTGATCTACGTGGTCAGCCGCGACTTCAAGGTCTCGAAGGACGGTGGCAAGACCTTCACGAGCCGTTGGTGGGGTGGCGGTGGCGACGACCACGACATGTGGATCAGCCCCACCGATTCGAAGATCTGGTACAACGCCACCGATCAAGGAGCGCAACGCACCATCGACGGCGGCAAGACGATCACCTTTCTCAACAACATGGCGATCGGCCAGTACTATGCGATCGGTGTCGACATGCGGGACCCTTACTGGGTCATCGGCGGACTACAGGACAACGGCATCTGGACCGGCCCGAGCAATTCGCGTGAGCCGCGCGGCATCCTCAACATGCACAACACCTGGGTCGGTGAAGGCGATGGCTTCCATTCGCAAGTCGATCCAACGGATTGGCGCACGGCCTACTTCGTCAATCATGTCGGCTTCGCAGCGCGCCTCAACGTCGAGACCCGGGAACACCGATTCATCACCCCGACGCCTGAGACGATCGTCAACTACGTCGACCACGTCGATCCAAGTTGCCGTGAGACTGCAACGCGCTACACGATCTCGCCCGGCGAACACTGGTTCTTCGGCTACTCACCCGATCGCCCCAAGTTGCCGCCCCAGTTTCGATTCAACTGGTCGAGCCCTCTGGTCTTGGCACATGCCAATCCGCGCACCGTCTACTTCGCCAGCAACTACCTGTTCCGCTCAGAAGACCGCGGTGAGAGTTGGCGAATCATCAGCCCTGACCTGACCACCAATGACCCGAACAAGCGCAACGCTTCGGAATCGGGCGGACTGACCCGCAGTGTGACTGGCGGCGAGAACCACTGCACGATCGTAACGATCGCCGATTCGCCGATCGATCCGGCCGTAATCTGGGTGGGCACGGATGACGGCAACCTGCAGGTCACGCGCAACGATGGTGTCTCGTGGCAGAACGTGGCGCCCAACGTGCCGGATGTGATTGCTGGCGCTTGGGTGAGCAGGGTCGAACCATCACGGTTTGTGAAGGGTCGCTGCTACGTGACCTTTGACGATCACCGACGGGATGACATGTCGCCGTATGCATTCGTGACCGAGGACTTCGGCGCAACCTGGACCAACTTGACGGCCAACCTGCCCGACGGCAGCGTCTACGTCATCTGCGAGGACCATGAGAATGCCAACCTACTGTTCCTTGGCACAGAGTTCGCCGTGCACGCATCGCTTGACCGCGGTCACTCATGGATGCGGTTGATGGCTGGCATGCCGACCGTGGCAATGCACGACCTTGTGATTCACCCACGCGATGGCGATCTGATCGCGGCAACGCATGGTCGCAGCATCTGGATTCTCGACGACCTCTCGGCACTACGCCAATGGGCCGATCAAGGGTCCAAGGAGGCGCACCTGTTCGCGCCGCGCCGAGCGACCAAGTGGGTGCAGATCCGGCTCGGGCGCAAGCAGCCAAATCGAATGTTCCGCGGCAAAAACCCAACCCGTGGTGCCCTGCTGACGATCCACCTGAAGGCTGCGAGTGACGACGTGCGTTTGACGATTGCAGATGTGCTCGGCAACACCGTGCGCACGCTGCGCCCAACAGGCAAACCCGGCATCAACCGCGTCGTCTGGGACCTTCGGGTGGCGGCGACGGCTGAGGAACTCGAAGACTACCGCCGCCAGATGCTCGCGACTGCCGATAACGTGCAGGAACGAATCAGCGATAAGGAGGCCTTCAAGGAGCTCCGTTCCCGAATCAAAGCGGCCAAGTCCACTCGACAGATCGATAGCTTGCGCAAGGAGTTGGTCGAGAACTATGGCCATCTCGCGTCCGGCCAACCCCTCTTTGGGCAACGCTTCGGTCGCCGGGAAGCAGCGGCCGGCAGCTACCGGATCACGTTGACGATCGGCGGCAAGGTCATTGGAACCCAGGCGCTGACGGTTCGCGAAGACCCGTTGCTCCGATAGAGGTATCGAGACGCTGTTCGACACATCCTCGCGTCAAGGTCATCGCCCTGCGCCGCGCACGTAGGCTCCAGTCGACTGATGGGGCTCTAACGGCCAGCTGTCCGTGCGGAACGGGTAGGCCGGTAGCTCGCGACCGTTGAGCAGAGTGCCTGCCGGCAGGTTGGACCAGCCGTAGCGGGCCGCCACCGGTTGCTTGACGGCATCGCACCAGATCTCGACTTCGCTCGTCTTGCCGAGAATGCGCGCCAATGCGTGGTGGAACGTCTTGTCCTCGCCGGCCACGTAGAAACCGAATGCCACATCCTTGTCGAGTCGCAGGCCTCGCGCCGTCTCCTTGACGAACGACACGACGATCTTGTTGTCGACGATCTTCATGCCCTCATACAACGGGCCGCGCCATTCGATCGGCCGCTTGTTGCCACGGTCCTTAATCCCATAGACCTTGGCTAACGCCCAACGCGCCGTGCGTTCCCCGACGGGCAGTTTGCGGGCGGGGTGGATGCTGCCATTGCTGTTGCAATCGTAGGTAACGATGAGCCCGGTGTTCTCTGTGTCCAGCCAGGTATCCAACTGCACCTCACGCACAACGTTGGTGTGGTGGTTCATGTCGTAGGTCATCGAACGACGCGTGCTCCAGCCGGCAATCTGGATGTTGCAGAACGGCAAGTCGGCGACTCCGAATGCTCTTCGCCAGTCACGGATGACGGCCGGGAAGGTGCTTGAGAACGGCTTCCAGCTCTCTCCGAAGGAGTTGTTCTCTCCTTGGTAGAACACCACTCCACGCAGAGCCGTGTTCTTGATTGGTTCAATCACACCATCGAACATCGCCCCTGGGTGCGCAAGGTGTGCCGGGTTCTCGTAGTTGCGCTTGTTGGGTCGACCTGGCGCACGCTCGCCAGCAGCCTTGGCTGCCTCACGAGCTTTCTCCCAAGTTGCAACGTCGGCGTCGAAGCGACGACTGGCCCCCTCTTCCTCGCCGCCGTCGACCCACTGCTTGCGCTTGGCTTCGTAGCTTTTGAAGTAGGAGTCTACCGTGGCAAACGTTCGCAGCGTTGGCTTGGCGCACCAGTGCTGCGCCATCGTCCCGCCCCAAGAGGTGTCGATGATTCCGATCGGGATCCGAAGTCGACGATGTAGACGGCGGGCGAAGTAGTAGCCCACAGCGGTGCAGTCTTCGACTTGCTCCGGAGTGCAGAGTCGCCAGTTGCCATCCTTATGCGTCGGGCTCTCGACTGGAAAGTCTGCCTGTGGCTCGGCGCGCGCAATATTGGGCACACGAAGGTAGCGAACCTGTGGCGTGTCGGCGGACTCGATCTCGATGTCAGCATCGCGAGAGCTTCTCATGGTCCATGCCATGTTGCTCTGCCCACCGCAGACCCAGACATCCCCCACCAATACATCGACGATTCGCACACTGTCGTTCGCGTCATTGTCGCCAGAGTCACTGCCATCAGAGCGACTACCACCCGAGCCGGTCACGACAAGTTCTCGACCTTCCGCGTTGGCCGGCATGGGAGGCAGGGTAACGATCCAGCGACCATCCTTCGCCGCGGTTGCCGTTACCGACTTGCCAGCGAACCCAATCACAACCGTTTTGCCAGGTGCGGCGGTGCCCCAGACCCTGGCGCCGACGTCACGTTGCAAGACCATGTGATCGCCAAACGAATTGGCAAGCTGGACCTGCGCGGATGCCTGAGTGCAGAGTGCAAAAGCCAGAGAGAGAGCGATGGAAAAGTGTTTCATGCGGATTCTGTCGTTGCTTCAGAACGATGCCGTTCGATCCGTCCATAATCCTAGAGAGCATGGATGCGTTCGGCGAGAACCACCTTGCCCCCGCAGACAACCGCGAGCGGCGACGGGGATGGCATGGCCGACTTCTCTGGCCTTGCCGACGGCCAGCGCGCGGGCGTGAGCCTGCAGGTGACAGCAACTCGCCGTGGTGTGACGATCGACATCGAAACCGCGGCGGGCGCTAGGGCTCTCAGGAGCCCGGTCCGCCTAACCAGCCGAAATCGCCAACAGCTCATTGGTCAGCAACGAGTTTGCAGCAACCAATGCGCGGCCAAACAGGCTCGACTGAGCGTTCGGACGCGGCAGGCCTCTACGCCTGCTCGCTCTGCAATCGCTGCATCAACGCCAACACGTCTGCGCGCTGCGAGTGCGACAACAAGAGCAACAAGTCGCCAGGCCGAGCCCAAGCCAGCGCGGCATGCACGGCCTCGAGTTCTGAGTTGCTGCGCATGATGGCATCGCTGGGCGTGCCGAGCGCGAGTAGTTCGGCTTCGATCAAGTCGACCATGGCGTTCTCGTCGCGGCCGCGCAGCAGTTCACGCATGCGCTTGACGATGATGAGATCAGGCCGGAACTGCAACGTCGCGCGAACCAGATCGCGCACCGATTCGTCGGATCGATCGCCAGCCTGACCGAGCAACACCAAGCGCCGCGACGAGGGCAGTGTCGTCACCATGTCCGCAAGGGCGCTGACGCTATGTGCGTTATGGGCGAAGTCGACGATCACCTGCACTCCGCCGATGTCGAAGCGATTGCCGCGACCCGGGTTGTCCTCTGGCGAACTAACGAACGACTGTAGCCCCGCGGTTATGGCGGCAGGATCGATGCCTAGTGCAGTTGCTGCGGCGATGGCAGCAAGTGCATTGTGCACGTTGAAGCGCGCCGTGCCGCCGAAGGTCGCCGGCACGTCTTGCACGTCGGCAATCACGCGGCACTGGCCATCAC
>JBNMNW010000364.1:0-5150 GCA_051278165.1 Planctomycetota bacterium | reverse complement strand
CCGCATCGTTGGCACTGCATTCCTACTCGCCACGCTTGCCGGTGCAACGGCGATGGTGCCGATGTTTGCTAGCGGCAAGGCAGTGCACATTGTGGATCTTGGCAACTGGTTCACCGTCGACCACTACTCGTTCCACGGCACCCTGCTCGCCGACCACCTGTCGCTACCGTTCGCAATCTTCGTCGCCGCGCTGACCGGCCTGATTGCCGCATTCTCGCGCCGCTACCTGCACCGCGAGGAAGGCTTTAGCCGATTCTACTTGTTGCTTGCGCTGTTCGGAGCGGCGACCGAACTCGTGGTGTTGGCCGGCAGCCTGGACATGGTCTTCTTAGGCTGGGAGCTGGTCGGACTCGCGTCGGCACTATTGATCGCCTACTTCAACGAGCGCCAAGCTCCCGTCGATCACGGCCTGCGTGCCTTCATTACCTACCGGCTCTGCGATGTCGGCATGCTCGGCGCACTCGTCTGGCTGCATCACGAAGCTGGCAACTGTGAGTTTGCAGTTGGTGACGCTCCGTGGCCGGCACTATCGCCATCCAACAACGCCACCGCCGCCGCCGGCATCGGAGCTTTGCTGCTCTGGGCATCAATGGGCAAGTCGGCACAAGTGCCCCTTGGCGGGTGGCTGCCGCGCGCCATGGAAGGGCCAACGCCATCGAGCGCCATCTTCTATGGTTCGATCTCGATTCATCTTGGGCCGTTCTTGTTGTTGCGAGCCTCGCCGCTGCTCATGCAAACGCCGGCAGTCGCCTGGGCCATCATCTTTGTCGGCGGCGCAACGGCACTGCACGGTTCGTTCGTCGGACGAGTGCAAACGGACATCAAGGGCTTGCTAGCGTACGCGTCCATGACGCAAGTCGGCCTGATCCTGGTCGAGATTGGCTGCGGACTGCACTACATCCCACTCATTCACATCTGCGGTCATGCCACGATCCGAAGCCTCGAAATCCTGCGCTCGCCAAGCCTGCTGCGTGACCACTACAACCTAGAATTGGCTGTCGGCCGACACGTGCCGCGCACCCCGATCCACATCGAACGACTGCTGCCTCGCGCCATTCGACCATGGCTTTATCGCCACGCGCTCGAACGAGGCTACTTCGATGCCTTGCTCACCGATCAGGTCGTGTACCGCTTCAAAGCACTGATGCAGCACATCGATCGACTAGACCAGCGAATCACCAAGATGCTGGTCGGAAGTCCGCCGACGCCGCCCGCCTCGCCTGACCAGAAAGGATCAGCCAAGTGATTCGCCCCCTACCACTGCTGATCGCGATCGCCCTGCTCTTGGTTGCAAGGATGGTCGCTCGCGTGACCGATGCCCAACTCGCCCGGCGGAACGCCACGCTATATGTTGTCGCGCTACTAGTGCTGCTTGCAGCCCTACAGGGATTCGCACACTGGTTTCCGCCTGCTGCATCCGCTAACGACATGGGCTTGGTGCTTGAGTGGGTCAGTAACGATTGGCATCTAACCTCGCCGTTCGTCAATCTGCTCGTTGCGCTACTCGCAATCGCGATGGCGCCCGTGCAGTCTCACCGGCCTCGCACCCTAGGCGTCATCCTGACCGTGGTGGCCTTGGCGATCGCATTTGTCTCGACCGATCAACCCATCGTATTGACGGTGTTGTGGGCGGCCTCCATTGCCGTCGTCGGACGTGAACTCACCCGACTAAACCCTGGCGACAGTTTGTGCGCGCGCGCCTTCCGGCGCTACCAAACCATCTCCGTGATTGCACTGGCGCTCGGCACGATCGCCCTAGCCGCTGGATACCCAATGGTCGGCGCGGGCGCATGGCTACTCGCCATCGCGGTGCGCGAGGCCTCAATGCCGCTACATGGTTGGCTACCACTGGTCGCCGAACGCGCACCACTCGGACTGTTCGTAGCGTTCGTCGCACCTCAAACTGGCGTTTACGCACAGCTCACAGTCTGCGGAGAACTGTCAGGTGGCAGCCTCGCCCATGTCTTCGCTGCGGTTGGCGCATTCACCGGCATCCTCGCCGCCGGACTAGGTGTCGTGCAAACAAGTGCCCGTCGAGCCGCCGCATGGCTGGTGATCAGCCAAACCGGCTTGATTGCGTTCGGACTAGAGAACACCTCGGAGGTCGGCAAGGCGGGCGCGGTGCTGTCATGGCAGGTCATGGCACTCGCCACCAGCGGCTTCGTGATGACCATCGCCGCACTTGAGGCGCGACGCGGCGAACTCTCCCTACGCAGACCTGGCGGCAGCTTCTCGCGCACGCCGCGCATGGCGGTCGCGTTCTTGTTGCTTGGATTTGCCAGCGTCGCCCTGCCACTAACGCTCGGCTTCGTCGCCGAAGACTTGCTGATCCAGGGATCGGTTGACGAGTATCCACTCGTTGGGGTCGCCGTCATTCTCGCGACCGCACTCAATGGCATCAACGTGATGCGATGCTTCTCCATCCTATTCTCCGGCACCCGTTCGCACGCTGGCGAACAAGACCTCACTCGCATGGAGGCTTCAGCCGTCACGACGATCCTGGCAGTGTTACTACTCGGAGGCCTTTGGCCGCGAGCGTTCATGATCTCATCCACCGTTCATGATCCAAGCAATGAGACGCAACAGCATGAGCACTGAGCAAGTCCAGTCGTAACCAGCAGCTCGATCGCGCATCAGGTCACCCTCGACGCGTGTTGAACCCAACGGTATGGTGCCAGGCACTTATACAACGCGTTCGCGGTGCCTATCTATCCACTCGCAACGGCGCGTCGCAGCAACGTGTTGTTTCTGTGCTTGGCGTGTGGGCGCAATCGCTAGACGTTGAGGTGATGGTGCGAACGAAACGAGAAGTTGCTCAGCCAGCAGGCACGGCAATCACCGCCGCCACCAACAGCAAGATCGCGAGGGCTGCGAAGCCCAGCGCATGTCCCGGCTGACGACAACGATCCGGTGCGCCCCCGCTGGCAACCATGGCGGCCAGCAGGCACTGGAGCGCGTAGTAGCTGGCAAACGCGCGCGATGCCAGCGCGATGATCGCAAAGATATTGCTGCTCCAGACAAGCGCGATGCCAACGACCGCGACCAGGACGTAGCCAGATCTTGCAGGGAGACTCCAGCGTTTACCCAACGCCTGAGCAAGCAAACCCTCGGTGCCAATGGTATCGGCAACCGCCGCGCTAAACTGACTCATCACCGCCGCGACGATCAGCATGGACGGCAAGATGCTCGCTACGACTCTGGACAGATCGATGACGGCGGTCTCGCTGACTTCCTGACCCAACAGGTGAAACGAAGGCACGGTCAGCGAGACAAACACCACATAGATCAGCGCCGAGATGATTTGTGCTCGGCGCATGGAGACAACGCGCAGTTCCGGCGAATACTCGCGGCCAAGATAGCGAGAGGTCTCGAAGCCTTGCACGACAATGAGAACTCCTGCCATGAGCCGGACCACATGCCACCAGTCGAGGTTCTTTGGCAGCGACGCAGCCAGGTCAAACTCTCCCACCAGGGTGACGTCATGTGAAGCCCAACCAAAGACCAGCGAAGCAATGATCGCCAGCTTGATCGACACCGAATACTCTTCAAGCCGCTCGAGAAACGACAGGCCACGAATCCAGCCGGCAATGCCGAGGAAGGCCAAGATCGCGGTTGTCACGCACCGCTCTAGCAGTTCGCTTTCAATCTCAAGTCCGCGCAAAGCAAACGACGCAAGCAGCCGCAGATAGAAGGCTACCGAGATGAAGTAGGCGAAGCCCAGAACGATGGCGGCGGCGCGATCGAGACGCACAATGGTCAAGCTCGCCTGCGACTTCGTCACGAGCGGCTCCAAGTGCTTGATGTTGAAGCGGATGGCTGCGCCGACCGCAAAGGCCAAGACAACGACGCTCATCATCGCAATGGGCGCATAGCCCCCCACAGCGTTGCCGAGCAACGGCAAGACGACCAAGAAGCCACTGCCAATGATCGATGCCAGTGGTGTCACCGTGGCGCGCCATGCGACGTTGTCCCGGATCCTTCGAGACAACAGAATCGCGCCACAGAGCAGGGCAATAGCTAGGATGATGGTGTTGAGCATCGCTGCAGCGACATTCGTATTCCTCGATCCAGGACCTCGTCGCCATTAGCAATATAGTCCACTGCACGGCAACACGCTCACGGCGACTGGATCACGCCCTGGCGGTAGCAAAGGGTTGGTATCAAACGCGACGGCAACGTTGCGACCGTTAGAGAGGAAACCAACGGCACACGTACCAACGACACGCAACTGTGCTCCAATCGAAGCAGCATGCCCATCGTGACCCGTATCGTGGTTCCAGTGATCATCTTCGCGGGCCTGATCGCCGCGCTGATTGTCAGTCAACAACAGAACGGCCCGTTGCGGGTCTCCGGCTTCGTCGAGGCCGACCAGATCCGGGTTGGCTCGCGCGTCGGCGGCCGAGTCGCGCGGGTCTTTGCGCAAGAAGGCTTGCCAGTCAAGGTCGGCGATCTACTGCTCCAACTTGAGCCGTTCGATCTCGCGGCGCAACGCCAGTTTGCCGACGCCGAACGAAGCGCTGCCGAGCAGGCGTTGCAGCAACTCGTAGCCGGTTTGCGGCCCGAAGAGATTGCGCAACAGCAAGCCGCACTCGATCAACTCACAGCCCGGTTTGACGAACTCAAAAACGGTTCTCGCAAGGAAGAACTGGAAACCGCGCAAGCACGCCTGCGCCAAGCCCAGGCCCAGCTTGCGCTCGCCGATCACGACTACCAACGCGCCCAAGAACTCGAGACATCCAAACAAATCAGCGGTGCCCAACTCGACCAGGCAACCCGCGCGCTGCGCGATGCCGAAGGCGGGCGCGACGTGCGAGTCGCCGAACTCGCACTGCTGCAAGCCGGCACGCGCTCTGAAGTGCTCGCAGCCGCGAAAGCCGCGGTACAGAGTGCCGAGGCGGCGCTGTCGCTCGCGAAGCAGGGATCCCGAATCGAAGTGATCGCCCAGGCCAGAGCGCGGCTCGCGGCCAGCACGGCCAACCTTGCTCGTGTCGACGCACAGATCGCCGAGCTTCGCATTGTGGCGCCGGTCAATGGCTTCATCGAGACCGTCAACCTACAGCCTGGCGACCTGGTCGCCGCCAACGCACCGGTGCTTTCGATCATCGACACCACCCATCTCTGGGTCCGTGCGTACCTGCCGGAAAACCAAC